>JAYVRY010000001.1:0-2799 GCA_043775845.1 Acidobacteriota bacterium
GGATCCGCCGGAGTGGTCCTGCGTGTCTTCATGTTGCCCTCTCCATCAGGGGGCCGCGCGGGCGCGGCCCCCTGATGACAGTTCACGCCATCAGGCGTCGGACTTCAACCCTCAACTGCTCGGGCCGGATGGGCTTGTCGAGCAGCACGTCGGCCTTGATCCAGCTGGCCGCCCCCTTGGACTTGGCCGAGAAATCCACCCCGGCTTCGGAGCGGACGGCGGTCAGGAGGATGACCGGCGTTTCGGGGTACAGGTGCTTGATCTGGTGGCAGAGCACGAACCCGGAATCCATGTTTTCCATCATCAGGTCGAGGATGGCCAGGTCCGGGATGGCGGTGAGAATAGCCTCCTCGCCTTCCGCCTGCCCCTGGGCCGAGATGACGTCGTAGCCGTCGGCCTTCAGGATCATGGAAATGTGGTCCAGCTGATCAATGTCGTCTTCTACTACCAGAATCTTCTTTTTGATGGTCATGGCGTCGCCTCGTTAAGGGTCACAGAAGGACTTCGCGCTTGTCGTAGTGGGTATGGAGCAGCTCGTGGCTCTTGTGGCCCAGGGGCTTCCCCAGGAATTCAGTGTAAAGCCGCTGGACGAATTCATTCTTATGGCTGACCCGGAGCTTGTCGCCGCTGTCGATCTGGTAGAGGGCGGCCATGCGGGCCTTGATGGCTTCCTTGTCGGCGCCGATGGGCTGGCCACCGCCATTGATGCATCCGCCAGGGCAGGTCATGACTTCGATGAAGTGGAGGTCCTTGCGGCCGGCCTTGAGCTCCTCCATGAGCTTCCGGGCCTGGCCGAGGCTGGAAACCACGGCGGCACCGACTTCCAGATCACCGACCTTGACCCGCAGCTCCTTGGAGCCCTCCATGCCGCGCAAAGGCTGGATCGTGTAGTCCTTCATTTCCTCGCCCGTGATCAGGAAGACGGCGCTGCGGAGCGCAGCTTCCATGACACCACCCGAAGCGCCGAAGAGCTTGCCGGCGCTGGAGCGCTCACCGAAGGGCGTGTCCGGAGACTCGGGCTCGATGACCGCGGGGTTCACGCCGGTGATGCGGAACAGCTCGGCCAGTTCGCGGGTGGTGAGCACGTAGTCCACATCCGGCACGAAGTCCTTGCCCATCTCGGGGCGCTCGCACTCGAACTTCTTGGCGGTGCAAGGCATGAGGGACACGCTCACGATCTTCTTGGGATCGAGATTCTCCTTCTGGGCGAAATAGGACTTGATGACCGCGCCCATCATCTGCTGCGGGCTTTTGCAGGTGGAGACATTGGGCAGGAATTCGGGATAGAACTCCTCGACAAACTTGACCCAGCCCGGCGAGCAGCTGGTGAACATGGGCAGGGCGCCGCCAGTCTGGACGCGATGCACCAGCTCCGAACCCTCTTCCATGATGGTGAGATCGGCGGTGAAGGAGGTGTCGAAGACCCGGTCGAAACCCACCCGGCGCAGGGCAGCGGTCATCTTGCCATCAAAGTCTGTGCCGGGAGCGAAGCCGAATTCTTCGGCGATGCTGACTGATACGGCGGGCGCGTGCTGGACGACCACCGTCATGTCGGGGTCCGACAGGGCCTGGAGCACCTCGTTCACGTACTTGTGCTCGGAAAGAGCGGCCGTGGGGCAGACCAGGATGCACTGGCCGCAATTGATGCAGCTCGAGACGTTCAGGCCCTGGTTGAAGGCCGTGCCGATGAAAGCCTTGGAGCCGCGGGCGATGAAGTCGATGGCGGAAACGCCCTGGATCTCATCGCACATGCGGACGCACTTGCCGCAAAGGATGCACTTGTCCGGATCGCGGATGATGGACGGGCTGGAAATATCCTTGGGGCGGCGGATTCGTTCGCCCTGGTAGGAGCGGTCCCGGACGCCGTTATCGGAGGCCAGCTTGGCCAGATCGCAGTTGCCGTTCCGGGCGCAGTAGAGGCAATCGTCCGGGTGGTTGCTGAGCAGCAGGTCGATGATCGTCTTCCGGGTGGTCATGACGTCCGGGGTGTTGGTCCGGATCTTCATGCCCTCGGCGACGGGGTAGGAGCAGGAGGGCACCAAACCGCCGAAACCTTCGACTTCGACGACGCACATGCGGCAGGTTCCAGAGGGCAACAGCCCTTCCATGTGGCAGATTGTGGGGACATTGATCCCGGCCCGCTTGAGGGACTGCAGGATTGTTTCGCCCTTCTTGGCCTCGATCTTCTGGCCGTTCGCTTCAATGGCAAACATGGCTGCTCCTCAATTCGTAGCCGGTTGAGTGAATTCGATGTCGCAGCGCAGGCAGCGCCGCGCTTCGCACAGGACGTGATTCTCGGAAGGGGAAAGATCCACTTCGTTGAAGTTCTTCACGCGTGCTTCCACGGGGAGGAGTTCAGGGCGGATGCGGCCGGTGGCCTCGCCTTCCTCTTCTCCACTGACAGGGGGCACATACACGGTCGGTAGGACCACGGTATTGAGCTTCTTGAGCAGTTTGCCCGAGAGGTAGCGGTCCATCATGATCGCGGCGTTCTTGCCCGCGGCGATGGCTTCGATGACGGTGCTGGGCCCGGTGACGACGTCGCCGCCGCCGAAGACACCCGTTTCGTTGGTGATGTAGGATTCCGGATTGATCACCAGGGAGCCCCAGCGGGAGGTCTTGAGGCCGTCGAGGGTCTCGGTCTCGGGCTCTTCACTGATGGCCACCACCAGGGTGTCCAGGTCGGCGACGAATTCGCTGCCCGGCAGGGGCACTGGCTTGGCGCGGCCACTGTCGTCACGCTCGCCCAACACATTGCGCTGGAACTCGATGCCCGTGAGTTTGCCATTGACGGACTTG
>JAYVRY010000002.1:0-36312 GCA_043775845.1 Acidobacteriota bacterium
AGTGCACCGAGCCTGCCACACTCAGCCCCTCCTGCTTCCAACCGAGGCCCAGGTTGGCGGTCTGGGAAGGCACCCAGGTCACATCCTGGCTGGACTGGATGGTGGGATCCAGGATGGTCTCACTGGAACGCTTGGCGTAGGAGAGATTGCCGAAACCATTCCAGGCGCCGCTGGCCCATAGCAATTCTGTTTCGAACCCCTGGGTGGTGAGGGTGTACAGGTTTGTGCTGAGGTTGGCGTTGGCGACGCTGTAGCCGATGAGGTTTTTCATCTTGGCCTGGTAGGCGTTGATGCGCCAATTCAGGTTCCGATTGATGATCCAGTCAGAGGCCAGCTCCACGCTGTCAGACGTTTCCGGCTGGAGCTGATGGATGTTGGAGGCCAGTGCATAGGTATTGGCGCCGAAGGTCTCCGCAGGCGAAGGGGTCCGGAACGCCCGGCCCACCAGCACCTTGAAGCTGTAGTCATTGCCAGCATGGAGCACCAGGCCCAATCTGGGGCTGACCTTCGAATACTCCAGCTTGTTCTGGAGGTAGCCCCCCCCCGTGGTTTGAGCCTGATCCAAGGCGTTGTAGTTGGAGCTCTGTTTGTCGTAGCGGAGGCCCGCCGTGAGATCAAGGACGCCATTCAGCATCCGGCCCGTGGCGACCTGCAAATAGGCAGCCGTTCTAAGCACAGGATTCCCCTGCGTCCACTGCAGGAACCCCTTGAGCTTGATCGGGCTTCCATCAGGTGAGGCCAGGAAGGTCCCATCAGAGTTCAGGTCCACATTGCTGTAGTGAGCGCGGTCGCCATCGTAGGTGAAGCGGTTGGCCTCGATGCCTCCCACCACGGAGCCGTTCTCCCCCCACTTCAAAGTGGCCTGGGCCCGCATGAACAGCTCATCGGCCGATGTCTTCAGAATCTCCGTGAGACCCGGCGCATAGGTGGCGCCCACTGGGTAGTAGCGGGTGTTCCAGTCGATGCCGTGGGTCTGATACCGCAGGCTGTACTCCTGGGTGAGGTTGCCCGTTTCCGCGCCGTAGCGCAGGATGATGATCTGGCGCTGCTCGTTCATGCTCTCCGGCACATCGGGGACCTGAAACAACCAGCCAAAGCCAGTGTCGAAGGTCCAACGCTGCTGGTGGAACTGCATGCTGAAGCCATCGAGCGAGAACAAGCCCTCCAGCTTGGCGAAGAAATAGTCATTGTTCCGGTGGTCGCGGGTGTTGAAGGACCTCAAGGCGCCGTTGGGCAGAGTCAGTCCAGAACCATCCGGTGAGGCGTATTCGTTCCCGTTGGTGGCTCGGGTGCTGTAGGAAGCCACGTAGGAAAAGAGGTCTGCACTTCCACCCGTCATGAAATCCAGCGACCGGGTGGCCCGGTCGCCGAAGCGCAGGGCAGCCTCGCCCCCCTGCTTGATGTCCTCGGCTTTCACGGTGTTGATGGAGATCACGCCAGCCACCGCGTTGGAACCATAGAGCGCCGAGCCAGGCCCGCGCATGACCTCCAGGTTTTTCGCCATGAACAGGGGCGTCACTTCCCAGGTGTAGGCCGTGCCGTAGATGTTGTCGTTCATGGGAATGCCATCCACCAGCACCAGCAGGTGGTTGTTGTTCCAGCCTTCGAACACGCCGCGGGCGCTGATGGTCCGGCGATCGAAATCCTGGCTGGGCGAGAATCCGGGCTGATTGCCCAGCACATCGTTCAGGCTAGTCCAGCCGTAGGTAACGATCTGATCCCGGCTGATGGAACCCACAATGCCCGGGGCATCGATGGGCCGCTGGGCCAGCTTGGAGACGCTGATGATCTTGACGTTGAGCAGCGCCTCGAGTTCCTGCAGGGTCGTGTCCGGATTCTGGTCTCCCTTGGCAGGGGTGACCGCCTCCTTGGGCTTCTGCCCCTGCCCCCACAGCCCTGAGCCCGCCGCCAGGACCACGCATAACCAAGAGCCTGTGAACCGTTGCTTGAACATGGTTCCTCCCCTTTGAGGTCTAAGGGGCATATCGGAAGAGGCTAAAAAATCATGATTATTTGAAAAAACAACCCGATGATCGGCGAGCCTCAGCCTGGAAAGCAGTGAACCGCGAATGGCGCGAATCGCCCTTCGGGCGCGGGAATGACGAACGGTCATCCTTCCGCCTCCACTCACGGGGCGGATCCGCCGGCTCTTGAAGGACGGCAGAGCCCCCCCGTGAGTGGCCAGCCACGCCACGCGCGGCTGGGGCCGGAGGCCCAGGCGGGCTGCATCCGCTCTATTCGCGCCCATTCGCGGCATTCGCGGTTCCATTTTTTCGCGAAACGGTGGCTGAAGCAGGCCGATAATCATGAAAAACAAATTTCCCGGAACACCTTTCCTTATTTGGACGGATGTTCCAGGAAGCTCAGCCCCGGGCATTTCTCGGCCGTGGTGCGGCGCTGCCAGTCATTCTCGAAGAGGATGGCGGGGTTGCCCTCCACGTCCTCCACCAGCTCGCCCCAGAATTTGCTGGGCTCGGGCCAGCCGCCTGTGATCCAGCGGGCCATCTGAAAGCCGCGGGGCTCCAGCAGCACGGGACAGGCGTATTCGTCCTTGAGACGGTGCTGGAGCACCTCGAACTGCAGGCGGCCGATGGCGCCGAGGATGGGCAGGGGCGCGCCCCCCTTGGGCCAAAATACCTGCACCACGCCTTCTTCCGCGATCTGGCCCAGGCCCTTGAGAAAGCCCTTGCGAGCGCCGGGATCGGCCAGACGCACGGAGGCGAACTGCTCAGGGGAGAAACGGGGCACCGCGTGGAACTCGATGGCACCCGAGGCGCTCAGCACATCGCCGATGCGGAACAGGCCAGGATTGATGAGGCCCAGGATGTCGCCCGGATAGGCCTCGTCGACGATCTGCCGCTCGCGGCCAAAGAACATGTGGGGATAGTTCAGCTTGATGGATTTCTTTTCGCGCACGTGCAGCGCGTCCATGCCGCGCTCGAACTTGCCGGAGACGATGCGGGCGAAGGCCACACGGTCGCGATGGGCCTTGTTCATGTTGGCCTGCACCTTGAACACGAAGGCCGTGAAGGGCTGCTCGGGCACGATCTCGCCGCCATGCATGAGGGGGCGGGGTCCGGGCGATGGGGCCAGTTCCAGGAATTCCTCAAGGAACTCCGCCACGCCAAAATTATTCACGGCCGAGCCGAAGAACATGGGCGACTGCTCGCCGCGCAGGAAGGCCTCCCGGTCGAAGGCGGGCAGCACGTGGTTCATGAGATCCACGTCGTCCTTCAGCTGCTGCAGCTCTGCAGGCGTGAGCAGAGCAGCGATCTCCGGATCGTCGAGCCCTCCCTGCCCGGCCACGCGGGCTTTCCGACCCGCTTTCGCCCGCTCAAAAACCTGGATCTGCCCCGTGGCCCGCACGTAGACGCCCTTGAAATCCGAGCCCGAGCCGATGGGCCAGGTCATGGGCACGGCGTGGAGGCCGAAGAGTTCCTCCACTTCATCGATGAGCTCAATGGGGTCGCGGCCAGGCCGATCCAGTTTGTTCACGAAGGTGAAGATGGGGAGCTTGCGTTCGCTGGCCACGCGGAACAGTTTTTTGGTCTGCTCTTCCACGCCCTTGGCGCAGTCCAGCAGCATCACCACCGCATCGGCGGCCGTGAGGGCCCGGTAGGTGTCTTCGCTGAAATCCTGGTGGCCCGGCGTGTCCAGCAGGTTGATGGCCTTGCCCTGGTACTCGAACTGCATGGCAGCCGAGGTGACGCTGATGCCGCGCTCCTGCTCGATGCTCATCCAGTCCGAATGGGCCGCCGCACCACCCTCCCGCGCCTTCACGCTGCCCGCCCGGTCGATGGCGCCACCGTAGAGCAGCAGCTTCTCCGTCAGCGTGGTCTTGCCCGCATCGGGGTGGCTGATGATGGCGAAGGTGCGTCGCCGCTGGATTTCTTCAACAAGGCTCATGAGACCGTCACAAAAAAGAAGCGGCCCGGCGGAATGCGAGGGCCACTCCCGATCATTCTACCGGAATCTTCCCCGTGGCTCCCGGTCCTCCTGGACCAGGAGGAATCCGAGGATGGGCGGATCCGCACAAGAGATTTCCAAAGGATTCACTTCCCCGTCGCTCCCCCGTGGGACCCGGAGGCGAGACTCAGCCTTTCACGTTTCCCGGAGGCATCCATGAAAGCCCTACGCGCAGCCCTCTCCACGGCTGCCCTTCTCGCCCTGGTGGCCTGCGGCGGTGCCAAGAAAGAGACGGCCGCCGCGACCACACAGGTACCCGCGCCCAAGCGGGTGATTTTCTTCCTGGGAGACGGCATGGGCATGGCCACCCAGACCGCCGCCCGCATCTATTCCGTGGGCGAGGATGGCGATCTCACCATGGATACCCTGCCTGAAACAGCCTTCATCAAGACCCATTCCAACGATGCGCAGGTAACGGATTCCGCCCCTTCCATGTCCGCCTACATGACGGGCGTGAAGGCCAACAACGAAGTCATCGCCATGACGGCCAACACCGTGGCCTACGCACCCACCGCAGATTACACCACCACCGTGGTGACCGGCAACGGCCAGCCGGTGGCGACCCTGCTGGAACTGGCCAAGGGGGCGGGCTGGGGCACGGGCGTGGTGACCACCACCCGCGTCAGCCACGCCACTCCGGCCGCCACCTACGCCCACGTGCCCCACCGGGATGCGGAAGCCGATATCGCCGCCCAGTTGGTGCCCGGCGGGGCCGGCTTCAACGCCAAGCTGGGGGATGGCGTGGATGTGGTGTTTGGCGGGGGCAAGCAATTCTTCCTCCCCAAGGCCGGTGGCGGCAAGCGCGCCGATGCCCGGGATCTCACGGCAGAACTGAAGGCGAAGGGATATACCTACGCCGGCACTCGAGCCGAGTTCGATGCCATCACCCCCAGCTCGACCACCAAGGCCGTGGGACTCTTCACCTCCAGCCACATGAGCTATGACTTTGACCGCGATGCCACCAAGGAACCCAGCCTGGCCGAGATGACCCTGAAGGCCATCCGCATGCTGGACAAGAATCCCAAGGGTTATTTCCTCATGGTGGAGGGCGGCCGCATCGACCACGCCCTGCACGAAACCACCGCCCGCAAGGCCCTCCAGGACACCGTGGCCTTCGACGATGCCATCAAGGCCGCCCTCGATGAAGTCAAGAAGAGCGATGGCACGTTGGCCAACACCCTGATCGTGGTCACCGCCGACCACGACCACACCCTGGTGCTGAACGGTTACGCCCAGCGCACAGGCAAAACCACCCCCACCAACCCCGGCGTGGTGGGCCTGCTGCGCAACTACGCCGATGGCTCCATCGCCAAGGATGCGGATGGCAAGCCCTACACCATCATCGGCTTCGGTAACGGTGAAAGCCGCCCCGCCGGCGCGCGCTCCACCTTCCCCGACCTGACCGATGCCATCGTCATCGATGCCACCTACCACCAGGAGGCCGCCATCCGCATGGCGGCCGGAAGCGAGACCCATGGCGGCACGGATGTCTGGCTCGGCGCCACGGGCCTGGGAGCCACCAGCTTCAAGGGAACCATGGACAACACGCAGGTCTTCACCCAGGTCAAGAAGGCCTCGGGCCTTTGAGAAAGGATGCCTCCCATGACCATTCGACACTCCCTCCTGCTCACCGCTCTGGTTTCGGCATCTATCATGGCGCAGGCCCAGACCGCCAAGAACGTCATCTTCTTCCTCGGGGATGGCATGGGCCCCGCCACCACCACCGCCGCGCGCCTCTACAAGGTGGGCGAGGGCGGCCTGCTCACCATGGACACCCTGCCCCGCACGGCCCGCATCAAGACCTTCTCCCAGGATGCCCAGACCACCGACTCCGCCCCCTCCATGTCCGCCTACATGACCGGCGTGAAGATGAACAACGAAGTCATCTCCATGTCTCCCGACACGGTAGCCAGCAAGCCCACGGCCGATTACACCAGCACCGGCACCATCGGCACCGCGGTTCCCACCCTTCTGGAACTGGCCAAGGCCAAGAACAAGGGCATTGGCAGCGTGACCACCACGCGCATCACCCACGCCACGCCTGCGGCCACCTACGCCCATGTGCCCCACCGCGACGCCGAATGCGACATCGCCGCCCAGGCCGTTCCCGGTGGCGTCGGCTACAACGCCAGTCTCAAGGATGGTCTGGATGTCCTGCTGGGGGGCGGGAAGAAGTTCTTCATCCCCAAGACCGTCACCGGCGGCAAGCGCGCGGATGGACGGGACCTCACCGCCGAATTCGCCACGGCGGGCTACGCCTACGTGGAGAACCGCACGGCCCTCGACGCCATCAATCCCGTGACCACCACCAAGCTGGTGGGCCTCTTCCACATGGATCACATGGACTATGAGTTGGACCGGAAGAACAAGGGCCTGGATCAGCCCAGCCTGGCCGAGATGACCGGCAAGGCCATTGATGTGCTCGCCAAGAACCCCAACGGGTATGTCCTCATGGTGGAAGGGGGGCGCATCGACCACGCTCTCCACGGCACCAATGCCAAGCGCGTCATGGAAGACACCATCGCCTTCGACGAGGCCATTCAGCGGGCCCTCGACAAGGTGGACCTTTCGAACACCCTCATCGTGGTGACGGCCGATCACGACCACACCATGGTCATCAACGGTTACGCCCGCAAGGGCAATCCCATCCTGGACATCGTGAGGGACTACAAGACCGGCCAAGCCTCCCTGGATGCGGACGGCCTTCCCTACACGGCTCTTGTGTTCGGGAATGGAGCAAACCGCCCCGATCTGCGCACCAGTCTGGTCTCGGGCAACTTGAACAACACTCAGGTGCTCCACGACGACTACCTGCAGGAAGTGGCCGTGCGCTTGGGTGGACCTGGCAGCGAAACCCATGGCGGTGGCGATGTAAAGCTCTTCGCCACGGGTGCCGGAAGTGATGCCTTCAAGGGCACCCTGGAAAACGTCAAGGTCTTTGGCCTGCTCAGGACGGCGCTCGGTTTCTAACACCCTTTTGCCCCAACCCAGGCATCCGCAGCATGGCTGCGGATGCCGTTTTTACGGGAATCGATCATGCGTGTCCTGCTTTACGCCTTGCTGGCGGCCTTGGGCCTCCAAGCCACCCCTCCCGCCCTTTCGGCCCGGGTGCATTACACCCAGCGCCTGGAAACCCCCGATGGCCTTACCAAAACCGTGACCTTCGAGGAGCAGCTGTACCGTGCCCAGGATCGGGTCTGGCAGGAACGGGTGCTGCGGGCAAAGCCAAGTCCGGAGCACATGGGAGAAGACAGTCACCTTCATCCCAAGGATCTGGGCGTGGCGGCCCGCTTCCTTACTCGAGAGCCCTCCGGCGGCCTGAGCCTCACCTTTGTCCACCCCCTGGGCATGAAGATCCATGCCGAGCCCCGGGACTACCCCGAGGTGGGCTTTGACGGCTCCTGGGCTGGCGCCTTCCACCTGCTGGACCCGGCTCATCTGGCGGCCATGGAACCCCTTGATCGGAAGGCTCCCAAGGGCGCCGCCTGGTTCGAAAGCCGGGATCAGACCCAGTTCCTGAGGGTGCTTTGGTCCAGAGAGCTTGAACTGCCCCTGAAAATCGAAGCAGGCAGCCTGGATGGACACCGGCTCAACATCACGGAGGTCACTCCCGGCCCCCTGCCCGCGAAGCTCCCTTGGGATTTCCTGCAGGGATTTCAGGAAAAGGAATACACGGACCTGCTGGACTGATGCCCGTTAACCATCCAATTGAAAGAGATCCACCACGGAGGCACGGAACTCACGGAGGCTGAACGGAGACCTCGGTGTTCCTCCGTCATGGGCAGGCCGGAAGCCACGCTAGCGCCGGGTCCGGATTCCTTTAGGGACATCCGGGCCCGGCGCATCCCGCGTGCCCATACTCCGTGCCTCCGTGGTGGATCTTTGCCGTTGAAGGCGAGCGGATATGGGTCGGTCCTACCCCCGCGCCGCCATTCGGCGCTGAATCTCGGCCTCATCCACATCTTCGATGTGAGTGGCGATCCACCAGTTGTTACCCCAGGCATCCTGCACCCCGGCATTGCGGTCGCCGTAGAACTGATCGGCGGGCTCCATCAAGGAGATGCCACCCGCCTCCAAGGCGGCCTGGTAGACCGCATCCGTGTCCGGCACATACAGGTAGAAGCCCGAAGGCATGGGCTTCCAGGGCTCGCGGGCCTGAGCCACCATCAGCATGGAATCGCCGATCTGAATCTCCGCGTTGGCAATGGTGCCGTCAGGCCGAAGCGTCCGGCTCTTCTCCATGGCACCGAAGGCTTTTTCGATGAAGGCCAAAAAGGCCAACCCATTGGGCACGACCAGATAAGGCGTGACCGTGTGATACCCCATGGGAACGGGCGCAACCATGATCCCTCCTTCTCCTGCTCCAAAATGCGCGTGCGCGCATTTGGGAGATAGTAACGGCTATTTGGTAATACCTACCTGGCTTAGCATCCAGGCGGTTTCGAAGGCCTTGTCCTTGAGCGCATCGTAGCGGCCGGAGGCGCCGCCGTGGCCGGCGGGCTCCATCTTCATCTTCAGCAGCAGCGGATTGCCGTCAGTCTTGAGGGTGCGCAACTTGGCCACGTACTTCGCCGGTTCCCAGTACATCACCTGGCTGTCGTTGAAACTGCTGGTGACCAGGATGGCGGGGTAGGCCTTCTTCTGGAGGTTCTCGTAAGGGCTGTAGGCCCGCATGTAATCGAAGGCGGGCTTCTCGTTGGGGTTGCCCCATTCCAGATACTCGCCCACCGTGAGCGGCAGGCTGGCGTCCATCATGGTGTTCATGACATCCACAAAGGGCACGGCGCTGTGCACGGCCTTGAAGAGGTCGGGACGCAGGTTGGTGACGGCGCCCATGAGCAGGCCACCCGCGCTACCGCCCTCGATGACCAGGCGGTCCTTGGCGGTCCACTTCTCCTTCACCAGGAAGTCGGCGGAGTCGATGAAATCGGTAAAGGTGTTCATCTTCTTCATGAGCATGCCGTCGTCGTGCCAGGCTTCGCCCAGATCATTGCCACCGCGGATGTGGGCGATGACGTAGACCATGCCACGATCCAGCAGGCTCAGGCGGGGAATGGAAAAGGTGGCGGACTGGCCGTACCCGTAGGAGCCATAGGCATAAAGGAAGAGGGGTGCGGAGCCATCCCGCTTGACACCTTTCTTGTAGACGATGGAAAGCGGCACCTTCACGCCATCCCGAGCCGAGGCCCAGAGGCGCTCGGTGGCGTACTGGGATTTGTCGTAGCCGCCCAGGACTTCGGTCTGCTTCAGGAGGGTCTGCTTGCCCGCGGTCATGTCGCAGTCGTAGACGCTGGAAGGCGTCACCATGGACTGGTAGTTGAAGCGGAAGGTGGATGAGGTGTACTCCGGTGTCCCGCCAGGGAACGCGGCATACACGCTCTCGGGGAAGCTGACATCCCGCCAAATCTTGGTTTTCACATTGAAGATCCGGAACCGATCCAGTCCCTGGCTCTTCTCGATCACCACGAGGAAATCCTTGAAGGGATCCAGGCCTTCCAGCAACACATCGGCACGGTGCGGCAACACTTCCTTCCAGTGGCTGGGATCCGGCGTAGCCACGGGCGCCGACACCAGACGGAAGTTCTTGGCGCCCTTGTTGGTGCGCATGTAGAAGAGACCGTCCCGGTGTTCCAGGTCGTAATTGTGGCCCTTCTCGCGGGGCAGCAGCACTTTGAAGGCGCCCATGGGTGCGCTGGCGGGCAGGTAGCGCATCTCCCAGGTGTCCGTAGCCATGCACTCGATGACCAGGAACTTGTGGTCTTTGGTACGGCCCACACCGATGCGGTAGAGCTCATCCTTTTCTTCGTAGACGAGTTCAGGTTTGCCAGCCTTCAAATCCAGGCGCCAAATCTTGTCTGAACGCTTGGTGACATCATCCTCCGTGGCGAAGAACACATGCCGGTTGTCCGAGGCCCAGGTGAAGGCAGTCACCCGTTCCGCCAGCGCCGTGCTCACCTTGCCCGTGGCCAGGTCCTTGGTGAACAGCTTGTATTGCCGGAAACCAGTGTCGTCAGTGCTGAACAGCAGGGTCCTGTCGTCATCGCTCACATCCATCCCGCCCAGGCTGAGGAACTTCAAGCCCAGGGCGAGTTCGTTCTGATCCAGAAGGATCTCCTCGGCGGTCTTTTCGTCGTAGCTGAAATCCTTGGCGGCCTTGCGGCGGCATTGGATGGGGTATTGCTTCCCCTCCTCCGTGCGGGAGTAGTAGTAGAAGGCACCCTTGCGAACCGGGACGCTGAGATCCGTCTGTTTGATACGGCCCAGCATCTCCTTGTAGAGCGCCTCGGAGAAGGGCTTGAGACCCGCCGTCATGGCCTCCATGTAGGTATTCTCAGCATTCAGATAAGCCACCACTTCAGGGCTGGTCTTCTCGCGCAGCCAGAACCAGGGATCGTTCACCTTCTCGCCATGCCAGATGGAGATGTGCTCGACCTGCTTGGCGACAGGTGGGACGGGGCCCTGGGCCAACAAACCCATGGAGGCGCTCACAAGGGCCGCCAGACCCGCGAGGCGGAGGGAACGGGATGACATGGCTGGCTCCTGTAGGACACGTGACACCGTACCATAAAAAGCCCAGGCCCCTCGAAAGAGGGGCCTGGGAAATGACAGTTGGTCAAATCTGGAACGGCTTGCTACTTGGCGGCTTCGGTGGGAATGCGCATGCCATAGAAGGAGCGCCACACGAAGACGGTGGAGACGAGGAAGAACACCAGGGCCGCGATGTGGGCGGTCATGGGATTCAGGCCGATGGCCAGTTCCACGGCCAGGAGGCCGAAGAGGGTGGTGAACTTGATGACGGGGTTCATGGCCACCGAGGAGGTGTCCTTGAAGGGGTCGCCCACGGTGTCGCCCACGACGCAGGCATCGTGCAGCTCGGTGCCCTTGGCCTTCAGTTCGGTTTCCACGAGCTTCTTCGCGTTATCCCAGGCGCCACCGGCATTGGCCATGAAGATGGCCTGGTAGAGGCCGAAGACGGCGATGGAAATCAGGTAACCGATGAAGAAGAAGTGGTTCAGGCAGGCGAAGGCCAGCGTGGAGAAGAACACGGCCAGGAAGATGTTGAACATGCCCTTCTGGGCGTACTGGGTGCAGATTTCCACGACCTTCTTGGAGTCTTCCACCGAAGCCTTTTCGGCGCCGGAATCCAGCTTGATGTTCTGCTTGATGAACTCCACCGCGCGGTAGGCGCCCGTGGCCACAGCCTGGCAGGCCGCGCCGGAGAACCAGAAGATGATGGCGCCGCCGGTGATGAGGCCGAGGAGGAAGAGGGGGTTGATGATGGAGAGGCCCTCGACCACGTTCGCGGTGCCGAACTTGCCGTTGAGCACCTGGATGATGGAGAAGATCAGGGTGGTGGCGCCCACGACGGCGGTGCCGATGAGCACGGGCTTGGCCGTGGCCTTGAAGGTGTTGCCGGCGCCATCGTTTTCTTCGAGGTACATCTTGCCGTTCTCGAAGTCGGGCTTGAAGCCAAAGTCCTTCTGGATTTCCGCTTCGATGCCGGGGATGTTCTCGATGGTGGAGAGTTCATACACGGACTGGGCGTTGTCCGTCACGGGACCGTAGGAATCCACGGCGATGGTGACGGGGCCCATGCCCAGGAAGCCGAAGGCCACGAGACCGAAGGAGAAGATGGCCGGGGCTTCCATGAAGCTGCCGAGGCCGAAAGTCGACACGAAGTAAGCGGCGCCCATGAGGGCCACAATGGTGAGACCCATCCAGTAGGCGGAGAAGTAGCCCGCCACCAGGCCGGAGATGATGTTCAGAGAGGCGCCGCCCTCCTTGGAGGCCGTCACGACCTCACGGACGTGGCCGGAGTTGGTGGAGGTAAAGGCCTTCACCAGCTCGGGAATCAGGGCGCCGGCGAGGGTGCCGCAGGTGATGATGGTCGAGAGCTTCCACCAAAGCCCAGCGGGCAGGTTGCCGATGAGCAGGTGGGACAGGACGTAGGTCACCCCGATGGACAGGACCGAGGTCAGCCAGACCAGGGTGGTGAGGGGCGTTTCGAAGTCGAACTTGGAGGAGGCGCCGAACTTGGCCTTCGCCCACAGCCCGTTGATCCAATAGGAGGCGCCGGAAGTGAGGACCATGCCCACGCGCATGACGAAGATCCAGACCAGCAGGGAGACCTGGATGGACTGGAAGTTGGCCCCAGCGACCTTCTCGTTGACGGCCAGCAGGATGAAGGTGATGAGCGCGACGCCCGTGACGCCGTAGGTCTCGAAGCCGTCCGCCGTGGGGCCCACGGAATCGCCCGCGTTGTCGCCCACGCAATCGGCAATGACGCCGGGGTTGCGGGCATCGTCTTCCTTGATCTTGAAGACGATCTTCATGAGGTCGGAGCCGATGTCAGCAATCTTCGTGAAGATGCCGCCCGCGATGCGCAGGGCGGCGGCGCCCAGGGACTCGCCGATGGCGAAGCCGATGAAGCAGCGGCCGGCCGCGTCACCGGGGACGAAGAGCAGGATGGCCAGCATGAGGAACAGCTCGACGGAGATGAGCAGCATGCCGATGGACATGCCCGCCTTGAGGGGGATTTCCATGGTGGGGTAGGGTTTGCCACCGAGGCTGGCGAAGGCCGTGCGGGAGTTGGCGAAGGTGTTGATGCGGATGCCGAACCAGGCCACAGCCACCGAACCCAGGATGCCGATGATCGAGAAGAGCAGGATCACGATGACATTCGGCCAATCCATCTGCGGGGTGGACAGGTATTTGAAGTAGGCGACGATGATGACCGCGATGAAGGCCCAGAGGATCGAGATGAACTTGATCTGCGTGACCAGGTAGGTCTTGCAGGTCTCATAGATCAGCTCGGAGATCTCCAACATGGACTTGTGGACCGGGAGATCCCGGATCTGGGCGTACTGCACCAGACCGAACCCAACACCCAGTAGGCAGATGAAGAGCCCGATGAGCAGCAGGTTGTGGCCCGTCATGCCCAGGAAGTGCCCGCCGAGGGCGGGAATCTTCAGATCGGCCTCACCACCGGCGAAGGCAGGGGACGACATGAGCAGCAGGATGATGGCCGTCATCGCGCCCTTCGTGAGGCGGCTTGGCGCAAGAGAGCCAAGCAGGCGTTTGATCGTCCCCATGGTTTTCCTCCAAATGGATTCAGACAGTGAAAAGGCGTTGAGTGGGTGATGTGAATGGTGTGAACCGTGATCGAGGTGGCAGGCGTAGGAACAGCGCAAGCCCCCACGGGGGGGCGAACCACCAAAGATCTTGCTTGGATCGTTGAAAACTCTAGCGCGGATGGGCCTCCCGCCGCAAGGCCGGGGCTCTTCCGTGCCGTCTTCTTCCACCCGGCCAGGAGATCCTGTGGCAGAGTGATCTACGTCCGCACTCGGGGCTTGGGATTCCAGCGATCACGGAAGATAATCGGGTCACATATGGCCTCTCACTGCTCGTCTGGTGCGCAGTCCCAACCGGCCCCCCTGTCCCTTTCTATCGCCTTCTTCAAGGAGTCCACCTATGTCTGTCGCTGAACAGAGCATCGCGGGCGCGGAAGCCCGTGGTCACGGCTTCCTGGCCTCATCCGTGGGGAGGAAGGTGGTGATGGCCGCCACCGGCACCGTCCTCTTCGGGTTCGTCACCGTCCACATGATCGGCAACACCCAGGCCTACATGGGCGCCGAACACTTCAACGAATACGCCAAGTTCCTGCACAGCATGCTGCATGGCGGTGGCATCTGGATCTTCCGCGCCGTGCTCCTCAGCGCCACCGGACTGCACATCTGGGCCGCCGTGACGCTCACCATGGATAACATGACCGCCCGCCCCGTGGGCTACCGCGCCCAGCAGGCCGTGGCCTCCACCTGGGCCTCGCGCACCATGCGCTGGAGCGGCATCATCCTGGCCGCCTTCATCGTCTACCACCTGCTGCACCTGACCACCGGCACCGTCCATCCCAACTTCGACCACACGAATCCCTACGCGAACTTCGTCAGCGGTTTCAAAGTGCCCGCCGCCGCCGGGTTCTACATCGTGGCCCAGCTCTGCCTGGGCCTGCACATGTGGCACGGCGTCTGGAGCGTCACCCAGTCCCTGGGCCTGTCCCATCCCCGCTACGACCGCCTGCGGCGCACCTTCGCCACGGGTCTGACCTTCCTTGTGGTGGGCGTGAACATCTCCTACCCCATCGCCGTCCTCACCGGCTTCATCCGCTGATCCGAAGGAGAGCCATCCATGGAACTCAATTCCCGAATCCCAGACGGCCCCATCGAGAAGAAGTGGGACAACCACAAGTTTGATCTCAAGCTCGTGAACCCGGCCAACAAGCGCAAGTACAAGGTGCTCGTGGTGGGCTCCGGCCTAGCCGGTGGCGCCGCTGCCGCCTCCTTGGCCGAACTCGGCTACGAGGTGGAGTGCTTCTGCTACCAGGACAGCCCCCGCCGGGCCCACTCCATCGCCGCCCAGGGCGGCATCAACGCCGCCAAGAACTACCACAACGATGGTGACAGCGTCCGCCGCCTCTTCTACGACACGGTCAAGGGCGGCGATTTCCGCGCCCGCGAAGCCAACGTGCATCGCCTAGCCGAAGTGAGCAACAACATCATCGACCAGTGCGTGGCCCAGGGTGTGCCCTTCGCCCGCGAGTACGGCGGACTGCTGGACAACCGTTCCTTCGGCGGCGCCCAGGTGAGCCGCACCTTCTACGCCCGCGGACAGACCGGCCAGCAGCTGCTGCTGGGCGCCTACCAGGCCCTACAGCGCCAGGTGGGTCTCGGCACCGTGAAGATGTTCGCCCGCCACGAGATGCAGGAACTCATCGTGGTCGATGGCGTGGCCAAGGGCATCATCACCCGCGACATGGTCACGGGCGAGATCAAATCCCATGTGGCCGATGCCGTTTGCATCGCCACCGGCGGCTACGGCAACACCATGTATCTGGCCACCTACGCCAAGGGCTGCAACGGCACCGCCATCTGGCGCGCCCACAAGAAGGGCGCGGCCTTCGCCAACCCTTGCTTCACGCAGATCCACCCCACCTGCATCCCCGTCACCGGCGACCACCAGAGCAAGCTCACGCTCATGTCGGAATCGCTGCGCAACGATGGCCGCATCTGGGTGCCCAAGCGCAAGGAAGACTGCGGCAAGCCCGCCAGTCAGATCGCTGAAGAAGACCGCGACTACTACCTGGAGCGGAAGTACCCCTCGTACGGCAACCTGGCCCCGCGCGACATCTCCAGCCGCGCCGCCAAGCAGGTCTGCGATGACGGCCGTGGCATCGGCGAAACGGGCCTGGGCGTCTACCTCGACTTCGATTCGGCCATCAAGCGCCTGGGCGCCGCCAAGATCGAAGAGAAATACGGCAACCTCTTCGAAATGTACGAGCGCATCACCGACGACAACCCCTACAAGACGCCCATGCGCATCTTCCCCGCCACGCACTACACCATGGGCGGCCTTTGGGTGGACTACAACCTCATGAGCACCATCCCCGGCTGCTTTGTGTTGGGCGAGGCCAACTTCTCCGATCACGGCGCCAACCGCCTGGGTGCCTCGGCGCTCATGCAGGGCCTGGCCGACGGCTACTTCGTGATCCCCTACACCATCGGCGGCTACCTGGCGGGCATCAAGCCCGGCACCCGCATCAAGGCCGATGATGCCGCCGTGAAGGCCGCTGAGCAGACCACCGCCGAGCGTGTCCAGAAGCTCTTCGCCATCAACGGCAAAGAAACACCCACCCACTTCCACCGAGAATTGGGCAAAGTCATGTGGGAATTCTGCGGCATGGGCCGCAATGAGGCGGGCCTCAAGAAGGCCCTCCAGCGCATTCCCGAAATCCGCGAAGAGTTCTGGAAGAACCTCCGGATTCCCGGCATCGGCGCCGAGGTGAACCAGTCCCTGGAGCTGGCCGGCCGCGTGGCCGACTTCCTGGAGATCGGCGAGCTGATGTGCCTGGATGCGCTCGAGCGCCGCGAATCCTGCGGCGGCCACTTCCGCGAGGAATGGCAGACCGAGGAAGGCGAGGCGCTACGCGACGATGAGAACTTCTGCCATGTCGCCGCCTGGGAATACAAGGGTGAAGGCCAGACGCCGGTGCGCCACACCGAGCAGCTCGCCTTCGAGAATGTCCACCTCGCGACCCGCAGCTACAAGTGAGGATCTGAACCATGGCCAAGCACATCAATCTCACCCTGCACGTATGGCGGCAGAAGAACACCCAATGCGACGGCAAGTTCGTCGAGTACCCCGCCGAGAACATCAGCCCCGACATGTCCTTTTTGGAAATGCTCGATGTGGTGAACGAAGGCCTCATCCGCAAGGGCGAGGAACCCATCGCCTTCGACCACGACTGCCGCGAAGGCATCTGCGGCCAGTGCGGCATGGTGGTCAACGGCCGCCCGCACGGGCCCAAGGAGCGCACCACCACCTGCCAGCTGCACATGCGCAGCTTCAAGGATGGCGATGACATCACCCTCGAGCCCTGGCGCGCCGAAGCGTTCCCGGTGCTCAAGGATCTGATGGTGGATCGCGGCGCCTTCGACCGCATCATCGCGGCCGGCGGCTTCATCAGCGCGCCCACGGGGAGCCCGCAGGACGCCAACGCCCTGCCCATCTCCAAGGAGAACGCCGACCTCGCCATGGATGCCGCCGCCTGCATCGGTTGCGCTGCCTGCGTGGCCGCCTGCCCCAATGCCAGCGCCATGCTCTTTGTCTCGGCGAAGATCACGCAGCTGGGCCTGCTGCCCCAGGGCCAGCCGGAACGCTACATCCGCGTCCGCGACATGGTCGCCCAGATGGACGCCGAGGAGTTCGGCACCTGCACGAACCACGGCGAATGCGAAACCGCCTGCCCCAAGGGCATCAAGATGGAGAACATCGCCCGGATGAACCGTGATTTCATCAAGGCCAGCCTCACCTACCGTCCCGCCACCAGCGGCGGTGGCGCGGGCTGATAGTCCGCCGTTTCCAAAAACGCCCGGCACCCGCCGGGCGTTTTTGTGGAGGCCCTTTCCACCCCCTGGTCCCCGCCCAGGCATCGGCTCCGCCCACTCGACGGAACACCACGCCCATTGAGCGGAACGGCGAGACTGGGTGGAACCCCTCCGTCATGGTTAAGGACACCGGCCTTCCCTTACGGCAGACCAGTTCCACCTGAAGCCGCAAATTCGCACCCTCGAAACCGGAACCCCATGCGACGGCCCGCCATCCAAAACGCCCTGGTGATTCGCCTCCGGCACCCTGGGTGGTGGTCCGCCGCGGTCGCCCTGACCATGTTCCCGTGCCTGTTTACGCTGCTGGTACCGTCTCCCCACACACCCCGCCTCTACCTCAGCTTCGGGCTGTTGATTCCCGTGTTGAGTCTCGGCATCTTCCTCTGCCCGGTCCCCTGGCAGTGGAGCTCCGACGACCGGCCGCTGGCGGCCTGGTGGCGAGGCTTGCTGCAGTTGCTGGTGTTTGCGCTCCTGCTCGGTTCCTGCCTCTCCCCCATGGGATGGGTGGCGGGGAAGGCGTCGGCTGGCGAGTCCTTCCGCCTTGGGATGATCATGGGCCTCTCCATCCCCTTCCTCCTTCTGCTGGGGCCCGCCGGCTGGATCGTGGCCCGGGCGGAGCGGCTGGCGCAGGAAACCCGGGAAGCACAAGCCAAGGCCCGCGAATGCCAGTGGATGAGCCACCGGGGCGCCATCAGCCCCCGGCTTCTCTTCAGCAACCTGAACCACCTGGCCACCCTGGCCGAGGAGAACACCCGTTCCGCCGAACAGGGCCTGGTGGATCTGGCCGCGCTTTACCGACGCTGGCTGGTGGAAGCGGAACTGCCCCTCGTGCCCCTGAGCCTGGATCGGAGCCTCACCGAACAGTATCTATCTCTGGAGCGCAGTCGCTGGGGGAGCCGTCTGACCCTTCGCTGGCAGTTCTCGCCTGACCTGGATGGGATCCAGGTTCCGCCCCTCTTCTTGCAACCTCTGCTGGAAGCCATCCTGGACTGGCGCCCCGAAGGGAACCTGGACGTGGATCTTCGGGAGTCCTGGCATGCCCAAGGCTTCCTGGAGGTGTTGCTGAGCGTCCAGGGACCGGTAGTCTGCCCGGACGAGGCGCAGCTCCAACCTCTCCGGCAACGGCTCCAGTCCACCCTCGGGCGCGAGGCGGATGTGACCACGGCCCCCTACCCCGGCGGCTGGCAGGCCGCTTTGCGCCTCCCGACCTCAAATAAAGAGACGAACCCATGATCCTGTCCGCCGCCCTCAGAGCCATTCCCCTACGGGCCCGCCGCCCGGCCATCCTGGGGCTGGTGGTAGGCATGTGCCTGTTCAATATCGGCATGATCGCCCTGAGCATCTTCATTCAACGGCATGTCCCGCCGTCTCCGACCATGCCACCCGCAATGATGAACCCGAGGATGATCCTGGCGACGGTACTGGGCTGCGTCTTCATGTTCATGATCAGCCCCATCAGCTGGCAATGGACCGGGGATGCCAAACGCATGGCCCGTCCTCTCCGAGGCGTGTTGCAGGCATTGAGTCTGCACACCGTGTTCCTCATGTTGAGCCTGCTCGTCAACTGGCCGAACATCAAAATCTATCTGGCGATCGCTGGGAAGGTGCCCGCCGCCAAAACCCAGAATCTCTATGCTTTGATCGGACTCGGCTTCCTCATGGGCTTCGCCTTCAACGTGATGATGAGTTTCGCCCTGGCCTTCTGGGAGGCCAAGACGGCGGAAAAGAAGGAAGCCTTGCGGCAGGCCGAGGAGGCCCGCTGGAACCTGCTGCGGGCGCAGATGTCGCCCCACGTGCTCCTGAACAGCCTGAATGGCCTGGCGGAGCTGGTTCGCGAGGACACCACCGCTGCTGTGAAGGGCATGCGCGACCTCGCCGAGATCTATCGACAATTGCTGACCATGGGTGAAACGCCCACCATCCCGCTGGGCGAGGAACGCCGCCTGCTGGCGCGCTACCTGGATGTGGAGAAACTGCGCCTGGGCGACTCGCTGACCATCGAATGGGACTGGAATCCCGAACTCGATGACCTGCAGGCCATGCCGCTGCTCATCCAGCCCCTGGTGGAAAACGCCATCAAGCACGGTGTGGCCGCAGATCCCAACGGTGGCATCATCCGGGTGAGCGGACACCAGGATGGATCCAACCTGGTGCTCACGGTCTCGAACACCGGACAGTCGCCCAAGAGCTCGCCCCCCAAAGGCACCGGCGTAGGTCTGAGAAATCTCAAGTCCCGCCTGGAGCTGGCCTATGGCGCCAAGGCCAGCTTCGCCCTGGTTCGGGAATGGCCCTGGACCCGGGCCACCTTGACACTGCCTCTCGAGGAGAAGCCATGACCCTGCGCGTGGTGCTCGCCGATGACGAACCCCTGGCCCGGAAACGCCTGGCCCGACTGCTGACCGAAGCTGGTTGCGAGGTGGTGGCGGAACTGACAGGCAGCGCGGCCACCCTGGACTGGTTCGCCAACATGGGCGAAGGGGATGCCCTCTTCCTGGACATCCAGATGCCGGGGCTCACGGGCCTGGAGGTCCTGGCGGAGCTGGCGGATCCGCCTCCCGTGGTCTTCGTGACGGCCCATGTGCACTACGCCGTGCAGGCCTTCGAAGCCGCTGCCGTGGACTACCTCCTGAAACCCGTCACCGAAGACCGCCTGGCAAAAACCCTCGAACGGCTCAGCCACCACCAGATCCCCCGTCGCAAGGGGCCTGAACTGGCCGCCCTGCTGCCGGCCCCCTCGCCCCGGTTCCCCGTGCGGGCCGGGGAAGGCTTCGTGTTTCTTGACCTTCGCAAGGTCAGCCACTTCGAGGTGGAGCACGAAGTGGTCTACGCCTGGGCCGGCGAACGGTTCAAGACCTCCTGGACCACCCTGCTCGAGATCGAACAGGCCTTCCCGGAAGAGGAATTATTGCGGGTGCATCGACATCTGTTGGTGCGGCCCCAGGCCATTCTCGGCTTCAAGCCCCTGCTGGGTGGACGTGGGGACATCATTGTGACCGGAGGCCGTGTGCTCCCCGTCAGCAGGACTTCGACGCCCAAGTTGAAGGCCATCCTGGGCCTGCTCCACAAGGGCGAAGGAGCCTGACGAAAAAGGTCCTTTCTCGATGGCCGGGTGTCGTTAGTGCGGTTCCAACAGGTTCCGGGCCGTGGCGGCGAGACCCTCCGCGCTGTTGAGCTCAGGCGTGTCGAGCACCAATTCCAGAAGTTTCCGCTGCAGCTCGCCCAGCCAAGGACCTCCGGGGCGTCCAGCCAGGGACATCAGCGCCGCGCCATCCAGGGCCAAGTCACGCACGGAAAGCGGCGGGGCCGCCGCCATCACGTCCTCCAGCCGGGCCATGAGGGCCCGGTGTTCCACCTGGCACTGCTCCCACGCGAAGCCCTTGGCATGCTGATCCGCCAGCCGGAAAGCCGCCCACCGTTCCAGGGATAGTCCATCCTCCGAAAGGCGGCGCAGCAGGCGGCGGCAGGCCGCATCACTCCAAGCCTCGGTGGGATGGGTGCCGTGGTGGCGCACCAGTGCCGTAACGTCGCCTCGCAAGGCGTGACTGGCCTTCAATCGGTCGAGAATGTCCGCAGTCAGTTCCAACGACCGCGCTTCGTGACCATAGAAATGGACCTCGCCCTTCGGTTCCTCGGTCTTCGTTCCGGGCTTGCCCGCATCATGCAGCAGGGCCGCCCAGCGTAGGCCCGGATCCGCGGGCGCGAAGCGGATCACTTCCAGTGTGTGGGTCCAGACATCGTACCGGTGATGGCGATTCTGCCCGCAACCCAACATGGGGCGCAGCTCCGGCAGCCAGAGGTCCAACAATCCACTGGAGGCCAGCAGGGCCATGCCTCGGCCTGGATCCACCCCGCGCAGCAGCTTGTCCAGTTCCGTGAAGACCCGCTCCACGGCCACCTTTCGCGCCACATCCAGGCGCAGGGGGATGGCAGCCAGCGTCGCGGCCTCGACCTCGAAACCCAACTGGGACGCGAAACGGCAGGCCCGCAGAGGACGCAGGCCGTCCTCTGCGAATCGCTGGAGCGGATCACCCACCGCCCGGATTGTCTGAGCGGCGAGATCGGTCCGCCCACCGAAGGGATCCACGAGGTCGCCCCCACCCACGGGCAAGGCCATGGCGTTGATGGTGAAGTCGCGGCGCGACAAATCTTCCTCGAGCGTCACACCCAAGCGAACAGATTCAGGGCGTCGGCCATCCAGGTAATCGCCATCGCTGCGAAAGGTGGTCACTTCCACGGGGTGGTTCTCCAGCATCACCGTCACCGTCCCGTGCTGCAGCCCGGTGGGGATCACTTTCATGCCAGCCGCTTTCGCCAAGTCCATCACCCGCTGAGGCAGCAGGCGCGTGGCCAGGTCCCAATCGGAGTGGGGACGGCCCAGCAGTTCGTCGCGCACGGCGCCGCCCACGAGCACCAGCTCCGCCTCGGGGCCCAGGGCCTCCTTGAGCCGGAGCAGCGGCGCCCAGGTCAACCCGCCCCCTCGGCCAGGCGCTGGAGGGCTTCACCATCCAACCGGCAGTTCAGCCAGGGCCGCATGAGCTTGGCCCCCAGGGCTTCGTAGAAGTCGATGGCGGGGGTGTTCCAATCCAGCACCTGCCATGAGACCCGGCTCCAGCCCTGCTCCAGGGCGGTGGCGGCCAGATGCTTCAGCAGCGCCTTCCCGATGCCATGTCCGCGAAAGGCGGGACGCACGAACAGGTCTTCGAGGTAGATGCCGGGCCTGCCTTCCCAGGTGCTGAAATTCAGGAACCAGAGGGCGAAGCCGGCGGACTCGCCATCCCACTCGGCCAGGGTCACCTTCACGAGTGGGTGTTCGGAGAAGGCGTGGCGCTGGAGGTCGGCCTCGGTGGCCACGGCGGCTTCGGGTTCCCGCTCGTACTCCGCCAACTCGCGGATGTACTGCAGGATGAGCTGGGCATCGGCGGAGACGGCGGGACGGAGGGTCAACATGCGTCTATGCTAACCCCATGGACCGCGAGACCGCCCTCCGCCTCTACGAGGCCATGCTGCTCACCCGCCTCACCGAAGAGCGGCTGGTGAAGCTCTTCCGCCAGGGCAAAACCTTAGGCAGCGTCTATCGCAGCATGGGCCAGGAGGCCACGGCCTGCGCCACCGCCATGGCCCTGGGACCCGACGACGTGATCGCACCCCTGATCCGCAATCTGGGTTCCATGTTCGTCCGCGGCGTCACGCCCAAAGAGATCTTCCTGCAGTACCTGGGCCGGGCCACGGGCCCTTCCGGGGGCCGCGAACACAACAACCACTTCGGCTCGGTCGAGCGGGGCATCATCGCGCCCACCTCCATGCTGGGAGCCCTCATTCCCGTCATGGCGGGGGTGGCCCTGTCCTTCCGGCAAAAGGGCGAGCGCCGGGTGGCCATGACCTGGATCGGGGATGGCGGCAGTTCCACCGGGGCTTTCTACGAAGGGCTGAACTTCGCCACCGTGCAGAACCTCCCCCTCATCGTGGTGGGCGAATCCAACGGCTACGCCTTCTCCACCCCACCGGAACGGCAGATGGCTGGGCGCATGTCCCAGCGCTCCCAGGGCGCCTTCACGCTGACTGTGGATGGCAATGATGCCGTGGCGGTGTATCAGGCTGCGGCCCAGGCCCGGCAGCGCTGCCTAGAAGGCAAGGGCCCGGTCTTCCTCGTCTGCGATACCTTCCGCATGAAGGGCCATGCCGAGCACGATGACCAGCGCTACGTGAACCCCGACCTGATCGCCCACTGGGCCGCCAAGGATCCCCTGCCCCGCTTCGGATCCTGGATGGAGCAGAGGGGCTGGAAGGTGGATGACAGCCTGGCGGCACGCCTTGAAACGCGGTTGCTGGCAGTGGCTGAGCAGGCCCTGGAAGCCCCCTGGCCCGAGGCCGACGCCCTCAACTCCGGCGTGTTCAGCACCTGAACGTCCAGGATTCATCCTGCCGATATCTGAATCGATAAGAGACAGATACGGAGGCTTTCATGAACCTCGGAAAAATCACAGACACCTTCAAGATGCGCGGGAAATTCAACCTGCTCCTCGCCATCCAAACCCTGGCCCTCCTCGTGGTGGGCGGGCTGGGATGGTTCACCGTGGCCCAGCTGCAGAACGGACAGGTGGAAGTCACCGAACAACTAAGGGAAACCGCAGCCCTTTCCCGCGTGTTGAACGGAATGAACATCTTCCGGACCCTGCACATGAGCATGGTCGGCGGCGCTGCGGATCCGGATTACATCACCCTCCGCGAAGGCAAGCTGAAGGAATACTCAGACACGCTCGAGAAGGACATGACGGCGCTGCAGGCCCTCGCCTGGTCCGCCGAAGATAAAGTCCTGCTCGACGAGGCCACCGCCGCGTTCCGCAAATACAACCAGGGGTTCCCGCCCCTGCTCGAGGAAGCCCGGACGGATCGAAACCCCAAGACCATCTCCCGGTTGATGGAAACCAACGTCGAGGTCATGCGCACCGCCCGGGACCGGATACTGAAAGTCCAGCTAGCGGCGGAGGCATCCGCCGCCGCCACGATCAAGAAAGACGTGGCCTACTCCTCCAATGCCAAGGCCTGGATCGTGGGTCTGAACGTGGCCGCCATCCTTTTGGGTTTCGCGTTGAGCCGCGCCATCGGCGCCCGGGTCGCCCAGAAGGCCCATGGCATCGAACTCGCCATGGACGCGGTCACCAAGGGGGACCTCAGGCACACGCCGTCCGTGGAAGGCAAGGATGAGCTCGACCACGTGGCCGCAGGCCTGGCCCAGGTCATCCAGGGGCTGCGAAGCGACATTCAGGCCATCAGCCAATCCGCCGAAGGCACGGCCTCCAGTGCCACGGAACTGGCCGCGACCACGGAACAGGTGAACCGCACCACAGAGGAATTGCGCCGCAGCACCGAAGTGGAGCGCCAGGCCATGGAACAATCCTCGGCGGCCCTGGAACAGATGAACGCCAACATCCAGCAGGTGAAACAGAGCGCCGTGCGCGCCGAGACCTTGGCGACGAGGTCCCAGGAGGCCGGCCATCAGGGGCTGACGGCCGTGCAGAACACCGGCCGGGCCATGGAGGCCATCGAAGAGAGTTCGGCCAAGGTGGGCCGCATCACCACCGTCATCACCGACATCGCCAGGCAGACGAACCTGTTGTCCTTGAATGCCGCCATCGAGGCCGCCAAGGCAGGGGCCATGGGCAAAGGCTTCGCCGTGGTGGCTGAAGAAGTGCGCAAGCTGGCGGAGCGCAGTGGCACCGCCGCGAAGGAAATCACCGCGCTCATCCAGGAGAGCGCCGACCGGGTTGGGATTGGCACGGAATCCGTCAAGGAGGCCGCGCTGAGCCTGGAGCGCATCGAAGGGCACGTCCGGGACAATGCGGGCCAGTTGAAGGAAATCGCCAACGCCATGGACGAACAGGGCCGAGCCAGCGAGGAGGTGGTGAGGGCGATGGACTCCGCCACCCAGATGGTGGAGCGCAATGCCTCGTCGGCCACGGAACTGTCGGCCACGGTTCAAGAAACCGTGAGGACCACCGAGGAGCTGGCCAACCTGGCCCAGCAACTCCAGACGTTGACACGCCGTTTCAAACTTGCATGACGACCATAAGATCGACAATGCGGCACCGGTCACGCGGTCTGACCGCTAAACTAGTCTCGATATGGGGGAAACCGTGTACGTACTCGTCCTGAATGCCGGCTCATCGAGCCTGAAGTTCAACCTGTTCGATATGGGGAAGGAGATCTCCATCGCCGAGGGCATGGCGGAACGCATCGGCCTGCCCGAAGGCAACATGTCCTTCACCTTCGAGAATGACAAGCACAAGGAAAATCTGCCCCTCCCCACCCATCGGGAGGCCCTCAATGCCATCATCGACCGGCTGAAGGCCGTGGTGCTCCACGACACGCCCATCCACGCAGTGGGCCATCGGGTGGTGCACGGGGGGCCGAAGTACGGCGATTCCCTCATCGTGACGGACGAAGTGCTGGCCGACATCGACCACTTCGCCATGTATGCGCCCCTGCACAATCCCGCCAACGCCCTGGGCATCCGCGTGGCCAAAGAAGCCTTCCCCAACGTGCCCCATGTGGCGGTCTTCGACACGGCCTTCCACCACAACATCCCCGATGCGGCCCGGATCTACGGCATTCCCTTCGAACTGAGCCAGAAATACGGCATCCGGCGCTACGGCTTCCACGGCTCCAGCCACTCCTACGTGGCTGCCCGCACGGCCATCCTGCTCTGCCGACCCCTCCGCGCCCTGAAGGTCGTCACCTGCCACATCGGCAACGGCACCAGCATCTGCGCTGTGCACAACGGCAGGAGCATGGACACCAGCATGGGTATGACCCCTCTTCAGGGCGTCATCATGGGCACCCGCTGCGGCACCATCGATCCCAGCGTGGTGGAAATGCTCATGCAGTACGAGCACCTCGACTACGACGGCATCACGGACCTGCTGAACAAGAAATCGGGCCTGCTGGGCATTTCGGGTGTGTCTTCTGACTTCCGCGAAATCGAACTGGCCGCCGAGGCTGGCAACGAACGCGCCCGGCTGGCCCGCGACCTCCTGACCTACAACGTGCGCCAGTACATCGGTGCCTATGCCACCGTGCTGGACGGCCTCGATGCCATCACCTTTACCGCCGGCATCGGCACGCACAGCACCTTCGTGCGGGCCAAGGTCTGCAGCAAGCTGACCTTCCTGGGCGTGAAGCTGGATCGCGAAGCCAACGAGTTCGGCACCGGCGAACGCATCATCAGCGCGCCCGACTCCAAAGTGGTGGTGACCGTCGTGCCCACCAATGAAGAGCTGATGATCGCCCGCGAAACCGTGCGGTAGATCATTTCCTCGCGCAGAAAAACGGCCCCGTTCGGGGCCGTTTTTCTGCGTTGTGGGAAGGCTACTGTCCCTTCTTCTCCATACGTTCACCCTTTTTCTCGAGGTGCTCGCCGCGCTCGCCCTTTTCTCGACCTGCTGGCCGGTGGGTTGCTGGGCCATGAGAGAGGCGCCGATGAGTCCGGTCACCAAGATAAGGGCCACGCACTTATGCATATTGAACTTAATTACTCCTGCGGCGGCGGCGCCGCCGCGTGATGGGATGAGTCCCGCCCTTGGTGAAGCGTTCTCTCTGCCAATTGTTATCATTTTTGATATCTATTATTAGAAATGGTGTACTCGATGATCGGCGAGCCTCAGCCAGGAAAGCAGTGAACCGCGAATGGCGCGAATCGCCCTTCGGGCGCGCGAATGGCGAACGGTCATCCTTCCGCCTCCACTCACGGGGCGGATCCGTCGGCTCTTGAAGGACGGCAGAGCCGCCCCGTGAGTGGCCAGCCACGCTACGCGCGGCTGGGGGCCGAAGGCCCAGGCGGCCTGCAACCACTCTATTCGCGCCCATTCGCGGCATTCGCGGTTCCATTTTTTCGCGAAACGGTGGCTGAAGCAGGCCGATCATCGGGAAGGTTTAACCCAAACGGCGTGGCACGTAGCCTCGGACAGGTGGCAGGACGCCTCAGAGGGCGTTCCCCGGTCCGCATCTGCAGCTGGCCGACCGGTGGTGGGGGATGGCCGAATCCATCGTGAAGGCATTCCTAAACGCCACCAGACTCTCCTCCGTAGTCTGTCCATCAACCCGGTCTACCCGGTTTCTTTCCCATCAGGGGGTTCCATGCAAAAGCGATGGGTCATTGTCTCCGTGGCCGGTGCGGCCATAGCGGCAGGCATGTTCTTTACCTTGAAGGGCGGCGATGGCAAGGGCAAGAAGCCGGAGGCCAATACGCCCTTCCGCGTGGGCAAGGTCCAGGCCGAGGATCTCCAGGTGAGCGTCCGCGAAGTCGGCGTGGTCGACCCCCTCATCAAGGTGGACGTGAAGTCCACGGTGTCGGGCCGCATCGTGCAGCTGAAGGTGCGCGAGGGCGCCATCGTGCGCTCCGGCGAGGTGCTGGCCGAAGTCGAGCCGGACGTGAACCAGGCGCAGACGCTTTCCGATGTGAAGGGCAGCGTGTCGCAGGCCAGCGTGAGCTTCAAGAATGCCGAGCGGGACTTCACCCAGCAGTCGGAACTCTTCAAGGCCGGGCTCATTTCCGATCAGGCCTATCGCGCCGCCCGCACCTCCCGCGACCTGGCTGAAGAGCTCTACAAGAGCGCCCAGACGCGCTACCAGATCGTCGAAGATCGCGGCATTCCCATCAGCGGCAATGCCTCCACCCAACTCGCCCGCGTCACCGCCCCCATGAACGGCGTGGTGATCAAGCGCGGCGTGGAACTGGGCGACACCATCACCTCGGGCGTCAGTTCCTTCAATGCGGGCACTGTGGTGTTCACGGTGGCCGACCTTGGTTCGCTCATCGTGAAGGTGAACCTCAACGAAGTGGACATCGCCAAGGTGCAGGTGGGCCAGCCTGTCCGCATCTCGCTGGACGCCTATCCCCAGCGGGCCTTCACGGGCAAGGTGCGCTTCGTGGCCCCTGCCGCCGACCTGGTAGAGAAAATCAAAGTCTTCCGAGTGGAAGTGGCCCTGGACGAACTCACGGATTCCTTCAAGACGGGCATGAGCGCCAACGTGGAAATCCTCGGCGACAAGCGCGACAAGGCGGTGAGCATCCCGCTGGAAGCCCTGCAACGCCGTGACGGCCAGACCGTGGTCTATCGCCTGAAGGAGAACCTCACACCCCAGGACATCGCCAAGGCCAAGGACGGCCTCACCGGCCGTGGCAAGTTCATCTGGCTGTCGGATCACTGGAAGGAATACTTCGATGTGGTACCGGTCAAGGCGGGCATCGCCACCCTGGAGCGCGTGGAAATCCTGTCGGGCCTCAAAGCCAACGAGCAGGTGAGCCTGGAAGACCCAAGCAAGAAGAAGGTGGAGAAGGATGATGAAAACAATTAAGGCTCCGTGGGGGGACCGCCTGCTCGCTCCATCTATCACACCCTGCCCTGCAGGGCGCTCCTGCCCGCCCTTCGGGCGATCAGAGACGGAGCCTCCGCTCGCGATGTCCCCCCACACCCCCGCCCTTCGGTCGGCCTCCGCCTCCCTCAGGACCGCTGCCCTCTAAGGAATGTCCCATGTCCACCATCATCCAGACGCAAGGCATGACGAAGGTCTACGGCTCCAACGGCGCCGCGGTCCACGCCCTTCGCGGCATCGACCTCACCGTGGAGCAGGGCGAATTCGTGGCCCTCATTGGCCCCTCGGGCTCCGGGAAATCCACTCTCATGGCCATCCTCGGCTGCCTGGACCTGCCCACGGCAGGCATCTATACGCTGGATGGCCACCAGGTCCAGGGCCTCTCCGGCGGCGAGCTGGCGAAGATCCGCAACGAGAAGGTGGGCTTCATCTTCCAGAGCTACAACCTGCTTCCCAAAGCCAGCATCCTCCGCAATGTGGAACTGCCCATGCTCTATGCTGGCGTGGGCCGCAAGGAACGCCGCGAACGGGGCATGGCCCTGCTGGAGAAGGTGGGTATCGCTGACAAGGCGGAGAAGCTGCCCGCGACCTTGTCCGGCGGCCAGCGGCAGCGCGTGGCCGTGGCCCGCGCCTTGGCCAATAACCCTGCCCTCCTGCTGGCGGATGAGCCCACTGGCGCCCTCGATTCGAAAACCGGCGCCGAGGTGCTCGACCTCTTCCGTGAGCTGCACAGCCAGGGCAACACCCTGCTGCTGGTCACCCACGATCCCGCCATCGCCGCCCTCGCCCAGCGGCGCGTCGAGATCCGCGATGGCGAAGTCGTGGTGGGTGGCAAGGAGGAGGACTCGATGTCCTCCCACGAGCCGGGAACCCACCCGGCTGAGCATCATGCCGGAGTGGGTCGATGACCTCCTCCGGCGCCTTCCGCGAGCGGCTCTACGGAGCCTGGGTGGAGATCCGCGAGAATCTCGGCCGCGCCACCCTCCAGGCCCTGGGCGTGCTGCTGGGCGTGGCCTCTGTGCTGGGCGGGTTTTCCATCTCGGACAGCCAACGCAAGCGGGCCGACGAACTCTACGTGAAGATCGGCGGCCTCGACAAGCTGAATGTCCAGGCCAAGGGCGCCGTGAAAGATGGCCGCCCCAGCGCCCTGCAACAGGCCAACCTGGGCCTGCGCGATGCGGATGCCATCGGGGGCGAAGCCCTCCAGTCCGATGCCATCCAGGGTGTGAGCCGCGTGAAAAACGCCCGTACCCGCGTCGTGTCCGCCTTCGCGGACCAGGATCGCCAGGTGCGCGGCATCGGTGGCGATTACATCCCCGCCAACGGCTACCAGGTGGCCCAGGGCCGCGGTTTCTCCAACACCGAGATGGAGACCGGTGCCCCAGTGGTGATCCTCGGCACCGAAGCCGCCAACGTCTTCTTCCCCAAAGGCGATGCCCTCGGCCAATCCATGCGCATTGGCAACGTCCCCGTCACCGTCATCGGCACCTTCCAGGAACGGGTCTTCCGCTTCCGGGAGGATCAGGGCAACCAGTTCTGGTGGCGCAACAAGATCATCGCCGTACCGGCCAACCTGGTGCAGCGCCGCATGAATGGCGATGCCTACCGCCGCGTGGACAACGTCACCTTCCGCATCCCCGATCTCAACGTGATGGGCGCCTTCGCCAAGCAGCTGAACAACCTGGTGAAGGCCAACCACCGCCTCCAGGAAGACTTCCGCCTGGACGACGTGGCCGCGCGCATCCGACGCCGGGACAGCCAGGGCAGTGTCTACGACATCATCTTCATGCTCTCGGGCGTCCTGGCCCTCATCGGCGGCGGCATCGTGAACGTCAACATCCAGATGGCCGGTCTCAAGGAACGGGTACGCGAGGTGGGCGTGAAGATGGCCATCGGCGCTTCGGGCCGAGAAATTTTCAAGGGCTTCATGACCGAGGCCCTCCTGCTCACCGCCCTGGGCGGTCTGGTGGGGCTCATCATCGGCGTCGGCTTCTCCTGGGTGATCACCAAGAGCATCGGCATTCCCCTCTACATGACCCTCGCCAGCTTCATCTGGGCCTATGCCATGGCAGCTGTCTTCGGCTTCCTCTTCGCGCTCTACCCGGCCTGGAAAGCCAGCCGTCTGTCTCCCATGGAAGCACTCCGCTATGAATAACGAGGCCCTCCTCCTCCGCGCCCCTGGCCCTTCGTTGCTGAACGGCGAGGCCCCTGCCCCGGTGGCCGCCTCCCGTGGCTTCAGCTTCGGCATGCTTTGGGAAGTGATCCGCACCGGCCTGGTGGAACTCTGGGCCCACAAGGTGCGCAGCCTGCTCACCCTCACCCTGCTCATGCTGGGCGTCTTTGCACTCGTGGTAATGACCTCCGTGCTGGATGGCGTCATGGACAAGATCAGCACCGGCTTTGCCGGCATGAGCTGGGACGGCACCGTGCGCATTGCGCCCAAGACTCCCGAAACCGGCGACGAGCGCAAGCGCTTCAACATGAGCCCCGGCCTGCGCAACGAGGATCTGGGACGCGTCACTGCCGCCAACCCCAAGGTACTGGCCTTCCTGCCCCGCGCCCAGAAGATGGTCACGGTGCGCGTCAGCGGCGACACCGAACGCATCTTCGTGAATGGCGTGTCGCCCGACTATGCCCAGTGGATGAACCGCCCCATCGGCATGGGCCGCGGCCTCACCGAAGATGATCAACGCCGCCGCTCCACTGTGGCCGTGGTGGGCGCCAGCCTGGCCACCAAGCTGTTCGGTGGGGCTGACCCCGTGGGCCGCGACCTCGTGGTGGATGGCATTCCCTTCCGCATCGTGGGTGTCCAGGCACCAGGCCAGATTTTCAACGAGGAAAACTACACTGACGCCAACGGCATCCTGATTCCTCTCGAAACCTACATGGATCGCATGGATCCCACCCACAAGCTGGCGCAGGTCACGGTGAAGCTGCGTCGGCCCGAGGACATGGGCGAAGTCTCGGCCATGCTGCTGGGTCGCGTGCGCCAGGCCCACCACGGCATCGAGGATGTGGAAGTGGTGGATCTCGATGCCGAGGCCGCCAAGAGCTACCAGAACTTCCTGGAACAAATGCGGGGCTGGAAGATCGTGCTCATGAGCCTGGCTGGCACCGTGTTGTTGGTAGGTGGTGTGGGCGTGCTGTCCGTGATGCTCATCAGCTTCAGTGACCGCCGCTTCGAGATCGGGCTCCGCAAGGCCCTGGGCGCCTCGGATCAGGAAATCTTCATCCAGTTCCTGCTGGAAGCCCTGGTGCTGGCCGCCATCGGCGCCCTGTTCGGCACCGTGTCCGGCGCCCTGCTCTGCCAGGCCCTCTCGGCGAGCTTCCCCTATGGCCTCGTGGTTAATCCCATAGGCCTGCTCACCGCCTGGATCGTGGCCCTCACACTCGCCCTCGTGTTCGGCCTCTACCCCGCCTTCCGCGCCATGCGCCTGAGCCCCATGGAGGCCATGCGGTAATCTGGTTGGATCATGGCCGATCCCATCCAAGTCACCGCTTCTGTCCGCGTCCCCGCCGATGCCATCCGCTTCAAGGCGGTGCGCGCCGGAGGTGCCGGTGGCCAGAACGTGAACAAGGTCTCCTCTAAGGTGGAGTTGCGCATCGATCTGGCGGCCATCGAGGGCCTGCCCGAAGATGCCCTCGCGCGGCTACGGGTGGCCCAGCGCAACCGATTGGATGCGGACGGTCTCTGGATGGTCGTGAGCGACCGCACCCGCGATCAGCTGAAGAATTTGGACGATGCCCGGGAGAAGGCCGCCGAGGCCATCCGCGAAGCCTTGGTGCGGCCCATCCCCCGGCGGGCCACCAAGCCCACCAAGGGTTCGAAAGAGCGGCGCCTAGACTCCAAGAAGCGGACCTCCCAAACCAAACAGCAGCGCCGGGGTTCCTTCGATTAACCTGGGGAATCCCCAGGAGCCGCCATGACCGAACCCCAGACCTACGCCAACCACCGCCGCTTCGAGCCGCTGCAACATTTCATCCTCACCCCCATCCTCCTCATCACCTGGATCGCCACGATGGTTCAGGCCTTCCGGCACCCCAACCTGCACACCATCTGGATGGCCATTCTCGGCCTCACCCTTCTGATGGTTTGCATCCAGGTTCGGGTCTATGCTCTGAAGGTCCAGGATCGCGTCATTCGGCTGGAAGAGACGCTGCGCATGGAGCGCCTGCTCCCCGGTGACCTGAAGGTGCGGATTCCGGAACTCACCATCAAACAGATGGTGGGCCTGCGTTTCGCCTCGGATGCCGAGTTGGCGGATCGCGTTCGCGAAGCTATCGCCGAAAAGCTCAGTGGGGAAGCCATCAAGAAGCGCATCCAGACCTGGCGGGCAGATACCTTCAGGGTGTGAGCGGGACAGAACAAAAAAACGACCAACCACGAAGACGGGAAGACCACGAAGAACATCCGCCTTTTCGTGGTCTTCCTGTCTTCGTGGTGAATCTTTTTGAAGTGGGATTCAGTCCCGGATGTAGTGGCAGGTATAGCCGCCGGGATGCTTGACCAGGTAATCCTGATGGTCTTCCTCGGCCTTCCACCAGGGGCCCGCCGCCGTGATTTCGGTGACGATGGGCTTGGTCCACTTGCCGCTGGCATCCACCTCTGCCTTCACCCGCTCGGCGGTCTGCCGCTGGGCGTCCGAGTGGAAGAAGATGGCGCTGCGGTAGGAGCTGCCCATGTCGTTGCCCTGCCGGTTCATGGTCGTCGGATCGTGGATGCGGAAGAAGAAACGAACGAGGCTCTCGTAGCTGGTTTTGGTGGTGTCAAAGCGGATCTGTACGGCTTCCGCATGCCCCTCGTGGTTCCGGTAGGTGGCATGGGCCACATGGCCGCCGGTGTAGCCGACCTCGATGCCGACCACACCGGGTTGCTTGCGGATGAGGTCCTCCATGCCCCAGAAACAACCACCCGCGAGCGTGGCGATCTCCTCTTTCGGAGCCGGCGCGGCCTTGCCGAACAGGGGCAGGAAGCTGCCCAGGCCCTCCTTCTCCAGATCATCCACGGGTACGAAGCGAAGGGAGGCGCTGTTGATGCAGTAGCGCAGGCCGCCGCGATCCCGGGGGCCGTCATCAAACACGTGGCCCAGGTGGGAATCCGCATCCTTGGAGCGAACCTCCGTGCGCACCATGCCCAGGGTGCTGTCCTTCTTCTCGACCACGTCCTGCCCAGCCAGGGGCTTGGTGAAGCTGGGCCAGCCGCAGCCGGAATCGAACTTGTCCTTGGAGGTGAACAGGGGCTTGCCGCTGACAATGTCGACGTAGATGCCATCCCGATGTTCGTTCCAATACTCATTGCGGAAGGGCGGCTCGGTGCCGGCTTCCTGCGTGACGTGGAACTGCATGGGCGTGAGCTTCTGCTTCAGTTCGGCGGGGCTGGGCTTCTTGGAAACAGTCACCTTGTCCTCTCGGTTGGGGGGGGCCGCCGCAGGGGCGGGCCCGTGGTTGCTGGAGATGGCATAACCGAAACCCGTCAGTGCCACAGCGATGGCGATGCCGCTCCAGATGGCGCGTGGACTCATGTAGAACCTCCGGTCTGTGAGGTTGGATGCATGTGGGAGGCTCGATGGTACAGCGGCTTTTCAATCAGCCCAGGCCTGGGATTCTTGCCTGTCAAGTCGGGAATGACGAGCGCTTCCCCTTACAATGAAGCTGTTCCCTTGGAGTCCCCCTGCGCCTGATCATCGCCGAAAAACCCAGCATGGGCCGCGCCTTGGCGGAGGCCCTGGGGCTACCCGGACGGGGCCGGAGCCTCATCGAAGGCAACGGGCTGGTGGTGACCTGGTGCGTGGGCCATCTGGTGGAAGCCCTGAACCCCGAAGGCTACGATCCCGCCTGGAAGGCCTGGCGCTGGGACCGGCTGCCCATTTTTCCCGAGCCCTTCCGCTACGCTCCCATCGCCCAGACGCGAGAGCAGTTCGACGTGGTGGCCCGCCTGCTGAACCGGGATGACATCACCGAGGTGGTGAACGCCACGGATGCCGGGCGCGAAGGCGAACTGATCTTCGACCTGGTGTACCGCCTGGCCCAGTGTGCCAAGCCCGTGCTGCGCTTCTGGACCTCCAGCCTCACGCCCGAAGCCATTCAGGAAGCCTACGCCGCCATGAAGCCCGGCGAGACCTATGCGGGCCTGCGCGAGGCCGCCCGCAGCCGCCAGGAGGCAGACTGGCTGGTGGGCATCAACGCCACCCGCGCCCAGACCCTGCGCATGCGCCGCGCGGGCGCAGAAGACGGCGTGTGGAGCGTGGGGCGCGTGCAGACACCGACCCTCGCGCTACTGGTGCGCCGCGAGCTTGATATTCGCGACTTCAAGCCCTTGCCCTTCTGGACGCTGCGGGCCCGCTTCGCTCATCCCAATGGGCCCTACGAGGGCCGCTGGTTCAAGGAGTCGGAAGGCCAGCCCCAGGAGCGCTTCACCACTGAAGCGGAAGCCCGCGAACTGGCAGCGAGGCTCGAAGGCAAGCCCGGGAAAATCCGCAGCGCCACGGGCCGCACGGAAAAGAAGAAACCCGAGCTGCTCTACGACCTCACCGCGTTGCAAAAAGAAGCCAACAAGCGTTTCGGCTTCACCGCGGAAGGCACGCTCGGACTGGCGCAAAACCTATACGAAAAGCAGCTCATCTCCTACCCCCGTACCAACAGCCGCCACCTTACCGAGGCGGATGCGCTCAAGGCGCCCGGCTGGATCAAGGCCCTGGCCCAGGGCCAGCTCACGGAGCTGCAGCCCTTCCTCGATGAGCTCCGCAAGCAGTGGCCCGTGAAGCTGGACAAGCGCTTCGTGAACGACAAGGAAGTGGAAGACCACGCCGCCCTGGTGCCCACGGAAAAGCCCGCCCGTGGCCTGGCGGGCAATGAGCTGAAGATCTACGACCTCATCGCCCGCCGCTTTCTCGGGGCCTATTTCCCGGATCGCGTGGAGGCCAAGACCATCCTCATCACCGAGGTCGAAGGCGAGACCTTCAAGACCAACGGCACCATCGTAAAGGAAGAGGGCTGGTCCGCCGTGGACCCCCCGCACCGCCGCAAGAAGGTCGAGAGGACAGCGGATCCGGCTGAGGCAGAGGCCGAAGCAGGAGCGAAGGGCCACCCGCCGAAGGCTGGCCCGCAGGGCGAGGCACAGGATGTGCCGAGTGAAGAAGAGTCTGACGAGGACATCGAAGGCGGCCTGCCCGTGGTGAAGAAGGGCGAGGCCGTGGACGTGACCTCCCTTCATCCCAAAGAAGGCAAGACCACCCCGCCCAAGCGCATGAGCGAAGGCGATCTGCTGTCCGCCATGCAGGGCGCGGGCAAGGATCTCGACGACGAGGCCCTCCGCGGCGCCATGAAGGATTGCGGGCTGGGCACGCCCGCCACGCGCGCCAACATGATCGAGACGCTGATCAAGCGCACCTACATCGAGCGCAAACGCAATGTCCTCTTGCCCACGGACAAGGGCATCCGGCTCATCCAGGGCCTGCCCGCCGAGGCCCTTTGCAGCGCCGAGTTGACCGGCAGCTGGGAGGCCCGCCTGGAACGCATGCGGCGCGGCGAGGAGGCCCGCGAAACCTTCATGACCGATATCCGCGGCTTCGTCTCGGGCGTGGTGGCGGAGCTGCAGGATGCCCCTGCCCCGCATGTCCACGGCAGCCCCTGCCCCACCTGCGGCCAACCCATGCGGATCATCCCCAGCACCAGGCGGGGGGATTTCTTTCATCGTTGCTCAGCCTGCAACGTGATGCAGCCCGTGCCGAAAAGCCACTGAGCCAATTTCATGGGAACTCGGAACCCTGGGTGGGTTCCCAGCATCCAAGCAGGTGAACCGTCCCTTGAAACCCTCGCCGCCGGAGGCTCCATGCCACCCGGAATCACCTGCGCCAAACCGCCCGCCAAGGTCCTCGAGCGGGTCACCGTCGAAGCCTGCCTGGCCATCGCCAGAAGGGTTCAGCACACGCAGCAGTGCTCGGGTGATCTCGCTGGTTCTGAGGTGGCCTCGCAGGTGGCCCGGCTCATCGCCGAGGAACTGCTCCGCAGCCAACGGGAATAGAGGTGTGTGTCACATCACAGGGGGAACGCCTTCACGGCATTGGTGGATTCCAGCCGTTCGCCTACCGGTGAACCAGCCGGGGGCACCGCAGTCTGGGCCATGGGAGCGCTAACGGACACGGGTGCAGGTACCCACGGAGGATTCCAGTCAAGGAACGCGGCCTGATTACATTTTGGAGCCTCGCTCCGCAGTCAACCAGGATTCTGGCTCCAATTATTTTCGTGGCGAGCCCGCCCTGCGGGCCTCAGCACATGGGTCTACAGAGACCTCTGCCCTCTCTTGCCCCAACCCTCCTTGCACTTTTTTTGCACCTCTGCACCTCTTTGCACCTCGAATCGCAGTAAAATGCAGGCATCAAATCCACCCGAGTAGGGGGCGGAATTGCTCTTCGACAAGCCACTCGGACATAAGGAAAACCCCCGTCAACACTAAGTTTCAGGGGGTTCTCTCTTCTGGAGCCATACAGGATTCGAACTGCGCCTGGCTTCGCCAGTCGCCGGTCCCGCTTCG
>JAYVRY010000003.1:0-2788 GCA_043775845.1 Acidobacteriota bacterium
TGCCCGTCTGACGGGCCATGGCCTCAAGGAAGGGCTTCTGGGCCCAGATCCACAGCTTGAACCGGAAGGCGTAGGTGACCGCGAAACCCACCGCCACGAGGAGGAGCGAGCGCACGATGCGCACCCGCAACTCCTGCAGGTGCTCCCAGAAACTCATCTTCTCAGGCGGCATGGCTGGAATGGACATGGGCTCGTTCAGGAAAAGAGCCTGGCCCCTGAGGGAGGCCGGGCCGTATCGAAATGTCGGGCTTACGTCTCGTCCTTCGTCCTCAATTCCGGCTTACTTCGCAGAATCGGTGAGCTCCCGGCCAGCCTTCTTGAACTCCTGGATGCCCTTGCCCAGGCTCTTGCCAAGCTCTGGCAGGCGGGAGGGCCCGAAGAAGATCAGCAGCGCGATGCCGATCAGGAGGATTTCCATCATTCCCAGGTTGCCCATGGTGTACTCCAGATGTGGGTGTGAGTCAGTGATGATGAGGTACCCAGGCCGAGGTGGGAAAAACCAACACGAAGTCGCTCCCAGGCTGGTCGGAGCGTTCAGGGCACCTTGAAACCGAACCTCTGGTGGCAGGGAAGGCAGAGGTTCTCGGATTTCGCATGCTCGTGGTGGCAGCGGTTGCAGTCGGCCTCCGTTCCAAGATGACGGTTCTCGTGGGGGTTCGTCGGTTTGACCTTCGCCGTGCGCGCGGCGAGTTCCTTGGTGCCTCCATGGCAGCCGAGGCACTTCTGCATGGACACCGCATCCTTCTTAGGGGCCTTGCCGTGGCACTGGCCACAGGCGACCCCCCGCTCGGCATGCTTGGATAGGCGGGCTTCCTGGCTTTTCGCGGCAGGGGCGGCGGCCCACAGACCACCGCCGGAGGCGACGATCGCGAGCGAGACGAGCCATCCGAGGATGGACTTGGGAATCGTCAGGGTCTTCATGTCTTCTCCATTCATGGCTGCTTCAGGGAATTCAGAGGCGCGCGACATGCCGTCCAGTCAAGTAGCCGAAGGTGTAGCAGCGACCCAGAGACAGGCCGAACACGGTGAGCGGGTAGTCCACGCCGCCGTAAAAGCCCCCACCGAGGTTCCCGATGAGGTAGAGGCCCTTGATGGGCTTGCCTTCGGCGTTGAGGGCCTGGTGGTGCTCGTCGATCAGCATGCCGGAGCAGATGGCCGAGACGCGCACCCGGCGGTGGATGCCGTAGAAGGGCGCCTGCAGCACGGGGATCAGGCGGTCGGCTGGTTTGCCGAAATCACTGTCCTTGCCGGAGGCCACCACCTCGTTGTAGCGCTTGACGGTGGCCGTCAGGGTCGCGGGATCGGCTTCGAGCTTGTGGGCGAGATCCTCGATGGTGTTCGCCACGTGGGTGTTGACCTGCGATTCGAAAACGCCCTTCTTGGGGCTGGGATCATCCGGCATGTAGTTCTTCAGGCCCTCGGGCGGGATCAGCTTGCCCGGCCAGGCCGCGGCCTGGGTCATGTAGTTCGAGTCGAAGATCTGGGAGTAGTGGCCGGCATTCTCCGCATCGCGGAGATAGTTGTTGAGCAGGGACATCTCCACGGTCTCGTTCACGAATCGGCGCCCCTTGCGATCCACTGCCAGGAAGGGCATGTCGCACATGGAGGGGGGACCCGCATCGAAGTCGTGCAGCATCTTGGTATGGCCGATGGGCTCGAAGACGCCGCCGGCCCAGTAGGCCATGGCAAAGCCATCGCCTGTCCTGTCAAGCTGCTTGCGGCCCAGGTGCTTCACATCGGGGAGGAAGTAGTCGGACATGGCCTTGTTGTTCTGGTAGTCGCCCGTCGCCAGGATGACGCCCTTCTTGGCGAGGAATTTCGTGTACTTGCCGTTCGCCCCCCGGGCGATCACGCCCACCACCTCGCCGGCCTTGTTCTGCACCAGCTGGGCGGCAGGCATGCTGTAGAAAAACCGGACGCCGGCCTTCTCCGCGGTCTTGGCCAGAGCCCGCATGCCATCGCCAGTGGTGTAGGGCTTCGGCCCGAAGAAGGAAGTGACATAGCCCATGGAGTAGCCATTGACCTTGAGGATGGCGCGCTGGGCCGGGCTGCCCTGGTCGACGACCGGGGATCCGCCCTGCCGGGCGCGGTCGATGACCCACCGGACGGCTTCGCCCGAGTTGTAGGCCCACTGCCGGATGAGCTTGGGATCGCAGCGGTGGTTGCTGTCGGCGATGAGCCTGGCGACTAGGGCCTCGATGCCGGCCTTCTCGCTGGTGGCCAGATCGACACCCGAGCCGGTATTGCCCTGGGAGAGGGCGAAGGGGGCCTTCTGGACCACGGCCACCTTGGCACCGTTCTCGGCCGCGGAGAGGGCCGCGGGCACCCCGGATGCACCGGCGCCGACCACGACCACATCGAAGGTCAAGGTCTCCGCGATCTCCCGATCGCGGATGGGCTTGGGCTTCGGCAGAAAGGAGAGCGTGGCCCCCCCATCCGCACTCTGGGCGAACGCCACGGCCTTGGCCTCCGCAGCACCCGCGGCTTTCAGCGGCAGGCTGCCCAGGCCGAACAGGCCCACCGCCGCGGCGCCACCCGCCGTACTCGACAGGAAACTGCGGCGCGAGAGTCCATTCTCCAGCACATCTTTCGTGTATTGATCTGTCTCAATGCCTTCATGAGGGCGATCTTGACTCATCTCTTGTGCCTCCTTTTTCGGTTGGACTCAGAACGTGTAGAGGATGCCGAGGCCGAAGCCGGTGGTGGCGGCGCCGGGGGCGACGCCGCTGCCCACAGGCGGGAACAGCGCGTAGCTGGCGGAGCGGTCGTTGTTCATGCCGTAAATGGA
>JAYVRY010000004.1:0-2782 GCA_043775845.1 Acidobacteriota bacterium
CACATTGAAGGCCTTGTTCATGAGGAAGTCGAAGTAGGCGAATTCCACTCTCACTTCACCTTCCCCGTGCTCATCGGAATAGCCACCGTGCTCGAATTCCAACTCGGAGTTGAACACCAGGCTGTCGCTGAACTTGTAGCCCGTGTACAGGATGAGGCGCAGCGTGTCGGCCACGGGGGACTTGGGATCGCGGCTGCCATCCTGAAGTTTTTGCTCGAAGTTCTGGTAGGTGAATTCGCCGTAGCCACCGATGCTCAGGCCGCCTTTCGAGTCGTAGACCTTCGAAGCGGCGGGCGCGAAACCGTGCTTTCCTTCTTCGCCAATCAAGGGGCTGAGGGAGCCAGTCTTCTGTGATTCCAGTTCGAGGGACATGGCATCCAATCGCCGTTCCAGATCCGCGATGCGCTTGTCCGCATCGGGCTTTTCCTGGGCGCCGAGAGACACGGCCAGGAGGGCGCAGGCCAGGGGGGTGAGCATGGATGTCATCGGGTCTCCGGTTCAACGGCCTTGGCCAGCAAGGCCCGGAAGTTCCGGCTCATCCGGAGGCTTCCATCGTTCAAAAGAAAGGCCGCCGCCACGTGGTGGCGTTCGGCCCACTGCAGACCCGCATCGGGTCCCATCACATAAAGCGCCGTGGACAGCACATCCGCGGTGAGGGCATGCACCGACACCACGGCCGTGGCTCCCCAGGCCGCACAACGCGATCCATTGCGCGGGTCGAGAATGTGGCGTCCCCGTTCGGAGGTGCCGCTGCTGGACAAGGAGGCATTCCGCAATCGCAGGGTCAGCCGGGCCTGCTCGCGATGCCGGGGATCGGCGATGGCCACGGTGTGCGGCCTGCCCCAGGCCAAGATCTGGCCGCCAAAATCGATCCACCCGGATTTCACCTTTGCGTGTCGCCGCATCTGATCCAAGGCATAGCCCTTGAGGAAACCCCCTTCCTCCACGCCTGCTTCCGGGTCGCGCCACTGTGCCGTGCCGGCCTTGAAATCAAGGTCCAACCGGTTATTCCCGCAGGCTTTCAGGGCCCGGGCCACCTCTGCAGGCGCCGCCTCCCGCCCTCCTTCTCGCACCCCCCAGACCCGCATCAGAGGTCGCAGGAAGGGATCGAAGGCCCCTTCGGTGAGCTGGCTCCAGGCCTTCATCTGACCCAGGAGGTGCAGCCACTCCTCATCCATGGGCATCGGCCTGCCCTGGGCTGCATTCCAGCGGCTCCAGAGGGATTCAGGATTCCAGGTCGAGCATGCCGTTTCGATCCGCCCACACTCCGCCAGGGCCGCCTCTGAACCTGCGACGGCGCGGACGCCTTCGAGATGAAGGTGGAGTTCCGTCCCCATGGCCAGGACATGGCGATCCACCGCGGGGCCCGCGACCGGAGTGGACACGAGCGAGAGGATCAGGAGGGTGAGGGGCGCCAATAACATAACGAGATTGAGTCTCAACCATGAAAAACTTCATTTCAAGGCTTTTTTGAGAACAAGTCTCATAAAGCGACCTTCATCACAGCCTGGGCACACTAGGGGGATGTCCTCCCACCGATTCCTACCCTGTCTCGCCCTCCTGCCCGCCCTGGTCCACGCGGCGCCCCGCATCCAGGCGCCCAGCGCGCCCTGGATCACCTTCACCACGCCCCATTACCGGATCCATTGTCCGCAGGCCTTCGAAGCTTTCGGCCAGGAAGTGGCGAGCCGGGTGGAAGGCGTCCATGCCCAATATGTGGGACTCATCGGCTTTGCCTACGACAAGCCCATCGACATCCTGATCCTGGATCCCGTCATGGACGCCAACGGCATGGCCCTGCCCTTCCTCGATCGCCCCTTCGTGGTGCTCTGGAAGACGGAGCCCGAACCCGATTCCACCATCGGCCATCACCGGGGCTGGGCCGAGCTGGTGGTGACCCATGAACTGGCCCACATGCACCACCTCATGCGGCCGACCCGGAAGGCCAACCTTTGGGAACGCTGGACGGCCGTCGTGGGGCCCGTCGCCCGCAAGGCCCCGCGCTGGGTCATTGAAGGCTACGCCACCTACATTGAAGGCAAATTAACCGGCAGCGGTCGGCCCCACAGCGCCATTCGGGCCTCGATCCTGCGGCAGTGGGCCATCGAGGGCAAGCTGCCCACCTATGAAGCCCTGAGCGGGGCCGACGGATTCCTGGGCGGCAGCATGGCCTACCTGGGTGGCAGCGCCTACCTGGAGTGGCTGGACGCGAAGGCCGCCGATCCCAAGGTGTTCCAGACCCTCTGGACCCGTCTGGCTGGCAAGCGCGATTTCGACGCGGCCTTCAAGGCCACCTTCGGCTTCGGGCCCAAGGACGGCTACCAGCGCTTTTGCGCCGAGCTGACCCACACGGCCCTGGAACTGGAACGGCGGGCCAAGGCCGATGGTCTTAGGGAGGGCGAGCTCGTCACCCAACTGAGTGGCATGGCGACGGATCTGGCCCTCAGCCCCGACGGCTCCAAGCTCCTGGCCCGAGTGCTGGATCCCAAGCAGCCCGGCCTCTACGTATGGAACCTGAAAGCCGAGGCACCCAAGACCGGGAGCCCCAAACCAAAGGCCAAGGACACCGGTGAACCCGCCGATCATACGGCCCTGACCCCCGTCCTTCCACCCACCCGGCGCCTGGGCCGCATCCATGGCGCCCTGCCCTGGAAACCCGTCTGGACCAGTTCTGAATCCATCGCCTACCAGCTGCGCTTGCCCAATACGGAGGGCGTACTCACACCCAGCTCCCGCCAATGGCAACTGGGACCGGGTACGTCACCGGCGAAGCCTTCGGCCC
>JAYVRY010000005.1:0-9234 GCA_043775845.1 Acidobacteriota bacterium
GCGTCGTGGGGTCCGGGCGAGGCTTCGGGGTGGTGCTGCAGGCTGAAGATCGGGAGCTTGGTGTGGCGCAGCCCCTCGACGGTGCCGTCGCTGAGGTGGCGGTGGGTGACTTCCACGTCCCGGGGTAGGCTGGCCTCGTCCACGGCAAATCCGTGATTCTGGGCGGTGATCTCGATGCGGCCGGTCATGAGGTCGTGCACCGGCTGATTGGCGCCGCGGTGGCCGAACTTGAGCTTGAAGGTGCGGCCCCCGAAGGCCTGGCCCAGCAGCTGGTGGCCCAGGCAGATGCCGAAGATGGGCAGCTGGCCGATGCAGGCTTCCACTTCCGCCCGCATGCCCGGCAGCGCCGCCGGATCGCCGGGGCCGTTGCTGAGGAAGAGGCCGTGGAAGCGCTGGTGCGTGAGCTCGGAGGCGGGTGTGTCCCAGGGGAAGACTTCCAGATGCAGCCCGGCACTCACCAGTTGCTTGAGGATGCTCAGCTTGATGCCGCCGTCGAGGACCGCCACGCGGAAGGTGCCCCCGGGGTTCAGCTCGTAGCGATCGGGGCAGCTCACCTCCGCACAGAGGGCCTGGCCCGTCATGTCCGGCAGCCCCTCTGCCTTGGCGACGCCGGCGTCCAGGCTGCCGTCGGCCTCGGTCCAGATGAGTGAGGGCTGCGACCCCTGGTCCCGCAGATGCTGGGTCAGCGCCCGCGTGTCCAGGTCGCACATCACGGGGATGCGATGGCGCTTGAGCCAGCCCGGCAGGTCGCCCTCGGCCCGGGTGTGGTCGGGCACGAAGGTGAGCCGGCGGCAGAGCAGCCCCGTGGCCCAGGGCCGCCCGCTTTCGTTGAGGTCGGCATGGATGCCGTAGATGCCCTGCTCCGGGAAGGTCATGCAGACCATCTGCCCGGCGAAGCTGGGATCCGTGAGGATCTCCTGGTAGCCCACCATGGCCGTGGTGAACACCGCTTCGCCGCCGCCCCCGAAGCCCAACGGCGCCCGCCCCCGGAAGATGGTGCCGTCCTTCAGGATCAGGTGCGCGTGCATGGGGCTCCTTCGAGTCGGTTCACATCCGGGAGGGACAGCGCGAGCGAAGCGCGCGGATGGTCCCCCACGGACCAGGACTGAACCTCTGCAAAAACCCCGCGATGGCCAGGCCGTCGCGGGGCGTTGAGAAATGACTGGATCCTTCCGGATCTAGGTGAGTGTAGCGACCCTGAAAACCGAGGATCAGCCTTTTTCTTCAAGGGCATTTCGGCCATACTGCTCCTTTGTTCCTGATGTACAGAGCGCTGTTTGGGCCACACTAATCGGATCATGTGGACTGGCGATGACATCTACTTCATGAAGCTCGCCCTGGAAGAGGCGGAAAAGGCGGATTCCCTGGACGAGGTCCCCGTGGGAGCCGTGGTGGTCTCCGAGGGCTGCCTGCTCGGGCGGGGGCACAACCACCCGGTGAAGCTGAATGACCCCACGGCCCACGCGGAAGTCCTGGCCCTGCGCAGCGCCGGGGCCTGGACCAAGAACTACCGCATGACCGGCGCCACGCTCTACGTGACGCTGGAGCCCTGCCTCATGTGCTTCGGCGCCCTCATCCATGCCCGGGTGGGCCGGGTGGTGTTCGGCGCCTCGGATCCCAAGGTCGGCGTCAGCCGCTGGCTGGACACCCTGGACAGCGCCGCCCTGAACCACCGCTTCGAATTCCAGGGCGGCCTGCTGGAGCCGGAGTGCAAGGCCCAGCTCCAGGCCTTCTTCAAGCGGCGGCGCTGAAGCCTCAGCGCTCCGATAACATCCGCACCGCGAAGGTGGCCAGCCAGTGCTCGCCTTCGTAGCTGCCGGAGGCCAGGTGCGGGAGCGAGGCCCCGGTGTGGCGTTCGGCGGACTGGATCAGGGCGGCCCGCCGGGGATCCTTCGGGCCGTAGGTCCCGGCGAGGCTGGAGAGCGCCCGGGCCCGGCTCAGGTTCAGGCCGTCCAGGTGGACGATCTTGGGATCGGTGCGGTCCGACACGGTGGCGGGAACCAGACCTGAGGGCAATCCCGGCAGGAAACCGCCCAGCCAGCGCCGAAAGGCCGGGCGGGGCAGCACGCGCGACATGAGCGCTGCCTCTTCGAGACAGGGCGAGAGGAAATCCTCACCGCCCGGCTCCCAGGGCAGCGGCCCCTTGCGATCCGCGCCGAACCAGAACCTGGCCCGCTCGAGGATCAGCGCTTCGAACTTAACGTCCTTGATGGCGCGGGCATAATCCAGGGCCAGATCCAGGCTGAAGGCCGTGTTGGGATGGACACCGGTGCGAATGGGATAGGTGGCCTTGGGCAGGAAGGCCATCCAGCGCAGCGCCAGTTCATCCGCCAGGGGCTGCAGGGCAGACCCCCAACGCAGGGCGTCGGGATCATTCCAGGTGCGCAGTTCCGCAGCCAGCTTGAGCAACCAGGCCCAGCCGTAGGTGCGCTCAAAACTCCGGCGATTCTCCTGGCCCAGGTAGGCCACTTCCGAGGCCATGCGTTCCGGCCTGAGATTTTCCTCCAGCACCTGGCGGACTTCCGCCGCCCGGGCCATGCCCGGATGCTCCCGCAGCAGCTTCACCAGCATCCAGTGGCCGTGCACCGAAGAGTGCCAATCGAAGCAGCCGTAGAAAGCCGGATGCAACTCCTTCGGCCCCTTCACCTCCCCGGCCCCGTTCATCACGTGATCGAGCTTGTTGGGGTATTCCTGCCGCACACACTTGAGCGCCAGCGCCGCGAATCGGTCCGCCTGCGCGTCGGACAGCAGCAGGTCCACCTCCTGCGCCTGCGCCGTCACAACCATGGCCAAACCCACCAGTAACGCCCTCACCCATCTCATGCGGCCCCCTGAGGCTGGATTCTAGCGGCCAATTTGCTAGAATGGGCGTTCCGGAGAGATGGCCGAGTGGTTGATGGCACCGCACTCGAAATGCGGAGACGGGGAAACCTGTTCGGGGGTTCGAATCCCTCTCTCTCCGCCAACAAGGGGTCCCCGCATGGGACCCCTTGTTGGCGGTGGATAAAAGGCTGGATTCGAAATCACAGAATCGCTGGCAGGCTGACTCGGGTCTCTGGCCCTCACCCTTCGGGCGGCCATCCGCCTCGGGGATGCCGTCGTCCTATCCTCCCTTCACCGCGTTTCGGTCGGATGGTGCCGTGGGCGGAGGCAGTCCAGTGGACTGCCGAAGACGTGAAACGGCGTACCAGCGAGTCGTGCGGCTGGAAGGGACGCTCCAAAGGAGTGGCCCTGGAGGGAATTTCGATCAAGGTCCTGCGGGGTCCAGCATGGGGTCCCATTATTGGCGGAGAGAAAGGGGCCGGATCCGAGAACAAGGAATGGCTGCCCGGCAGCGATCCACTCCTCCCTTTCATGCGGCCAAGTTCCTAACCGGTGGCCCTCAGGGCCTTCTGCAGGGACCGAGCGATTCGAACGGTGTTTTCCAACACGGCGCGATCCGCAGGTCCGAGGGAATGATCACGAAGCACGACAAGCACCACTTCTTCCATTCTCAAGGCGTGAACGGCCTCAGGGCCCAGGTCTCTGTCGTTGTCGTTGTCGTTCATCATCGGATCACCCTCGGTCCTGTGGATCGTCCATTCTCGGGGCGAAGTTCACTTTTGGGGCCAGCAGCCAGCCATTTCTCCCCCATGCGCAGGTGCCATCTCAGCCCTGGCGACCGCCGGTCCAGGGCTCAAGCCCGGGGAGTGGAAGCGCCCCGGCCAGGGCCTGGATGCGGCCCTTGCTGGGCTTTTTGGCCTCGGGAATGACCTGCATGGGACCAGGCGTGATTTCTTCTGCCGCCGCCACCGGAAGATCGATTGCTCCGTTACGCCGTTCTCCCTGGCCAGTTGGACGATCAACGTCCCGCCCTTCTCTGCCTCTCGCAGCACAACCACGAACGGCTTGGCTGCCAGGTTGATCGGTCTCATGTCGGGTTTTCCTCGGTCAGGATGAATCCGAACACTTCAATTGGTTCTCAGGTTTGAGGGAAGACCACGGAATCCAGCCATCTTCTTTTGGGACGATAAAAACCTAGACTCGGGGTGGATTTTCCAGGAAGAGACCCCATATTTGGTGTCCCTCCCTGGAGGACCCTATGACAGCTTTGGAAGCGACCATCCTGCGCCTTACCCACGAGACCCCGAGCGGAGGGTGCTGCCAGATTGGGGCTGCCACGTTCAAAGTGCACTATTGCTCCGACATATGGGAATGGGAATACCAGGGCGTGACCTACTGGGACATGGAGGATCTCGCCAAGGCCTTGGCCCCGGCAGCGGAACGGGGTTACCAGATGTCGGCAGGCAGAAGCCGAACGATGGAGCCGAAGGCCTGTGGCTCCAGGACGAAGCGTACGGCCCTCCTCCCGTTCACCACCGTTTAGAGTGCCTCCTGCCTCAACGCTTTTTCCAAGGCCTCGGAAAGGGTCTTGAGCTGGTAGGGCTTCTGGATGAAGCCCGCCAGCCCCCGGCCCAGGAACTGCTGGATGGCCTCCTGCTCGTTGTAGCCGCTGGACAGGACCACCCGCACCTGGGGATCCAGTTCCTTCATCTTGCGGAAGGCTTCCTTCCCGTCCATGCGCGGCATGGTGAGATCCATGAGCACCAGGGCGAAGGCGCCCGGACGGAAGCGTTCCAGGGCCTGCAACCCGTCGCTGGCGACCTCCACCTCGAAGCCCAGGTACTCCAGCATGGCCTCGATGCTGTCCCGCAGATCTGGCTCATCATCCACCAGCAGCACCCTTCCATGGAAGGGGACGGCCTTGGCGGCCACGGCGGCCTCCTGGGCGGGCAACGCTGCCTCCAGGGCCCTGAAATACACCTGGAAGGTGCTGCCCTTCCCCGGCTCGGAGTAGATCTTGATGCCGCCGCCGTGGCCCCGCAGGATGCCCAGCATGGCCGAAAGCCCCAGCCCCCGGCCGGAATCCTTGGTGGTGAAGAAGGGATCGAAAATCCTGGAAATCGTCTCCGGCGTCATGCCGCAGCCCGTGTCCGAGATCTGCAGCGTGACGAAGCGTCCCGGCGCCAGATCCTGCCCATCGAAGAGGAAATCCATGGCCTTCTGATCCAGCACCCGGGTGGCCGTGGCGATGGTGATGATGCCGTCCCTGTCTCCGATGGCCTCGGAAGCGTTGGTCACCAGGTTCATGACCACCTGCTGCACCTGGGTGGCGTCGGCCTCGATGGCAGGAAGGTACTCCAGCAAGTCGTAGCGGAGGGCCACCTTTTTCGAAATGGAAACAGAGAGTAGGTGGGTGATCTCGCCCACCAGCCGGCTGAGGTCGAGGGGTTCCACCACGAAGCGCCCCTTGCCGGAATAGGCCAGCATCTGGCGGGTGAGGTCCGCCGCGCGCAGCAGCGTACTTTCCATGCTCTTCAGGTAGGGCTCCGAGGGCGCGTTCGGGGCGAGCTTCACATGCGCCAGGCTGAGGTTCCCCAGCACGGCGCTGAGCAGGTTGTTGAAGTCGTGGGCGATGCCGCCCGCCAGTACGCCCAGGCTTTCCAGCTTCTGAGCCTGGCGCAAGGCCTCCTGGGATTTACGCTCATCCGTCAGATCCCGGCTGATGCCCGCCAGCAAGTAGATGCGCCCTTCCGAATCCCGGATGGGCACCAGCTGTGTGAGCAGAACACGCTTTCCCGCGGGCAGATCGAGCATCTCCTCATAGTTGAGGTTGCGGCCCGCAGCCACGCAGCGCTGCAAGTTCCCCATCATGAATTCCGCCACATTCTTGGGTAGGCAAGCCCGGGGAGTCCGTCCCGCGACCTGTTCGGAGGTGACTCCGAAGCTACTCGCGAAACTCGGGTTCACACCCTCGAAGAGGAACTCGCCCCCCGGAGCCACGCGGAGCACCTTGATCAGGTCCGGCGAGTTCTGATAGATGCTGCGGTAGCGATCTTCACTGGCCTTCCTGGCGGCCTCCGCTTCGACCCGCGACGTCACGTCCACCACCAGCCAGATTTCGCAGGTGGGCATGGTCCGCATGCTGATTTCGACGATTCCTTGGGTCCCATCCTGGCGCAGGATAGACACCGTGAGGGGCGCCACGGGATGGGTACCCCCCTTGGCCGCGTAGGCTTCCTTGAGGCGCTCGGCATCCCCTGGGGTGAGAATGCGGCACCAGGCGTCGAAGTCCGTCAATCGGCCCCGCTCATGACCGGTCAGGTGCTCCACGGCCGCGTTGACGTAGAAGCCGGAGGCATCGATGTAGACGGTGCCGGCAGGCAGGTGTTCCACCAGCAGCCGGAAGCGCCGTTCCCGTTCGGCCAGATCTGCCTCCACCTCCCGTCGGTGGAGGACCTCCCGCCGGAGTTCCGTGGTGCGAGCGTAGACCTGGCGGCGCAACTGGATGATCCACAAGCCGACGACCAGAACGATGATCAGAAGGGCGGCCAAACCCAGGCTGGCCCATTTCACCCATAGGGTTCCAAGAGGCCGTGGCGGCTCGAACAGGAAGCCCTTGGGATCGCGCACGGATTTCAGCAGGCCCAATTTCAGGGCCGCCTGGGCGATCCGCTCGAACCGGCCCGGGTTCACATGCCCGGCATCCACCAAGCCAGACAGCACCAGGTCCTTCATCCGCCGGGCTTCGTTCTCGAGTTTTTCTTTGGTTTCACCCCGTTCCTTGACGCCCGGCAACGACAGAATGTGCTCGATGAGTTCGGCCGGGTGCTCCATGGCGTACTCCCAGCCACGGAAGGAAGCCCGCCGAAATTTTTCAGTCAATTCCGGATTCTTGGCGGCATAGGCCCGGGTCGTGAAGAGCAGGTCCCCATAGAAGTCGACCCCGTAGTCCACCGGTCGAATGAGGCTCAGCTCGGCCCTCTTGCGTTCGAGGGCATAGGGTTCATCGGTGATGTAGCCCGAGATCGCATCGACCTTCCCCCTCAGCAGATCATCAAGGTTCCAGGTGTGGGGTACGGGTGTCATGGCATCCGGTTGGATGCCTTCGGACTGGAGCATGGCCGATATCTCCATGCGCCCCTGATTCCCCGCCATCATCACGCGCCGCCCCACCAGATCAGAGGGCCGGGAAATGCCATTTTCCCGAAGGGCGATGATCACGTAGGGCGAATGCTGAAAGACCACCCCCAGGGTCACCAAGGGGCGTCCCTCCTGATAGGCCTGGAAGACCTCCATGTCGCTGACGCCGAATTCCGCTTCGCCAAGTTCCACTGCGGCCAGGGGCAAACGCGTGGAACTGGCCTCGCAAAAGGCCACATCCAGTCCCTCCGCCGCGTAATAGCCCTTGGTCTGGGCCGCGTAAAAACCAGCGAACTGGAAGGCGTGGGCCCACTTCAGCTGCAGGGTCACCTTCTTGGGAGACGCGGCCTGCAACCCCGCCGCCAGCGCAACGACCAGCATCCCCATGAGGATTCGACGGAGGGCGGGAAGGAAGTGTCGCACAGGATCCCCGAAAGGCAGGGCGGGATGGGATTCAGGTCATCTGTTCCATGTCATCGGGACCAACGGTCAAGTGACTAAGGAAACGGTCAAGTGACTAAGGATATGGAGGGCTGTATCTCTTATCCGGCAATCGCATCGTGATGCGCGTCACGCTTGTGGGCATGGGCCCCCGGTACCCTGATGCCAGGCCCCATCCCCTGCTGCGGGCCGACGACCTTTTTGGGAGGCCCTGTGAACGCCCTGCTCGAAACCCTCGAACCGAAGACCTTCTGGTCCTACTTCCTGGAATTGTCGAAGATCCCCCGCGGATCCAAGAACGAGGCCGCCGCTGCGGATTGGGTGGCCGACCAGGCCAAGGCCCTGGGCTGCGAAGTCGAGCGCGATGCCGTGGGCAACGTGATCATCCGCAAGCCCGCCACCCCCGGCAAGGAAGGAAGCCCCACCACCTGCCTGCAGGCCCACGTGGACATGGTCTGCGAAAAAAATGAAGGCACCGACCACGACTTCCTGAAGGATCCCATCCAAGTCTGGCGCGATGGCGACCTGCTTCGCGCCAAGGGCACCACCCTGGGTGCCGACAACGGTATCGGCGTCGCCGGCGCCCTGGCGGTGCTGGCCAGCAAGGACCTCGCCCATGGCCCCATCGAAGTGCTCATCACCATCGACGAAGAGACCGGCCTCACCGGTGCCGACGGCCTGCAACCCGGCCGCCTCAAGGCCAAGTTCCTACTGAACCTCGACAGCGAAGAAGAGGGTTTCCTCACCATCGGTTGCGCGGGTGGCGAAGACACCATCATCACCCGCCAGCTCACCCGGGAAGCCGCTCCCGCCGGCACGAAGGCCTTCCGCCTGAAGGTCTTTGGCCTCAAGGGCGGCCATTCCGGCATCGACATCAACCATGGCCGCGGCAATGCCATCCGCATCCTGGCCCAGGTGCTCAGCGCCCTCAAGCCCACCTTCAGCTTCGGCCTGTCCGCCATCAAGGGCGGCAACAAGCGCAACGCCATCCCCCGCGAGGCCTCGGCCTACATCCTGCTGGATCCCACCCAGGAACAGGCCTTCAAAGCCGCCCTGGCCACCCATGAGGCCCACTGGCGCGCCGCCCTGGGCGCCCACGATCCGGGCCTACACCTGGCCTTGGAAGCAGCCGAAGCCACGACCATCATGTCCGGCGCCGATGCCGAGGCCCTCGTCCGCATGCTGATGGCCCTGCCCCACGGCGTCGAGGCCATGAGCCCTGACATCCCTGGCCTGGTGCAGACCTCCACCAACATGGGCGTCATTGAGACCCGCGAGACCGAAGTGGAAGTGAACCTGCTCACCCGCAGTTCCATCAACGCCTCGAAGACGGCCCTCTCCGAGCGTATCGCGGCCATCTGCGCCATGGGGGGCTTCGCCTCCCATGTCACCGGCGGCTACCCCGGCTGGAAGCCCGAACCCAAGGCTTCCCTGGTGCAGATCGTCAACGACGCCAACCAGAAGGTGTTCGGCAAGCCCCTCGAGATCATGGCCATCCATGCCGGCCTGGAATGTGGGCTCATCGGCGAGAAGTACACCGAAATGGAAATGGTCTCCTTCGGCCCCAACATGTGGGATGTCCACACCCCCGACGAGCATGTGAGCGTGCCTTCCGTTTCCAACTTCTGGAAGCTGCTGGTCGCCGTCCTCGAAGCCGTGTAGGCCCGTCAATCATGGCCCTTGGCGCAAGCCCGGGGCCATGCTAGCCTTGTTGCTTCCGCCTTTTCGGGGAAGCCATGGAGAGTTGTCCGAGTGGTTTAAGGAGCACGCCTGGAAAGTGTGTGTAGGTCAAAAGCTTACCGAGGGTTCGAATCCCTCACTCTCCGCCAG
>JAYVRY010000006.1:0-9186 GCA_043775845.1 Acidobacteriota bacterium
CAGCGCCATCACCTGGAAGTACCCCAGCTGCATCCTGCTGGGCGACGACAGCATCGGCGAGTTCTACAGCGTGGCCCTCACCAACCACAAGCAGCAGGCCGACACCGGCACCAAGATGATCCACATCGGCCGCAACACCAAGAGCACCATCGTCAGCAAGGGCATCAGCGCGGGCGACAGCTCCAACAGCTACCGCGGCCTGGTGAAAGTGATGCCCAAGGCCGAGGGCGCCCGCAACTTCAGCCAGTGCGATTCCATGCTCATCGGCCACACCAGCAGCGCCAGCACCTTCCCCTACCTCGAAGTGCAGAACCGCAGCGCCAAGGTGGAGCACGAAGCCACCACCAGCAAGATTGGCGAGGAGCAGCTGCTCTACTTCCAGCAGCGCGGCATCCCCGCCGAGGAAGCCATCAGCATGATCATCAACGGCTTCTGCAAGGACGTCTTCCGAGAACTCCCCATGGAGTTCGCCGTGGAAGCCACCAAGCTGCTCTCCCTCAAACTCGAAGGAAGCGTGGGTTGATGGAATTGAAGTTGAAACCGCAGATGACGCGGATGGCGCAGATAAAACTCCCCTTCCATGTTTTTTGCTTTTCATCTGCGGCCATCTGCGTCATCTGCGGTTAAAAAACTGGAGTTCAAATGCTCTCAATCAAAAACCTCACCGCCTCGATCAACGGCACGCCGGTGCTGAAGGGCATCGACCTGGAGATCAAGGCGGGGGAGATCCACGCCATCATGGGCCCCAACGGCTCGGGGAAGTCCACGCTGGGCAAGGTGCTGGTGGGCCATCCGGCCTATGAAGTGACCGGTGGCGAAGTCCTCTTCGAAGGGAAAAACCTCTTCGACTTAGAGCCCGACGCCCGGGCCCGGGCGGGGATCTTCATGGGTTTCCAGCATCCCATCGAGGTGCCGGGCGTGAGCAACGCCTCCTTCCTCCGCCTGGCCTACAACAAGAAAGCCGAGGCCGAAGGCCGCGATGAGCTGGATCCCCTGGAGTTCGACGACTTCATCCACGAGAAGATCAAGCTCGTGGCCATGCGCGAGGAGTTCCTGGACCGCAGCCTGAACGAGGGCTTTTCTGGCGGCGAAAAGAAGCGCAACGAGATCCTCCAGATGGCCGTGCTGGAACCCAAGCTCGCCATCCTGGATGAACTGGACAGCGGCCTCGACATCGACGCCCTGCGCGTGCTGGGCGATGCCGTGAACAAGCTCCAGCGCCCCGACCGCGCCCTGCTGATCATCACCCACTTCCCCCGCATTCTCGAAACCATTCAGCCCCAGTACGTGCATGTGCTATCGGGCGGCCGCATCCTCAAAAGCTCTGGCAAGGAACTGGCGGTCGAGCTCGAAGAGCGCGGCTACGACTGGGTGCTGGAAGAGGCCGCCGCGGGAGGCGCGCGATGAGCGCAGTCGCTGCAGGTTCCAACCTGCTGGCGGATCTGCTCACCGGGCCCCGGCCCGCCGAGTGGGCTTCGCTGCGCGAAGCGGCGGAACTGCGGCTGGCGGGGCGTGAGCTGCCCGTCACCTCAGATGAAGATTGGAAGTACACAGATCTCAAGGCCCTGGCTGGCATCTCCTTCGGCCCCGCGCCCCGCACCACGGTGGACGTCAGCGCCCGCCTCCTGCCTGAGATGGTGGGCACGCGCCAAGTCTTCGTGAACGGACATCATGCTCCCCATGTCAGCTGCGCTTCGGCGGTGCCCGCCGGTGTGCGCTACTTCCCCATGTCCCACGCCAGTGAGGCCTGCCATACCCTGGGCACGGTGGGACCCAAGCACAATCAGAGCGTTTTCGAGGATCTGAACACCGCCCGCTTCGAAGACGGCGCCGTGATCCTGGTGCCCAAGAACATGAAGGTGGCCCTGCCCCTCCACCTGCTCTTCATCACCAAGGCGGACACGCCCATCGCCACCTTTCCCCGCCTGCTGGTGGTGGTGGAACGCGGCGCCGAGCTGGAGCTGGTGGAGGAGCACCACGGCGAGGGCACCTACCTCAGCTGCCCCGTGGTCGAAGTCCATGTGGCCGAGGGCGCCATCCTCCGTCATGAACGCGTGCAGCGCGACAGCGAACAAGCCTTTCACATCAGCACCCTGAAGGCCGAAGTGGCCAAGGGCGGCCAGTACCATTCCCGCACCCTCAGTTTCGGAGGGCGGTTTTCGCGCCAGCAGCCCTGGGTGCGTCTGGCGGAAGGTGCCGAAGGCAGCCTCGACGGCCTGGCTCTCCTGAATGGCCAGCAGGTGGCGGACACCCACAGCTTTCTGCTTCATGCGGAACCGCACGCCAGCAGCCACCAACTCCACAAGTGCATCGTGGACGGACAGGCCCGCGCCATCTTCAACGGCCAGATCCTCGTGGCGCCCCATGCCCAGGGCACGGATGCCAAGCAGCAGAGCCGCAACCTGCTGCTTTCCGAAGCGGCCCGGGTGGACACCAAGCCCCAGCTGGAGATCTATGCCGACGACGTGAAGTGCAGCCACGGCGCCACCGTGGGCGCCCTGGATCCGGAGGAGCTGTTCTATCTCCAGAGCCGCGGCCTCAACGCCGACGATGCCCGCAACCTGCTCACCTACGGCTTTGCCGCGGATGTGCTCACCCACATCCCCGTGGCCAGCCTGCGCCGCTCGCTGCGCCAGCTCGTCATGGCCCGCACGCAAGCGGATTCGCTGGGGGACTTATCATGACCGAGGGGGACCGCCTGCTCGCTATCACTCGCGATGTCCCCCCCGGGGGCCCCCGCGCAACGCCAGGGCAAAGCCATGCCGCCGCGCCTGTCATGAGCACCACCCTCCAACCCCTGGATGTCACCGCCATCCGCAAGGACTTCCCCCTGCTTTCCCGCATCCTCCACGGCAAGCCGGTGATCTACCTCGACAGCGCGGTCAGCGGCCAGATGCCGCTGTCTGTCATCGAGCGGATGTCGAAATATGAGCGCGACGAACACACCAATGTCCACCGCGGCGTGAGCACCCTCAGTCAGGAGGCCACGGACTTCTACGAGGCCGCCCGCGAGAAGGTGCGGAAATTCATTGGGGCCGGTTCCATCAAGGAAATCGTCTGGACCCGCGGCACCACGGAGGCCATCAACCTCGTGGCCCAGACCTACGGACGCATGATGGTGAAAGAGGGCGACGAGATCCTGCTTTCCGCCATGGAGCACCACGCCAACATCGTGCCCTGGCAGATGCTGGCCCAGGAGAAGGGTGCAGTCATCAAGGTCATCCCCATGACCGATGCGGGCGAACTGATCCTGGAGTCGCTCGACGAACTCATCACCGACCGCACGAAGATCGTGGGCGTGGTACACGTCAGCAACGTGCTGGGCACCGTGAACCCCGTGAAAGAGATCATCGCCCGGGCTCACGCCAAGGGCGTGCCCGTGCTGGTAGATGGCGCCCAGGCCGTGCCCCACCTGCATGTGGACGTGGTGGATCTCGACGCGGATTTCTACGCCTTCAGTGGCCACAAGCTCTCCGGCCCCACGGGCATCGGCGTGCTTTATGGCAAGCTGGCCCATCTGGAGGCCATGCCCCCCTGGCACGGCGGCGGCAACATGATCCGCTCTGTCAGTTGGGAGAAAACCACGTACATGGCCGCACCCGGCAAGTTCGAGGCGGGCACGCCCCCCATCGCCGCCGCCATCGGCCTGGGCGCCGCCATCGACTACTTGAACGCCCTGGACCTGGATCGCATCGGCGCCTACGAACACGAGCTGCTCACTTACGCCACGGAAAAACTGTCCGCCATCCCCAGCCTGCGCATTCTCGGAACCGCCCAGGAGAAGGCCAGCGTCATTTCCTTCGTGGTGGAAGGCATCCACCCCCACGACATGGGCAGCCTGCTGGATGGCGAAGGCGTCGTCGTCCGCGCCGGCCACCACTGCGCCCAGCCCGTCATGGCCCGCTTCAATGTCCCCGCCACCACCCGCGCTTCCTTCGCCTACTTCAATACCCGCGAAGATGTGGATGCGCTGGTTTCCGCAGTGGTTCATGCCATCGAGTTGTTTAAATGAGCGACCCCCGCGAGCTGTACCAGCAGGTGATCCTGGAACACAACAAGAAGCCCCGGAACTTCGGGAAGCTGGAGGCCTGCACGCATCACGCGGAGGGCCACAATCCGCTCTGCGGCGACCAGCTGGAACTCTCCCTCGTCGTCGCGGACGGCCTGGTGCAGGACATCAAGTTCACGGGCAGCGGCTGTGCCATCGACGTGGCCAGCGCCAGCCTCATGACCGGCGCCGTGAAGGGCAAGCCCGTGGCCGAAGCCGAAGCCATGGTCGAGCAGTTCCGCGGCATGGTACGCGGCGAGCTGGAGCCCGGTACGCAGACGCCCCTCCTGGGCAAGCTCACCCTCTTCAGTGGCGTCAAGGACCTGCCCAGCCGGGTCAAGTGCGCCATCCTCCCCTGGGCCACCCTGCATGCCGCGCTCAAAGGCGAAGAAGAAGCATCCACAGAATAATGAATTGAAACCGCAGATAACGCAGATGGCGCAGATCAAATTGAACCCCCGCTTTTTCGCATTTTCATCTGCGGCCATCTGCGTCATCTGCGGTTAAAAACCAAAGGCCCTCCATGCCGAAAATCGCTGAAATCGAATACACCCCCAATCCCAATGCCGTGAAATTCGTGCTGAAGGAAGCCGTGGCCGTGGGCTTTCCCAAGTCCTATCCCAACGCGGAAACAGCGGAACACGACGAGCTGGCCAAAAACCTCTTCGCCGTGGGGAACGTCACCTCGGTCTTCATGCAGGACAAATTCCTCACGGTGACCAAGACCGATGCCAAGGGCTGGCCCGAGATGCTGCCCTTGCTGGCCGCACCCATCCGGGCCGCTGCGAGCACGGGGGGTGGCACCGGCGCTCCTGCTCCGGCCAAGGTCTTCAGCAAGGTTGAAGACGAGAACGATCCCCTGCTGCGCGACATCCGCATGGTGCTGGAAAGCTCCATCCTCCCCGCCCTGGCGGCGGATGGCGGCGGCCTGGAGCTGGTAGGCCGCCACGAAAAACAGGTCATGATCCGCTACGTGGGCGCCTGTGGCAGCTGCCCCGCCAGCCTCACCGGCACCCTGGTGGCCATCGAAGGCATGCTACAGAAGGAAGTGGATCCGGAGATCGTGGTGATCTCGGTCTGATCCCCCGAGTATCTGTAATCCGACCCACACCAGGCCGGTGATGGGTAGGGATGATTCTGCGACTGGCCCCTCGCGACGTTGCGGGATCGCCCTCTGCGCGAAATCGTAGTAGGTTTCAACGAGATTCCTCCCCGATCTCGATGAAATCCCAGGACCTCCCATGCTGGATGCCGCCAATTCTGCTCAAGCCTCACGACTGATGCAGCTACTGGAGGGGCGCTATGCCTTCCTGGCCCTGCTGGGCAGGGGCGGTTCTGGCCTGGTGTTCGAAGTCGAGAACAAGCAACTGGGGCGCAAGGAAGCCTTGAAGCTGCTGGGGCAAATCCTCGGTCGGCATGACGGCGAGCGCTTCGTCCACGAGGCGAAGATGATGGCTGCATTGGATCATCCGCGGATCATCCCGATCTATGCGTTCGGCGAGGACGAGGGCTCCTTCTGGTACTCCATGCGGCTGGTGGAGGGACCCACCCTGGCTGGATTCATCCGGATGGCTCCCGAGCCGGATCTGACCCTCGCCTGCCAGGTGGCCATTCCCGTGCTGGAAGCCCTGGTGCTCAGTCATGGGCGCGGCATCATCCACCGGGACATCAAGCCGGCCAACATTCTCCTGGACCCCAGCAGCGGTCCCCTGCTCACGGATTTTGGCATCGCCAAGGCGGAGAGCGATCCCACGCTGACCGAGACGGGGCTGGTTCTGGGAACGCCCGCCTATGTTTCTCCAGAACAAAGCCTGGGCCAGAAGGTGGACGGACGCTCTGATCTGTACGCCCTGGCCATCAGCCTCTACCAGCTGCTCACGGGAAGGCTGCCCTTCCAGGAAGGCAACAGCCTGGCCATCGTCCTGCAGCGGTTTCAGGAGGAAGCCATTCCGCTTCGCCAGCTCCGACCCGACCTGCCCGAAGGCCTGATCGCGATCATCACCCAAGCCATGGCACGCAAACCGGAAGACCGCTTTGCCCATGCGCAGGACATGCTGGATGCCTTTCTTCGCCTGGCCGAAGGGGCCGGCATCCACTGGCAGCAACCCATCCTGCTTCCCCCGGGCCTGGGGCCCAAACGGGATCCCCTGCCAGAACCCATGGTTTCGGGACAGGCTTCCAATCCGACCGTGGCCATCCTCACCCCGAGGGCCGACGCCGAGGCCAATCCCCTAACCCGTCTTCTCAGGGCGGCGCGTTCAGCCAAGCGCGCCGCTTGGACCGGAGCCCAAGGCGGAAGGGTGCTGCGGGCCATGCTGGGCCTGTCCGTCCTGGTTCTGGGCTCATGGTTCTTGCTGAACCGGTGGCGAGCGTCCACCGCTCCCACGAACATCAAGGCCCCCGCGATCTCCACCCCAGCCAAAGCCGCGAAGCCGCCCGAACGGAAGGTGGAATCCATCCCGGAGCCGCGTTCCCTCCATCCGGCCCAGGAACCCCTGGTCACACGCCGAGCGGTGACGCCGCCGGAACTGCTCGAAACACCCAAAGTGGCCTTCCCTGAGGGGAGCCCCTGCGGCGGGCGATCCGTCACCGTGGAATTGCAGGTCGACGAGACTGGTGCCGTGTCCTCGGCACGCCTATTATCAAGCGTCCCTCCCGGTTGTGCCGACCCCATCCTTCAAGCTGCCCGCGGCTGCAAATTCAAACCAGCCCTCGCCGTGGATGGGAAGCCGGTGGCAGCCACCTTGGCCATCGCTCTTGAGCCCTGAGGTCCCCATGAAGCCAACCGTCATCCTGACCGTTCTTGGCCTCCTTGCCCTTGGTTGCCAAACCCCGGCCCGCTTTCAGGTCCGGACAGAATCCGATCCCAGTCCCGCCCTGCTCACCTTCCAGGGGAAAAGCCTTGGGAAGACGCCCACCACGATTTTGCTCAACGGCCCTGAAGAAGTTCCCCTGGTGCGGGCCGACTTCAACGGTCAGGCCCCGGTGGAGCAGCGGGTCCGATTCCTTCCGGATGGCAAGGTGGAGTTGAGCTTCCTGTTCGGCGAGGGCCGCTCTGCCATGGCCAAGGCCCTGGGGCTCAACCGTGTCCTGGTATTCGAATACGCGTCAGGGCTGACCTTCGAGGTGGACCAGGCCGACCTCCGCCCTTCCACCTTCCCCCTCCTGGACCGCCAGGCCACGCTGCTGCTGGGATCCTTTAAAGACATTCCGATTCATGTCTGCGGCCACACGGACAGCACGGGCTCGCAGGACCACAACCTGGACCTTTCCGTGCGACGGGCCAAGGCCGTGGTGGACTACCTTGTCGGCCGCGGGATCCTGAAGGAGCGCATGCGGCCCCAGGGCTTCGCCAGCGCCTATCCGCTCGCGCAGAATGATTCAGAAGCGGGCCGGTCCCTCAACCGCCGGACGGAAGTGGTTCTCGGACAATAGCTCCGCCGCACCTTCTGAAGGCGAGACAGGAGGTCTCTTGGACCATCCCCCAGCCCCGAATCGCAACCTCCAGGCCGGCCTGCGGGTCGCCATGGCCGTTCTGGTGGGGGGACTCCTGGTGCTGGCCATTTGTGCGGGATCAAGGCCCTCTCTCGCCGTCGGCCTGGGTGTTCTCCTGGCCCTCGCCGGGGTGGTCGGACTCTGGATCCAGGGCCGGTCCCTGCTGAACGCCGCTCGGGGAAGGCAGGATCTCCTGCTTGAACTCAACCGGAACCTGGATGAACAGGTTTCCATGCGCACGCAGCGGCTGATGAAGACCATCGAGGATCTAGAGTCCTTCAACCGCATGGTGACGCACGATCTGAACTCGCCCCTCAGCAGCCTCATCCTCGGCCTGGAGATGCTCCGGGAACAAGTGGCGAAGGATGGGGATGAAGGCAAGAAGCACCTCGTGGATGGCGTCTTCGCAAGCGCCGAGCGTATGCAGGAGCTCATCCATGACTTGCGCCAGCTCGCGCTCACCTCAGGCCGGATCACCGTCATTCAAGAAGTGGACCTCTCCAGCTACGCCTCTCTGGTTTTGCGCAATCTCCGGGAAAAGGAACCGGCGCGGACGGTTCTCTGGCAGATCGAACCGGGCTTGATCGTGCATGGAGACCCGAGTCTGATCCGCATCGCCCTCGAGAACCTCCTGGGCAATGCCTGGAAATTCACCTATGCCTGCAACCCGGGGGTCATCCGCATCCAGCGTGGCGTGGGGGAGGACATGGTCATCGACATCTCCGACAACGGGTGCGGCTTCGATCCAGACAAGGCTGGTCGGCTCTTTCAGCCCTTCTTCCGCATGCACAATGATCCCCACTACCCAGGGAGCGGGCTGGGCCTGTCCATCGTGAAGCGCGTGATGTCCCGGCATGGCGGCCATGTGTCCGCCTCCAGCACCCCCGGCAAGGGCACCACCTTCAGCCTGAAATTCCCCATGGGGTACGATCTCCACTAAGGCGAGCCAGTCTTTTTCCTGGCCCCCGGCTGCATTCCTGGATAGGCTGTTCGTTCTGCCGGACTTCGTGTGCCGGGATTCCAGCCCACCGCCAGAGCGCGGGGGCTAACCAAAGAGGTGGACTTCATGTCCAAGTTAGAAGCAATCATCAAGGGCCTAGGCTCCAAGCAGATGGGCCGTATCACCGTGCTCGACTCGGCATACGAGGAGGACGGCAGCGACGAAGGCATGGAATTCATGGCCGCGCTGCAAGGTGAAACCCGTGGCCTCCGCGAAGAAGAAGTCGTGCGTGGCGTCGTCGTGGAAATCCGCGGCAAGGACGTCATCGTCGACATCGGCTACAAGGGGTCAGGCACCGTCAATCTCGACGAGTTCAACAATCCCGACGGCACGCAGGGCGTGCAGGTCGGCGAGGTGGTTGAAGTCCTGCTCGAGATGCTCGAGGATGCCAACGGCAACGTGCGCCTCAGCCGTGAGCGCGCCGAGAAGATGAAGATCTGGGACGAGGTCGAAAAGGCCTTCCGTTCCAACATGACTGTGCACGGCACCGTGCTCGAGAAGGTCAAGGGCGGCCTGGCGGTCGATATCGGCATCCGCGCCTTCCTGCCCGGCAGTCAGGTGGACATGAAGCCCGTCCGCAACCTGGATCCCTACCTCGGCAAGTCCTTCGACATGAAGGTCATCAAGGTCAATCGCCGCCGCG
>JAYVRY010000007.1:0-9173 GCA_043775845.1 Acidobacteriota bacterium
TCCAGCATCATAGGCCAGCAGCCGTGATCCTTCGTCCCGGCCAAAGCACCCTTATATCCCCGCCCTGAACGATGGGGTTTTACGGGCATCCTGATAAAAAAGGGGAAACCTTGGGCAGTAAAGATTCTGCTCGTTCGACCCGGCGAAAAAATCAATCCGTGGACCCTTTGACCATGGAGGAACTCCCATGGCTGACCCTCGGCCCAGCACCCCAAAGCTCACAGAAATGGTCCCGGAGCATTTCCGGCACATCCGACAGATTCTCTTCGACGACAGCTTCGGAGGCAGGACGCTGCTTCTCATGCTCCTGGACCGCATTCAGTCGGGGGACTGCCACATCTCCGAGTTGGGGCTGATCAAGGGCCTGGCCGAAGAGGAGCGCGTCTTCATCCAGAAGCTGGAGGTCATCACGGCCCTGGCCGTGGTGATGAACGCCCGAGGTGGGCATTACGCGCTCGACGAGCAGGTCGAGGATTTCCTGCTCTTCGCCCGTCCCGTCGATGTCTGCCGCTTCCAGAACATGGAGCGATTCAGCCGGGCCGCGCTGCCTACCATCCTGTGGGCGATTGCCGAGGATGATCGGCTTCGCGCCAGGGGTGAGTCGTTTCAGAAGTTCAGCCTGCCGCTCGACATCATGGTGGCCATCGGCTCCGAAGTGGCCGACTGGCACCTGCTCGCCACGGAAGAGGCCGGGTCCCACGGGAAGCGGATCGACGAGGCGCTGATCCGAGGCACCCTGGCCTCTACCCTTCGAGACACCTACCGGCAGATCGGCGACTTCGCTCAGGGCATGAGCCTTCAGTGGGCGGTGGACGAGATCCGCCGCCGACTCGGGATCTCCAGCGTCACCCTTGCTGTGGTCCCGGTGGATTGATGACTGCCCTCCGGTTGGTTGGCGTGGTCCTGGCGGCGGTTCTCGCTGCCGGGAGCCTGCCTCTGGCTGCCCAGGTCACGGTCCTGCGAACCACTGACGGTAGAGTGATCTACCGTCGTGCCGCGAATGATCCGGCCTTCAAGCCCAATGGCGGGATCGGCTGGCCGCCCAAGGGCGCAGACAAGTCCCTGTGGTGGGTCTATGACCCCTACATCATGGCCTTCTGTCTCGAGGAGGGTGTGGACCCCGTTCTGGCCAAGAGCATCATCTGGGCGGAAAGCCGCTTCCATTGGCGGGCCACCAGCCCCAAGAAGGCACGGGGCCTCATGCAGCTCATGGGGGGCACCGCGCAGCGTTTCGGTCACCAGGGTGACCCCTATGACCCCATCACGAACATCCGTTCCGGTGTGCGCTACCTGGCGACCTTGCAAACCCGGTTCCAGGGCAACTTGATCAAAATCGCTGCGGCCTACAACGCCGGTGAAGGCGCGGTGGAGAAGCACGGGGGCGTGCCCCCATTCCGTGAAACCCAGAATTATGTCCCCAACGTCCTCTGGATGTGGGACTGGATCCAGAAAGCCTGATAGGAGCCTTCATGTCCCTCATTCTTTCCGCCGCCCTTCTGCTGGGCCTCTCTGGTGAGGCCACGACTCCCGTACCGGCCAAGCCGGTGCCCGATCAGCAGGCAGCCCCAAAGCCTGGTCAGGTGCAGGTCGCCACATCCCGCCCCGTGGCGCCGGTGACCAGCGTGGTGGCCAGTGCGGGCCCTGTGCCAGCTATCCCCCCCGAAGCTCAGGCCCAGCGGATTCCGATGGCGGCCTTGCCGATGAAGGTCACGCCGAGCGACGCCCCATTCCCGGGGAAACCCGTCCGATACGTTCGAGTGCCGATGAACTCGGCGCGGATCGACAAGAAAAAGCCCTACATGCGCGTCTACTACTGGCCGCCCCTCCCGCCCCAGGGGGAGGATGGCCCTTCGCCTGTCACAAGTGCCAATTCTGGCCCTCTGGACTATGGGATGAATCTCGACCCGGTCTACTTCCCCTTCAACACCAGTGACATGGTTGCCCCGGCCACCCATCTCCAGCGGATTGCCAATTGGGTTCGCACCAGTCCCGTGAATCACCTGACCGTCACCGGACATGCCGATCCCCGTGGCACCAAGACTCGGAACGAGAATCTCTCCGCCGAGAGGGCGGTGATCGTGAAGGATGCGCTGGTGAAGTTGGGGGCTCCCTCAAACCAGATCGCCACTGAGGGCATGGGCGCTCGCCGTCCTGTGAAGCGCGGCAAGACGCAGGAGTCCCACAACTGGGGGTCCCGTCGGGTCGAGTTCACGCTGCACCGCCCCAAGGAGGGCGTGGCCCCTGTGACCAAGCCCAGGGCCAAGGCCGAGGCCGAACCCCTTGCCCCCACGGTCGTGGAAGGCAGTGAGAAAGCCAAAGGCTGATCTCAGAAAGATTCGTGGTCTTCATGTCCGACCCTCTGCAACCCCGCAGGTCGGCTCAAAACAAAGGCGAGGAGAGGGAACATGGGATTGCTCAGCAGTATCACATCAGGGGTGCGAGGCCGCGTTCAACAGAACGTCAATGGCTTCCTTCAGCCCAAAGGTCCGCACGCCAAGCGGATCGAGCAGTTGTCCTCCGGCTACACCCTGTTGGTCATTGTTGCCACCCTGCTATTGATGGGGGCAACTGCTGGGAAGGGCTACTTGTCTCTCGTCCTCCTGCTGGCCGGTGCGTTGACCGCAAGCAAGATGGTTCAGAGGGAAGTGATGCCCATCCTTTATGCCAACCTGGCACCGAGGCTTGGGTGGCCCACCTGGGAGGCCGGTTGGGCTGCCGACAAGGCCGCCCTCGAGGCCGAGGCCGCGAATCCCACTCCCAGGCCCCAGGGCGCCCGGAACCTGATCGAGGCCTTCCTCCGCCCCGCCGCGACGCCTGCAGCTATCCCCGCCCCACCAGCGCCCGCTCCTGTCCCGACCTCTAATGTGGACAAGGCCGTCGCGGCCTGGTCGGCACTGGATCCTGAGCGACGCCTGGCCCGTGCTGCCGATGTCGCCAACTTCGTGAAGGACGACCCTGACGCGCCTAGCGCACTCACGTTGCTTAGCAACGAGATGCCCCAGGAAGACCGGAACCGCATGGCCAATGACCTGCTGGGTCTGATGGCCATGGCCAAGCAATACAAGCTCGCAAGCTAGTCGCCCAAGGAGAGACTTTGATCACCAGCACCCCACCCACCCACAGGCAGCCCAAGGAAGACGATCTCCGAGCCGCAGGCTTCAAGGCCGTGGAGGGCTACGGAACCGTCCTGGGCGTTTCCCATTCCGAAGGCCGAACTCGCCTGGCTGTCGCGGCCTGCGGTATCACCTGTCTGCTCGACACCACCGCTGCCGGCGCCTTCGTCGGCGCGGGCGGTGGGCGAGCCACCCCGGGCACCCGGGTCAAGTTCTTGGGACGCCCCATTGAGGTCCAGGGCACAACGGTGGTCTTCGGGTCACTGGAGATCGCCTGGGTCGAGCCTGCCACCCCGGAGGCCTTCAAGTGGCATGTGGAGCATTGGACTGAGGATGGCCAAGTCGAATCGGGCCGGGTCAGGCTCGTGGTCCCCAGCTCCCTCGTCCTCGCCCGGCCGTTCCTGCTCCAGGGCAAGGCCGTGGAAGGCCAACTGATGTGGCGGGATCCCGCCGAACTCGACGGCGAATGAGCCCAAACCCCGAGCAACCCCTCATCTTCACGGAGATTCTGCAATGCCCAAGAGCGTCAACACTGGCCTGAGCCAACTGGCCAACAAGGTGGCCGACAACCTGGATGTGAGCCGACCGAAGGTTCAGAGGGCGCTCCGCGCCATGTTTGACGAGATCCGGGAGACGGCCCAGGCGGGCGGGGCGGTCAAGATCCGCGATTTCGGCACGTTTGAATACCGGGCCCGCAAGGCGCGGATGGGGCGGAACCCCAGGACCGGGGATCCGGTTGCCGTCGCTCCCAGCCGTGGACTGGCCTTCCGAGCCTCCAAGTCGTCGAAGGAGGTGGCCAAACCCGCCACGGCGAAAAAATCATCGAAGGCCAAATAGAGGTAGGCCCTTCCCGGTCCACCACCCCAGGAGATCGCATGAACGTGCTGAAGCACCGAATCAGAGAGCACTTCGCAAATGAGGCCCGGTTCGGCTACTCGCTGATCGTGGTCAACGTGGTCTTCCTGCTTGCTCTGGCAATTGTTATGTCGCTCTCGGACCAGGGCCGCCATCGGCTCCTGGCCGTCGTGTTCGGCGACTGGTCTTCCTACCTAATTTGAAGCTCACTGGCTGCGGTGAGAGTGTGCCGAAGGTCCACCACGACGCGATCCCCGTGGTGATGGTTCGGCACTGAACGTGGGCCGGGAACCCCCCGTTCGCAGCAGCCAAGGCCGCAATGTTCACGCATTGCGGCTCTTTCTTTGGAGAAGCTCTTGAATCCCTGTGATGAATTCACACCTTATATACCGAAGCTGGTGTTCGAGGCTCAGGTCAAGCGGTTCGAGCCCAGTGAACAAGGCTTTCTGACTAGGGTATTTCACGGGGATCTGGGCCACATCGTCCTGGTCACAGGCACGAAGAGCCCAATCCCATTCGACCCGCAGCCGTTCTTCACGGCCCCTTGCGAGAGCGGTGAAATCGAGATGGATGAGGCTGAGGAGCTGATGGCCGAGCAGGCGGTCGAGCGCCTCAACCACAGACTTGCCACCATGACTCAAGAGGATCGTGCTGCACTGGAAAAACGCATCTCTGACCTTCAGGCCCAGGAGGATGCCTTGGTGGATGCCGAGTGGGGCTTCTTCTCGCTGGGGATGTGCCAGGATGTGGCCGACGCGATTGGGCTGTCCTCCTTGGAGGACGCGGTATGGATCACCGAGGGGACCAAATACCAGCGGGGCAAGCCCCTGGTGTTCTTCAGCCGGATCATGCTCGAATCGCCAGTAGGGTGGCCGTCGGTGCCCGTACTGCCGATCTCAGTGCAAGAAGTCAGCCTGCTTTGTGGGCTGGCACCCGAGGCATTTGTAAGCCCCGAACTGGCTTGATCTTCGGCATCTTCCAGGACTTCTTGCTGCCCTTGATCTGAAGGAGCCGTTCGCTAAGGCGGGTGCTCTCTTCGCCTGGGAAGGCTAGTTCCGCGAGTTGGAGGGGCGTCAGGCCTGCAAGGCGGAGCCGAATGGCCCAGCCTCCGCAGTAGGCCACAACGGCTTCCCTGTTGATGGCCTCGGCCTGGCGGAGGCCGAGTGAGAGCTTGACCCCAGCGTGGATCGCTTGGCATGAGGCTGGCCAGAGCTTGTAGTCCAGCCAATTGGGCAGATCCCGGTGACCCCGCTCCCATAGAATCAACCCGAGAAGCACCCCGGCTTCCCCGGGGGCCGTCTGGACGCGGCACTCAAAGGGGGAGAGTTCGGCTGCGCTCATGCGAAGCATGGCTCGAAGCTCCTGGAAGACTCGGCGCCAAGCAGGTGTCCGCAGACCGAGGCCGGCTTCAATGTCGGTAAGGGTGTGATGGCTGATCTGAATGTCGCAGTCGATGGAGAGGCGCTGGATGATGGAGTTCGTGTCGAATCGGCAGGCACGCATCAGCAACACGCGGGTCAGGATCTCGGCCTGTCGCTTCTTGGGGCTGGCATTGAACTGCAAGATGTCCATACGAATCCTTGGGTCGAATCAAGCGCGTAGGCGATAGGCCGCAGGAACGAGGCTGCCCAGGAGCCAGAGGGCGAGAAGGGCGAGGCTCACGGCGGGGACGAGGTAGAGCGCAAGGAGCCAGAGACCGGCGGTGTAGCCGGTGTCGAGTCGCTGGTAGGGCAAAGGGGAGGCAAAGCGGATAAATGCCTTGTTGGGCGCGATGGTGGCGGGCGCCGTCTGGTCGAGCCAGGGCACGATCAGTTCTGTGCCCGCGCTCTGACCGACCCGGTACCCGATAAGGCCGAGTTCAAGAAGCCTGGCGCGGGCCTGGATGCTCGCACCCACGGCTTCCAGGTTGCCCAGCCAACCTCCGATGTTTGGGTTCATGGCTGCCGTGATGCTCGGGTCCTTGACCACCTTGCGGACCAAGTGGGGGTCGCGCAGCTCACCCGACATGGTGATCACGGCCCGGCTGACGCGGGAGAGTCCACCGTCCTCGACGGAGGCGTCCAGGCTGCCCCGCCGCTTCCACAGGTCCATCAAGGGGAGGTCCTTCGCGGGCTTGATTGAGGGCAGGTAGTCCTTGGTGAACGCCTTGTTCAGCCAGGGGATGGTGTAATCGACCCCCGGGCTGCGCTTTTCCAGGTCCTTCCATTGGACGCGGGGCTTCTGGTTCACGATGTCGCTGAAATAGATCCGGGAGGTGTGGTGATCGCGGGCCCCGAAGAGGCTCTGCGAGTAGGGCACGGCGATAGCGGTCCCGATGGCCGTCACATGCCGCTGCGTGGTGGAGGTCTCATCATCTGGGTCGAGGGTCTTGTCAGCTTGAACGAGGTTCTCGGGGCCCATAATCAGGTCAGGCTTCATGCCACTGAAGAGCACCATGGGGTAGAGGGCCCGGTCACTCATGCCTTTGAAGTTTGCGATGAACGGGGGGAGTGCCCCAGGAATGGCCATCACATCATGTTCGACCACCTTCCGGCTCATGCCGCCGCACTGGCCCTGCCAGCGGAGGTAGCCGACATGGGTGAGGCCGAGTACCGCGGTGGCGCCGAGGGCCGAGATCAGCATGCTCTTGAGGGCCACAGGTCGGGCCAACCAGACACCCAGGACGAAGACCATGCCCAGCAGCAGGCCAGCCGTGAGGTCATTGCCAAAGGCCCAGATCATGCCCGGGATCTCCCGGTAGATCGGCGCGACGATGGAGAAGGTGTAGGGCCTGGGCAGCCAAACGGCGAGGCCAGTGAAAAGGCCGGCCACGATCAGGAACATGGCGCCAATCGGGGCCTTCCGCCGAACCAAATGGAGGCCAACACCGACGGCCACAAGCACTGGGAAGGCTTCCCAGGTGGCCGTGCCCAGCAGGGCAACGAAGGTCTTGGTGTTGCTCATGCCGATCCCAAGGAACAGCGGAGCCATGTAGATCAGGTAGCGCAGGGCGTAGATCGGCAGGGCCAGGAGCACGAGTGGCCAGGAGATGCCACGAATGCCAGCGATGACGAGACCGGCGATGCCCAAGGGGATGAGCCATCCCGTTTCGCCCTTCCAACTCCCGATCCAGAGGCCGTAGCAGCTCGCCAGGTAGAGGATCAGATTGAGAGCCAGCGGCCAGAACCTGGGCAGGATTTCGGACATCGAGCCATTGATGGTCTTGGGCCAAGGCAGGGTAAGGCTTCGCAGCATGGTTCTCTCCCAATGGAAAGTGTCCATGGAACAAAAAAATCCCCCGCCCAAGAGTCGAAAAAAAACCCTGGCCAGACAATGGTTCTGGAGGGACTCAGGGTGCTGGATCACGCGTACTTTCTTGCGAGAGGCAAAAGCTACGAGATTGCCAAGGCATTCCTACTGGAGCGTGATGAGGTCGCGCAGCAGCGCGAGGCCTTCCTTCTTGCCCACGGCGGTCCCAATGCTGTTCCCTTTGGCACCGAGGAGCGTCTGCATGGGTTCGCCTTGCCGAAGGGCTCCCGCTCCGTCCCCCGCTTAGCGTGGCGGTTCACGCACAGACTCCACGAACGCCAGTCCACCTTCCTGGTCTTTCAGCCGGACCTGCGAAACCAGGCAGGGATCAATCTGCACGGGGTCCTCAACAAGCTGGTGCTCCCGGGTCCTAAGGTTCTCACTGGGCGCATGTCGGCGACGGCCGTGGAGGAGGAAGGCCGTGACGGGATTAAGCCCAACTGGATCATGGCCGAACGCATGGGCCGCCAGATCGTGCTTTGGGTGCCAATCCCGGCCCATACCGACACCTGGAGGGACAACGGTTGCAACCACGCAGGGGTCCCCTTCCACCCATCAGATGCCGAACGACTCACCTACGACGGGTATGCCGAGGTGAAGCAGCGAGGACTCGCAGGTGTTTTGTAACCAGGATTGTTTGATCTGAGATTTGTGAACCCCGCTGGGAGTTATTATCTTCGACGTTTGTACCGGTATTTGAACCAGGAGCCCGTCGCTCCAATTTCTGATAACAAGCACGAATTCTCACGATAGGAACCCATGAAACACGAACTAGAGTTCGAGGACCAATGCCCGTGCTGTGGCGTAAACCTGTTCATGGTCGAAACCGATGCCCCGGAGGGTGAGCTTGCCGATGGCGACCCCGTGCTCTGCTCCTGCGGACAAACTGGAATTATTTCCTGCGATTCTGAAACCCCCATCTACATCAACTGGACCGAATACCCGGAACCGACCGTGGGTTGCGAGTCCATCTAACCGACAACAAGCGTTTCGCGCAATCCAACCGACCCGGCGGATCCCGGGTGCCAACCGAAGGAGTGAGACATGCTGGCGATGGTTGAGATCATGGTCATGGGGGCACAGCAAGAACCGTCGCCCTCCATGTTCAAAAGGGAGAAGAAGCCGGAAGGCGGGAATTTCTACCTGGAACGAGAACTGGAGGTCCCGATCCTGCCTAGGATTGGGGAGAGGTTCAGCACCCCAGCCCTCCAGTCGGTCCAGGAGTGCCACGCCAAGGTCCGGGACGTGCTCTGGATGCCCCTACCCGACGGGACCGTCCGGAACCGCGTGTACGTCCACTACGACATGCACGTCCACGGGTCGCAAGCATTCAAGGTGGCCGCTGCGCTCCAAACCGAAGGTTGGGCCCTGGCCGAAGATCCCCACCTCGCTGAAACTTCGGTCTAAGGTCATGAAGGAAAAACCGCCGCATCGCCCCGTGAAGCCGGGGCTTCGGCGTCGAAGGCGGGCCGCTGCCCGCGAGACCAAGCGTTCAAGGAGGACACAAGACCATGCCGATTCCCATCCTCAAAACCATCGATCAACTGAAGGATGCCCTGGCCGATCCCTCGATGTATGTTGTCGAGATCGCCGGGCGCGACTACCTCTTCCTCATGGCCCGGGATGACAACCAGGCCCAGCCCCGGGCCTTCGTGTCGCCAACCTTGGTCGGCGAGGCGGTTAACCAGGGAGTCCTGATTGAGTCGCTGGATGCATGTTCCGCCTACGAACTCGCGTCCACCTAGAAAACCGGTTTTGCCCGGTCGCCGAATCGTGGACCAGGTGGTGCCCACCATCCGGAAGAACCATTCCACCGCCTAAACCAAGCGGTAGCGGAACGAGGGACGCATGATCGAATGGGATTCATACAAAGCCAACGGGAGGGGAGAGGGCGAAACCTTCACCCTGCTCCGCGAT
>JAYVRY010000008.1:0-9120 GCA_043775845.1 Acidobacteriota bacterium
GCGCATCCCCTCCAGCAGCCTGCGGCGCATGCCCGGCGAGTGGGGCCTGCGGATCCTGCGCATCATCCCCCGCGAGCGCCGCTACGGCATCGTCTGGCCCCGCATGAGCAAGGACATCCAGTGCGACATCTGCCAGGTGGCCAAGGTATCGGGCGCCCCCGTGGACAAGCCGGGCTCGCCCTTCACCGTGATCCCCTTCACCACCCTCAATCGCACCCAGACCCTCGATCCCGATCCCGCCAGCCCCACCAAGAGCCAATCCCGCCTGGGCATGGATCTGCGCTACGCCACCACGGCGCTCACTCTGGAGGGCACGTACCGGCCCGATTTCGCCACGGCGGATGCGGATGTGGATCCGCTCCAGATCAACAGCCGCTTCAAAGTGTTCTATCCCGAGCGGCGGCCCTTCTTCCTGGAAGGCATGGATCTGCTCGGCGTGCAGGGCGCCCAGCGCCAGTTCTTCAGCCGCTCCATTCAGAATCCGCTCTTCGGCCTCAAGGCTTCGGGCCAAGCCTCCTTCGCCAGTTGGAGTGTGCTCCACGCCAAGGATCAGGATGGCGGCCTGCTGCTGGGCGCCAACGGCGCCGTGGGCGTGGATGGCCGCGCCACCCGCGACACCGCCGCTGCCATGAAATTCCAGCTGGACGACAAGGGCTCGGGCTTCTCCTTTCTGGGGACGGACAAGGCCCTACTGAGCGGGCCTGATCGCACGGGCGGCCAGAGTGGCGGCATCTACGTGGATCAGTACCTGGGCTCCGAGTTCCACTTCCTGGGCAGCGCCATGACCGCGACCTCCCACCTGCCCCAGACCGACGGCGCCCTGTCCTCCCAGCGCGGCACGTCCACCTCCGCGGAGCTGGACTGGAGCACCCGCCACTGGTCGGCCTACCTCATCGATCAGGCCACCAGTCCCGACCTCGTGCTGCTGTCGGGCTTCACGGACCTGCAGGGCTATCGCCGCCAAAGCCTGGGAACGACCTGGCGCAACAACTGGAATGAGGGCCTCCTGTCCCAGGCCAATGCCACCCTGCGCTTCCGCAAGCTCACCTGGTGGAACGGCGATCCCATGGACCGCACCCTGGGCCTGGATAGCTGGATGGAAACTGCCGGCCGCCTCAGCTTCTTCATCAACTGGGATCTCGCGGGCCGCACCTGGGCCGAGGATCGCCTCCGCTCCGTGGCCACCCGCGGCCTCACCCTCGGCGGCAACTGGCGGAAACTCTCTCCCCTGCAGTTCGGCTGGAACGCCACCCAGGCCCGGACCCTCGACCTGTCTTCGGGGGATCCGGCCCGGTTCCGGTCGGCCTGGGCCTCCTTCTATGGCACCGTGGGTTCCGTCTCATACAACCTCACGGGCCAGCAGTCCAACCTGGATCGCGCCATCGATAATTTGCACTTCATCCGCGCCCGGGAGCTGACCGCCTCGGGCAGCTGGCAGTTTCCACTGTTTTTCTACGCGAAGACCCAGGCCTTCGTGGTGCGCTACGACGGTACCTACGCCGAAGGCGTGGACAAGTTCCTCAAGGCCTTCGTGGGTTGGCAACCCAACGCCTTCACCAACGCCTACCTGGGCTGGTCGGGCCAGCGGCGGCGCGATCCCCTCGCGGTGGTCCCATCGGAGCGCATGGTCGAACGGGGGCTCTTCGCGAAGGTCGCTTACGCCATGCAGTTTTGAATTGGGTTCGCCCATCGAAAAGGAATCACCACGCAGAAAGGAAGATCACGAAGTCGGCATTCACGTTCAGTGCCCTTGTCCTTCTTCGTGGTCTTTCCGTCTTCGTGGTTTAGAAAGGCCTCTGAAACACGAGCGATGGTTGATGCAGAGCCTCGTGTGGTGAGCGGGCTACACTGGTCGGATGCTGGAGCTCCGCAACCTGACCCGCGCCTATGAACTCGGCGGCGAACGCGCCGGCGTGTTCGGCGTATCCATCGAAGTGCCCAAGGGCTGCCTAGCCGTTCTGGCGGGGCCCAGCGGCAGCGGCAAGACCACGCTGCTGCAGCTGGCGGGATTGCTGGACACGCCCGACGAAGGCGAAGTGCGCCTCGATGGACAATCGGTGTCCTCCCTGCCCGAGAGGGCTCGCTGCGACCTCCGCCTGCGGCGCATGGGCTTCGTGTTCCAGGCCTTCAACCTGGTGCCCGTGCTGTCGGCCCTGGAGAACGTCATGCTGCCCCTCCAGTTCCAAGGCGTGGCGGATGATGAGGCCCGGCAGCGTGCCGAAGCTGCCCTCGATCGCGTGGGCCTCGCCGACCGTAGGCATCACCACCCCGGCCAGCTCAGCGGCGGCCAGCAGCAGCGCGCGGCCATCGCCCGCGCCCTGGCGCCCGATCCCCTGTTGGTGCTGGCCGATGAACCCACTGCCAGCCTCGATCACGCCCACGGCGGCCCCCTCATGGACCTCATGGCGGAACTCGCAACCGAGCGCGGCGTGACCTTTCTGGTGGCCAGCCACGATCCCGCCGTCATCGCCCGCGCCCACCGCGTCTTCCGCCTCATGGACGGGCGATTGGTGGAGGGGGCATGAGAAAAGAGTCGGAACGCAGAGGACGCAGAGAGCCACAGAGGGCACAGAGAAAAACCCATCTCAAGGAAGACTCTCTTTTCATTTCTCGCCATTTCCTCCGCGTCCTCTGTGGGATTTCCGTGTCCTCTGTGTTCCTGCTTTCCCTGGATCCACTGAGGCTCGCATGATCCTCGCCCGGCTCGCCCTCCGGAACCTGCTGCGCCAGCGACGGCGCACGGCCCTCACCCTGATGGTGGTGGTGGCTGGCTTCCTGGCCCTTAGCCTGGCCGGCGGCTTCATGGCCCAGACCTTCCAGGGTCTCTCCGATGCGGCCATCCGCGGCGGCCTGGGTCACCTGCAGGTGATGCCACCCGGCGCCATGGAAGGTGATGAGGCCCAGAGCCTGGAGCAGTCCCTGCCCGATGGCGAAGCCCTGGCCACGCGGCTCCGCCAGGATCCAGCCGTTTCTGAAGTGCTACCCCGCATCCAGTTCATGGGCCTGCTCAGCAGTGGCGCGAAGAGCGTGGCCTTCCTCGGCACGGCCGTGGATCCCGTGCTGGAGCCGAAACACATGGCCACCGCTGAGGCCCTGAAGGGCGGCGCTCTCCTGGCCAGCGGCAAGGGATCGCACTGGCTATCCGCCGATCCGGCCGCGCGTGAGGTCATCCTCGGCCTCGGCCTGGCACGCTCGCTGGGCGCCACCGTGGGCGGCTCCCTCACCCTCATGTCCACCACCAAGGACGGCGCGCTGAATGCCGTGGATGTGGACGTTGTGGGCCTGCAGGACCTGGGCCTGCGCGAACTGAACGACCGCTTCCTCACCGTGAGCCTCGCGACCGCGGACCAACTGCTGGATTCAGCCCAGGCGCGTTCGCGCCTGAGCGTGGTGCTCAAGCGTCCGCAGGACATCGCTGGCGCGCAAGCGCGAGTGCAGGCCCAACTACCGGGAACATCCGTCAAGCCCTGGTTCGAGCTGGCCTCCTTCTACAAGCAGGTGAAGCTGCTCTACTTCGCCATCTTCGGCTTCATGGGCCTGGTGCTCTTTCTCGTGGTGCTGCTGGCCACAGCGAACACCCTGCTCATGTCAGTCATGGAGCGCGTGCGGGAGTTCGGCGTACTGCGGGCCATGGGCCTGCAGCCCCGGCAGCTGCTGGTGCTGCTGCAATGGGAAGGCGCCTTTCTGGGTCTCATGGGCAGTGCGTTGGGCCTCACGGTGACGTTGCTGCTGCGCGCAGGCCTCAACGCCCTGCACCTGCAGATGCCCGCCCCGCCCGGCACCAGCCATGGCTACGAGCTGAACATCCACTTCGTGCCCGCTGTGTATTTCATCGTGGCTCTCGGCCTCCAGGCCACCCTCCAGGTGAGCGCCCTGTTCCCCGGCCTGAAAGCCGCACGGCTGCGTATCGTGGAAGCCCTGAGGCACGTTTGAGATCCAAGGTGGGTGCTTGGCCGCAGCGCTTCACGATGTGGCAATCAAAAGGAGTGGATGAGATGAAGACCTCCCCGACCTCGGCGCCCCGCCTGGCCTGGTGGCTCGCCACGGGATTCGGCAGCGGCTACCTCAGGCCCGCCCCGGGCACCTGGGGCAGCCTGGCGGGCCTTCTTGCCTGGCTGCTGATGGTGGCAGGCCTGCGTCATGTTGGTGGTGCCTGGGCTCTGTGGCTGCTCCTGGCGACGCCCGTCGCCGTCACGCTCGTGGCCGTGTGGGCCTCAGACCGCGTCGTGAAGGAAACGGGCCTGAAGGATCCCTCCTTCATCGTGGCGGACGAGTGGGCGGGCGTCTGGTTCGCCCTCACGCCGCTGCTCTTCACCATCACGGTGCAGCCGCAGCCCCTGTCGCTGTGGGCTGCGCGACTGGTGGCGCCCTTCATGCTGTTCCGTCTCTTCGACATCTGGAAACCCGGCGTGGTGGACCGGGCCCAGCACCTGCCCGGCGGCTGGGGTGTGGTCATGGATGACGTGTTGGCCGGACTCCTCGCAGCGCTTATCGTCTGGCCCATGGACCGATGGCTGGGGGCGCAGTCGTTGCTGCATCCGGAGCTGTGGCGGTAGCCGCTCCTGCTGCGGACCTTCGGTTCGCAGATAACTCCAGGCTGCCAAGGGCAGCCTGGAGCAAATTCGAAGGCCGTCAACCCTCGGTATCCACCAGCAACTGCCGCCACACCGTGGGCTCGCTCAGCCGGTGGTGCTCGTTGAAACGCCGGCTTTCAATCATGTAGCGGTAGCCCTGTTCCGTAAGGAAGAGCTGGCGATTACGAGCGAACTCCTGTTCGGTGGTTTCACTGCTGATGAGCGAGTAAAAGTAGCTCACGTTGCGCTCGCCTTTCGGGCGCAGGATGCGCCCGAGGCGCTGCGCTTCTTCCTGTCTGGAACCGAAGGTTCCAGACACCTGGATGGCCACGGAGGCATCCGGCAGGTCGATGGCGAAGTTGGCCACCTTGCTCACGATGAGCACGCGCAGGCTGCCTTCGCGGAACTGTTTGAAGAGCGACTCGCGCTCCTTCTCGGGCGTCTGCCCCGTGAGCACCGGCGCGCCCAGCCGCTCGCCGATGATGCGGAGCTGCTCGAGGTACTGGCCGATGATGAGGATGTTGTCGGTGGGATGGCCCGCGAGGAGTTCATCCATCACCACCATCTTCAGGCTGTTCTCGGAGGCGATGCGGAAGCGCTGGCGCTGGTCGGCCACGGCGTATTCCATGCGTTCGTCCATGGGCAGGGGCACGCGGATTTCCAGGCAGTGGGCCGTGGCGATGAAGCCATCCTTCTCCAGCATCTTCCAGGGCACGTCCACGCGCTTGGGGCCGATGAGGCTGAAGACATCTTCTTCCTTGCCGTCCTCGCGCACCAGCGTGGCTGTGAGGCCCAGGCGCCGCTTCGCCTGCAGTTCCGCCACGGCGCGAAACACCGGCGCGGGCAGCATGTGCACCTCGTCGTAGATCACCAGGCCCCAGTTGGCCGCCTCGAAGAGTTTGAAGTGCTCGAAGGGGCCCGTCTTGCTGCGGCGGTAGGTGAGGATCTGATAGGTGGCGATGGTGACCGGCTTGATCTCCTTGGTGTCGCCTGTGTAGAGGCCCACCTGGTCTTCGGTCAGCGTGGTCTTGTCCAGCAGCTCCTGCTTCCACTGCTTCACGGCGGTGCCGTTGGTGGTGAGCACCAGCGTGTGCGTCTGCAGGCTGCCCATGCAGCCGATGCCGATGACGGTCTTGCCCGCGCCACAGGGCAGCACCAGCACCCCCGCGCCGCCGTCGGGGCCTCCGCCTGCGTGGAAGACATCCACCGCCGCCTGCTGGTATTGGCGCAGGCCGAAGGGCTTGCCGTTCTGCTTCGTCATGGGTGATAGCTCGAAGGGCAGTGGGTCGCCGGGCTTATAGCCCGCCATGTCCTGCACGGGATGGCCCAGGCGGATGAGTTGCAGTTTCACCTCGCCGCGCATGCCAGTGTTGAGGTAGATGCCCGTCTCGTCGGGGTAGGGTTCCGCCAGGAGGCCCTGCAGCGACTTCTGGTTCTCCAGCTCCCAGAAGAGGCCGCGATCATCCATTTCTAGTGCAAGACGATCACCCTTGGCCACCAGGCGAAGCTTGCCGTAGCGGGTGCCGTGGTCCTCGATCTCCTGCAATAGGTTCTGCGGCACGGGATACTTCGACCAGCTGTTCAGGGTCTCGATCATGTCCGTGCAGTGCACGCCGGAAGCAGAGGCATTCCAGAGGCTCAGGGGCGTGATGCGGTAGGTGTGGATGTGCTCGGGGCTCTTCACCAGCTCGGCGAAGCGCGCCAACTCGTCCCGTACCTGCTCAAACGCCGGATGGGCCACCTCGAGCAGCAGGGTGCGATCGCTCTGGACGATCAGGGGGTTGTCAGGGCGGATGGCAATCACGGTGGCAGCAGACCCAAACCTTTGAGCGTAGTTCGCCGGGCCCGGGCAGGTCAACGAAAGGTGGAAAACAGGACCCTTCGGCAAATCCGTCCCCCTGCATTCCTTAAATGGGACGATGCCATCGGCAATGTTAAGTTTTGTTAAGAATTCTCCGTCGGGCCTCAATCAGTTCGGGGTCGGAGTATCGTAATGGACGCCCTGAATCCATGAGCTGGCTGGATTCAAGGATACTGTCTTCGGAGCGGCCATGACCCATACACTCAAGCGGTTCCTCACCCTCTCGGCCCTGTTGGTGGCCTGGGGATTGGAAGCACAGGGTGAAGCCAACCCCATGCTGCGGCGGCGGTCACTTCCCGCCCGTACCGGGCCCGATGCCATCAAAGGTCACGACCTGCCGGAACTACGCAAGGCCTGGGATCTCTACTGGTTCGGCGGGGCGCTATCTCCGGCCTTCCTGGACTACAAGAACCAGAAGGCCACCGAGGAGATCCAGCGCTGGCGCCAACTCTTCCCGAAGGGCAAGTTGGGCCAAGCCGTCCTGCCAACTCCGCCGGGGGTTGGCGGAGCCTCCTGGACCAATCTTGGCCCCACCGCGAATCCGACACCTGCGAACTGGAGCAGCATCGACAGTGGCCGCCCCGTGGCCATCGTGCCCCATCCCACTGTGGCGACCACCCTCTACCTGGCCACCAGTGGCGGTGGGATCTTCAAGTGCACCAACGCCGACATCGCTCAGGGCGCTGCCGAGTGGATATGGACGCCCATTACCGACGACCTCCCGGCCAGCGGCTCTAGCGGCAATATCTCCCTCGGCGCCATGGCCATTAGTCCGGCGGATTCCAATGTGCTCTACGCGGGCCTGGGCGATCCCTTCGATGCCGAGGGACGGGGCTTCTATAAGAGCCCGGATGGGGGTGTCACCTGGACTGCAGCCACGGGACTGGGCAACGCCACCCGCTCTTATTCCATTCTTCCTATGACGGCCAATCTAGTCTTCTGGGGTACCAACGATGGGTTGAAGGTCTCCAATGACGGCGGTGCCACTTTCGCGGCCGTCGCTGGTGGTCCTGCCACCGGCCAGGCCTGGACTGTGCGTAAGGTCACGGCCACGGATCTCATCTGTTCCAATGAGGGCACCGTCGGCGCGATCTACACCTCTTCCAATTCCGGCACCACCTGGACTCTGGCCACCATCTCTGGCGTCCCCACCGCCATCACCAAAGGCCGTATCACCCTGGCCGCCGCCGGAGATGGCACCACGGCCTACGGGATTGTAGAAGACACGGCCACCCACAACATTGCCCGTGGCGTCCTGAAGTCCACGGACAAAGGTGTGACCTGGACCTGGATAGCCGCACCTACCATCAGCGGTGGACTCTTTCAGGGTACAGGGCCGCAAATGACCGGTGATGGCGGCCAAGGATTCTACAACCACGGTCTGGCCGTGGATCCGGCCAACTCTCAACGTCTGGTCATCGGGGCCAACTTGGCCCTCTACCGCAGCATGGATGGGGGTTCCAGCTGGAACCAGCTCACCCACTGGTTCGGCTCTGGCCACCCATACACCCACGCTGACAACCACACCACGGCTTGGTCCGGCACCACGCTCTTCGTAGGCAATGATGGCGGTTTGGCCATTCTGAAAGACCCCTGGCGTGCCACGGTTCCCACCACCACTGATGACCTGACCTTCATCGACAACCGGCGCAACAAGGGAATCAGCAGCCACTTGGTCTACAACGTGGGCTCCACCGCGGCCACCACGCCGGCCGATTCCAAATGGCGCGTAAGCCTGGGGTTACAGGACAATGGAACCCGGGTGCGCCAGGGTAGCGGTGCAGCTCTGCAAAACAGCGGAGTCTTTGAGGACCAGATCGGTGGCGACGGATTCGGCACCGTGATCCACCCCTCAAATGGTGACCTGATGCTCGGATCTATCTATTACACGCGCATCTACAAGAGCACCGATGGGGGGCTCACGCAGTTCTTGCCCTCGTCCACCGGCATCACCGAAGCGGGCGACAGCGCTACCACCCCTTTCGCTCCCAAAATCGCCTTCGGCCCCATCACCGCGCCTGATACCGTCTACACCTTCGTCAACAGCAAGGTCTACAAGAGCACTGATTTCGGTAGCAACTGGTCGGCCATGCCGATGACCGGCTACGACACAGCCAGGACCCTCCGAAACGTGAACAGCTCCCGCAGTTCCAACGCAGTCGGGGTCACCAGCAGCGGCGGTCGCTTCTGGACCACCTACAACGACGGCGCCACCTGGACCGACTCGGGCGACATCACCGGTGGGTCCTTCAATACCAGCTACATTTGGTTCAATACCGAGGATCCCCAGACCGTGTACGGATCCACCGTGGCTCCGAGTGCCACCGCACACCATCTGTTCAAGAGCTCCAACGGCGGCGCAACTTGGGCCTCCATCGACGGCACCTCCGGCACGACCAATGGCCTGCCCTTCGGGATTCCCATTCATGTAATCCAGAACCTCCGGGGTAGCAAGGACACCCTGTTCGCAGGAACTGATTTCGGCGTCTACCGCAGCACGGATGGCGGCGTTTCCTGGGCCAGATATGGCAACGGCCTGCCCCTGGTGGCTGTGCGTGACCTCTATATCGCGCCAGACGGAGGCTTCCTCCGAGCGGCCACCTTTGGCCGCGGCGTGTGGGAACTGTTACCCCCGGTCGTGCCGGGCGCTGTAGCCATCAGTCCGACCTTTGCCTCCCTCTTCAC
>JAYVRY010000009.1:0-2736 GCA_043775845.1 Acidobacteriota bacterium
ATCAGATAGCAGACCGATACGACCAGGGTGCTGATGGCGGCCATGAGCTTGATGCCGCGGGAATTGAACTTGAAATCCAGGGCGTCGGTGAAGGTGTACTTGCCCAGGCGCTTCATGGGTTCGGCCACCACAAAGAGGGCCACGATCCAGCCGGCCAGGTAGCCGATGGAATAGAGGAAGCCGTCGTAGCCGCTGGTGGCGATCATGCCGCAGATGCCCAGGAAGGAGGCGGCGGAGAGGTAGTCCCCAGCAAAGGCGATGCCGTTGATGCCCCAGTGGATGTTGCCGCCGGCGGCGTAGTAGCCGCTCGCCGATTGAGTCTTGCGGCCGAAATAGAAGGAGAGGCCCAGCACGAAGCCGACGAAGGCCAGGAAAATGGTGATGGCCATGTTAGGCGTCCTTCCCGGCGGAACCGGTTTTGGCGAGTTCTTCTTCCTTGGCACTGCACATCTTGGTGTAGATGAGCGCGAGGACGAGGGCGAAGATGATGAGGAAGAAGCCGAAGACCGTGGCCAGGTTCAGTCCCCAGAGCACGATGGCCTTCATCCAATCCGGCCGGGTGACATTGATGGCGACGAAGGCGGCATAGATGAGGGCGTAGCCCAAGAACATCCTGGCGCCGAGCCGGGTCTTGTAGGGGGAGGCAGGATCCTTGCCCCCTTGCGCTGCGGGTTCATGGAACATGACTTCGACTCCTGTAGGGTGGCCGGGGGACCAGGGGATTCAAGACGGTTGCAAAAATAGCTAGGACTAGGAATCTTCTGAATCTGGCCAGTGGATCCGAATTCAGGCGTGGGCTAGTTCTGGCGTGCTCGCGCCAGTCCGGGTTTGAACCGTGCGGGTGCGCCAGCGTTGGCTGAAAACCAACATGGATGGACGAGCTGCCTCGACCTCGAAGTCCGGCGATCAACTTCGAGATAGACCATGCTCCGTACCTCCCCTTGGTGAAGTTGTGGGTCCGGGTACCAACCGGATGAATTAAAAGATGACCAGTGGATCTACAAACGTCAATTTTTTTTATGTTCACTTGAGATTGGAAGGGAACGTTTTGATGATGTATGCATCGCTAAACTAGGGGTAAGAACCCAGGCCGTGACCTCAACAGACCCGTTGATGCCGGCGCTTACGATGAAGACGTGGGTCGAGGGTCAGCCCTGCCATCGCCGGGGATCAGATTCGCTCAGGCCCAGCTGGTCCAGGGCCCGGGTGGCGAAGGTGTCGAAGAGGTCGTCCAGGGACTTCGGGCTGCTGTAGAAGCCCGGCATGATCGGCATGATGATGGCGCCGGCATCGTGCAGGCGCAGCATGTTCTCGAGGTGGATGCGGTTCAGGGGGGTTTCCCGCAGGCAGAGCAGGAGGGGGCGACGTTCCTTGAGGCAGACATCCGCCGCCCGGCTTACCAGGGATTCGCTCACGCCGGCGGCGATGCGACCCAGGGCTCCCGCGCTGCAGGGGAGGATGGCCATGCCATCCTGGCGGTACGAACCCGAAGAGATGTCGGCGCCCAGATCTCGCTCATCCCTCAGGCTCACCTTGGGCAGGGCCGCCAGATCCTTCGGCAGCAGCCTGGTTTCGTCATGCAGGCAGCGCTTCCCCGTGGGCGAAAGCAGCAGCGCGATGGATGCCACAGAGGGATTGGCGGAAAGCCTTTTGAGCGCGGCCACACCAAAAGCGGAGCCGGAGGCACCGGTGATGGCGAGGGTGAACCGCAGGCCCGGGCCAGTCATTCCAGATCCAGGAAGGCCGGACCGGCGTGGGTGATGGAACCGGCACCGAAGGTGATGACCAGATCCCCGGCGCGGGTCAGACGCCTCAGCGCCTCTGGCAAGTCCTCCACCCGGTTCACGAGGTGGACCTCCTTCTGGCCGTGGGCACGCAGCGCTTCGGCCACGGCTGCGCCATCCACGCCCTGGAGGGCCGGTTCTCCCGCGGCGTAGATATCGGTCACGAGCACCGCATCCGCCTCGAAGAAGGCGGTGCCGAATTCCTCCAGCAAAGCCTTGGTGCGGCTGTACCGGTGGGGCTGGAAGGCGGCCACGATGCGGCGCTCTGGAAAGCCCGCCCGGGCCGCCGCCAGGGTGGCGGTGATCTCCGTGGGATGGTGGCCGTAATCGTCCACCACCAGCACGCCGCCCCTCTCGCCCTTCAAGTGGAAGCGGCGGTCGGCGCCGGTGAAGCTGGAGAGGCTGGCCTGGATGACTTCAGGTTCCACGTCCAGCTCCAGCGCGATGCCGATGGCGGCCAGGGCGTTCAGCACCATGTGGTGGCCAGGAACGCCCAGGCTAAAGGCGCCCAGGTCCACGCCGTAGGCTGTCACTTTGAAGTGGGTGCGGAAGCCTTCCTGCCGGATGTCGCGGGCCCGAAGGTCCACCTGGGGATGGGTGCCGTAGGTGCGCACCTGGCGCTTCAGGCGGGGCCTCGCCGCGGCGGCATGGGGATCGTCCATGCAGAGGAACACGGATCCATAGAAAGGCACCTTGTTGGCGAAAGCCACGAAAGCGTCCTGGATCTCCTCCAGATCCTTGTAGTGGTCCAGGTGCTCGCGATCGATATTGGTGATGACGGCCAGGGTCGGATTCAACATGAGGAAACTGCCGTCGCTTTCGTCCGCCTCCGCCACCAGGTAGGGGCCCTTGCCGAGCTTGGCGTTGCTGCCGATGGTGCCAAGCTTGCCACCGATGACGATGGTGGGATCGATGCCGCCCTGGTTCAGCACCTGGGCCACCATGCTGGTGG
>JAYVRY010000010.1:0-9072 GCA_043775845.1 Acidobacteriota bacterium
TTCTACCTTGTCGGAGTACGGCGAGCTCCGCCATGAGCATGCCCATTTCCACACCTGCGCCGCCGAGACTCTGCGTCTGGCCCTGGTGGGAAAAACCGAACAGGCGAAGGCGCAACTCGATACCAATGGGGCCTTCGTGGATGCCTCCATCCGCACCATCAACGCGATCCGCCACCTTCGGAAGAAGGTGGAAAAAGCCTGACAGCCCCTGGCCCTGGGTCTGCTGTTCCTTCTGCGGGCCATCGGCGAGTTCCGGCTGGTGGGGCTGTTCAAGCGGATTCGCGGCACCACCTTCACCGCCTGGGATACCTGGCTGTTCTCGCCCTTGTGCCTCCTCATGGCCTTGGCCTTCTTCGTGATTGCGGCAGGACGTTGAGGTCAATGGCAGGATCCATTCTCAACGTCAGGCCCATCTTCAGATGTCCTTCCTGGTAGATGTGCTGCCATAATCCGCTGCCCAGCCCACGCCGTGGCCGACCGTCGAGGTCCCTATGAATGCCAGCATCACTGCCGATGGAACGTCCATCCGAATGGCCAATGCCAGGGACATCGACGAAATCGTCCGCGTCACCAATGCCGCCTATGTGGTGGAACAGTTCTGCCTCCGGGGCGATCGCACCGATGCCGCCGACGTGGCCACCCGCATGCGCACGGGCCGCTTCCTGGTCATCGAAGTCACCCCGCAGCCCGGAACCCTTCGCGCCCTGGCCTACTTGTCCATCGAGGCTGACCGTGGCTACCTCGGAACCCTCTCCGTCGATCCGGCCCACCAGGGCCACGGCTTGGCCAAGGCCCTGGTGAGCGATGTGGAAGACCGCTGTCGAATGGAGGGACTGCGTTTCCTGGATATCACCGTCGTGAACCTGCGGAAGGATCTGTTCCCCTTCTACACCAAGCTCGGCTTCGCGCCCATGGCCACCCTGCCCTTCCCCCGCCCGGACAAGGCGCTCCAGCCCCTGCATCTCGTGCAGATGACCAAGGCCCTCCGGGCGACCGAAGATCTCTAGAGCGTCTTCATGTCCAGCACGAAACGGTAGCGAACATCGTTCTTCATCATGCGCTCGTAGGCCTCGTTGACCTGCTGCACAGGGATGAGCTCGATGTCGGAGACGATGCCGTGCTCAGCGCAGAAATCGAGCATCTCCTGGGTCTCCTGGATGCCCCCGATGAGGGAGCCCGTGAGGATCTTGTGCCCGAAGATGAGCGAACCGGCTGCCACAGGGGTGGGCTCCGGCGGCACGCCCAGCAATACCATGGCGCCTTCGAGGCGGAGCAGGCCCAGGTATTTGTTGTAGTCATGGGGCGCGGAAATGGTGTCGATGATGAGATCGAACTGGCCCGCCAACTTCCGGAAGGTGCTGTCCTCCGATGTGAGACCAAACTGCTGCGCTCCCAGCTTGCGGGCATCGGCCTCCTTGGCCTTGGAAGTGCTGAGCATGGTCACTTCAGCGCCCATGGCCGCAGCGATCTTCACGGCCATGTGACCCAGGCCGCCCAGGCCCACCACGCCCACCTTGTCACCCTTCTTGGTCTTCCAGCGCTTCAGGGGCGAGTAGGTGGTGATGCCGGCGCAAAGCAGGGGCGCCGCAGCGGCGAGGTCCAACTTGGGCGAGATCTTCAGCGTGAAGGCCTCATCCACCACCACACTGGATGAGTAGCCGCCGTAGGTAGGCGTCTTGCGGTCCATCTCGGTGCTGTTGTAGCTGAAGGCGGCGCCCTTCTGGCAGAACTGCTCCTGGTGCTGCTGGCAGCTGGGGCAGGTGCGGCAGCTGTCCACCAGGCAACCCACACCCGCCAGATCGCCCACGCGGAAGCCCTGCACATGGGCGCCCACGGCGGTGACCTTGCCCACGATCTCGTGGCCCGGCACCATCGGATACATGGCTCCGCCCCACTCATCACGCACTTGATGGAGGTCCGAGTGACAGATGCCGCAGAAGGCGATCTCGATCTGCACGTCATGGAGACCCACCTCCCGGCGTTCGATCTGGAAGGGCACGAGGGCGGCGGAAGCCGAGGGGGCTGCGTAGGCTTTGACGAGGGACATGGAGACTCCTGGGACTGAAACCCCACTCTAGACCAGTCGGCCCATGGGTACCTCCAGGTTCGTGGGTGTTGGCGCGAAACCCGACTCACGTCCTCCTGGTGGCATGGATCCCATCCTGACCGAGCGCCTGGCCATCCGGCGCGACACTTTGCCGGAAGTGGATCTGGGCTATGCCTTCTGTCCAGAATTCTGGGGCCTGGGCTATGCCCGGGAGGCCGCCGAGGCCTGGCTGGCCTGGGGCCGGACGACGTTGGGTCTGAAGGTCGTCCTCGCCATCGTGTCACCGGGCCATGCGGCCTCCATCCGGCTGCTCGAAGGATTGCACTTTCACCCCCAGTCCAGCCTCCAACTGGAGCCGGGTGATGCGCTCGATGTTTACCAGGCCGATGTTTACCGGGCCGAGCTGACCTGAACGTCGGGGCCGACCTGTCAGTCCGATCCTGTGAATTCTTCAAGGGATTTTTCGCCAGCCAGCACCTGCATGAAGAAACGCTTGGCCTGCTCAAGCCGACCCAGTTGCACGAAGCGGTCCCAGGCCTCCAGGCAGTGCTGCATCCCGCCTGACCTCGGCGAGTATCGCCTGCCTTGATGAGCTGGCGGAGTTCACTCTGCCTTTGTCACCTTTGACGTAGAATAACCCTTGCCACGAAGCTCCGCTCCAACGGCTCCTGATGCCCCCATCAGGCTGCTCACCCCAGGTGCACCATGAACCCGCGTCCCCCCGGACCTTCCCCAGCCGAATCCGCGCCGTCGGATGAGGTCATGGAACGGGACCCCAGGGTGTTCAACGCCATCGGGGCCGTCACACGACCTTGCACAGTGCTCATCGTCGAAGATGATCTGATCGCCCGGAAATTCATCCGCACCAGCCTCCAGAAAGCGGGCTGCCGGGTGCTGGAGGCTGGCAGCGGGGAGGAAGCCCTGGAGCTCTTCGACCGGCACGCTCCGCAGGTGGCCCTCCTCGATCTCGGCCTACCCGGCATGGATGGCTTGGAAGTCTGCCGAAACCTCAGGGAGCGCCGCGAGGACATGGCCATCCTCATCCTCACCGGCCGGAGCGAGGACTCAGACAAGGTGTCGGGCCTGAACCTTGGCGCCGACGACTACCTGGTCAAACCCTTCGGTCCCGATGTCTTGGTGGCCAGGATCAACGCCGTGTTGCGCCGCTGCAGGCGCCAGCATCAAACCCAGAATGTGCTCACCCTCGGCGACCTGCGCCTGGAGTTCCGCACCATGAAGGTCTTCAAGGGCGACAAGGTGGTGGATCTCACCCGGCGGGAGTTCGCCCTGCTCGCAGCCTTCCTCAAACACCCGGGAGAAGTGCTCAGCCGGGATCAGTTGCGGGATGAAGTCTGGGGTGAGAACCACCATGGCAGCGCCAAGGGCCTGGATGTCTTCGTATGCAAACTGCGCGAGAAACTCGAAGACGATCCGGCCAATCCCAGGTACTTCAGAACGGCGTGGGGCGTGGGCTTCGTCTGCGGCTGAGCCGATCTCGTTTCGGTTGATCAGCGGTTTGGCTCAACCATGCGGAACATGAGGATGGCTCCAGCCGCCGCCACGTTGAGGCTATCCATGCCCGAGGCCATGGCGATGACCACGGCACGGTCGCACCGGGCCAGCGCCTCTGCATCCAGTCCAGTATCCTCGGGCCCCATGACCAGGGCGCAACGCGAGGCAGGGCGCCAGTCGCGGGCATCCTCGGCGCCGGCAGCCAGGGCCGCGGCGACAACTTCAGATTCTGGATCAGAGGCCTTCCACGTTTCGAGCAGAGACCAGGGATCCTCGGCACGCCACACGGGAACGCGCCACACCGCGCCCATGGAGACGCGCACCGTCCGCCGCGTCCACTGTCCGGGCCCCGGACCCGCCAATACGCCATCCAACCCCAGGGCGGCAGCACTGCGCAAGAGGAGGCCGAGGTTCTCGCTGTCGTAGAGACGGGGCAGCACCAGCAGACGACGGGCTTTGATGAGGTCCTCTGCAGGTGGTGGCGGTGGTACCTGGGCGCAGGCCATGAGACCCCGGTGGAAGGGGAAGCCCGCGAGCTCCGACAGCACCGATGGTTCTGCCGTGAGCAGCTCCGTGCCTTCGGGCAACCGGTCCCGAAGCTCAACGGCCGCGCCGGTGGTGGCGGCCACGGAAATCACGCGCATCCGTCCGGCGCGGGCCGCTTCCAGCAGGTCTTCCACGAGGATCCGCCCCTCGGCGATGAAGCAGGTGCCATGTTGCGGATGCTCCCGCGTGCCGGCAAAGCGCAGGTCGCGGAATGGGTCCCAGGGATCGAAGTCGGCCATGGAAACAGCGTAGCCTCCGCGAGAGAAATGCGGTTCCATGGGATCCATGCCTCGCAAACTCCCCCGCCATCTCACCTGGCTCGAAGCCTTCGTGGCCGCCGTGGAAACGGGCTCGCTGGAGGCCGCGGCCCAGCATCTGGGCGTGGCCCGCTCGGTGGTGAGCGAGCACTTGCGGGCCCTGGAGGAAACGCTGGCCGAGGGCGAGGCCCTGCTGGAGCGTGGACCTGGTCGACGCCTGCGTCTGACCCCCCGAGGCGAACGCCTCTTTTCCGGTGCCCAAGCCTCGTTCCACCAGCTGGACTTGAAACGTCTTCGCGACCTCGCCGCACCGGAGCCGGGACTCAGGCTGGGCCTGAGCCCCACCCTGTCGGCGCTGCTGCTGGAACCCCTGGCCAAGGCGGCGGCGGTGGCCGACCTGAAACTGGAAGCCTCTTTTGGCGGAGCCCATGACCTGGTGCGCCAGATCCAGACCCGGCAGTTGGACCTGGCCCTGGGTTTCACGCCCCTCCCCCCTCACCGGGGCGTGGAGCACCGAGTGCTTACCCGCCTGCCCTTCGTGGTGCTGGCCACCGCTGCCTGTGGTCTGCCTTCCGAGGCGCCGTTTCTCCGCGTGAAGGACTTGGCCGATCGACCCTTCATCGACTGGCTGCGGGATGATCCCTATGGCGGCGCCAACTCGGCGCGCTTCATCGAGGCCAAAATCGTGGTCCAGGAGGTGGCCCGCGTGGAGAGTTTCCTCCAGCTCTTCCCGGCCCTGCGGGCCTACGGCGGTTGCGCCATCGCACCTGATCTCCGGGCCCTGGGGCCCTTTCCTGGCGATGTCCGCGCCTGGCCCCTGAAGGAACGCAAGGCCCAGGCCGTGGAGGTGGTAGCCCTGTGGCCCGCAGGTGGGGCTTCGGCGGCGGCGGAGAGCTGCCTGAAGGCCCTGGCGGGTCATTTGCGTAAACGGCGATAATCCGACCATTGGTTCCTAATTTTATGGATTTCCGCCTATCTGTCTTGACACTAGGCTGGGAGAAACCCTGGAGGCAGCTTGACCCTCACCCTGACACCCAGCCCTTCGCCCACACAGCGAGCCATTGATCGGCTGCCCTCCCACTTGCGGCGCTACGTGGTGGACCAGGATCATGCGGCCTACACGTCGCGGGATCACGCGGTCTGGCGGCACATCCTCCAGCGCCTCACGGATCGCCTGAAGGACACGGCCCATGCCAGCTACCTCTCCGGGCTGGCGGCCACGGGCATCCGGCTCGACCGCATCCCTAGCCTGGATGAGATGAACGAAAAGCTGGAAGGCCTTGGCTGGTCGGCCGTGGGCGTGCGGGGCTTCATTCCCCCGGCCGTCTTCACGGAATTGCAGTCCCTGGGCGTGCTGGCCATCGCCGCCGACATCCGCAGCCACGAGCACATCGAGTACACACCCGCGCCCGACATCGTCCATGAAAGCGCGGGCCACGCGCCCATCCTGGCGGACAAGCGCTACGCCGAATACCTGAAGCGCTGCGGCGAAGCGGGCTTTCGCGCCATCGCTTCGGTGGAGGACCAGGCCGTCTATGAAGCCATCCGCAACCTTAGCGTGGTGAAGGAGGATCCTGCCGCCACGGAGGATGAGATCCGCCTCGCCCAGGAGCGCCTGCACGCGGCCAGCGCCAGCCGCCGCTACGTCAGTGAAAGCACCAAGGCCAGCCGCCTCTACTGGTGGACTGCCGAATACGGCCTGGTGGGCGACTTGTCCGATCCCAAAATCTATGGCGCGGGCCTGCTCAGCAGCCTAGGCGAGGCCGCCCATTGCCTCACGTCCGCCGTGAAGAAGGTGCGCCTCGGGCTGGTCTGCGCCGATACGGAATACGACATCACGCGCATGCAGCCGCAGCTCTTCGTGGCCCGGGACTTCGATCATCTCTTCGAAGTGCTCGACGCCTTCGAAGCCAGCCTGGGCTGGCGGCGTGGCGGCGACCACGGGCTGGAGGAGGCCCTCCGCGCCCGCACCGTGAACCACCTGGTGCTCGACGATGGACTTGAACTGACCGGCAAGGTGGTGGCACGGATCCCGGCTCGCGATGAGCTGGCACCGGGCCTATCCACCGCCCTGGCCCGGGTGGAAGGCCCCATCCAGATCTCCCGGAACGGCAAGGCTACCGACCGCCCCTGGCCCGGCGAAGCCCTGGTGGCCTTCGGCCGCGGCACCCTGCCCCATCGTGGCGCCTTCAGCCTGGACCTGCCTTCGGGCCTCTTCCTCACGGGCTTCCGTGTGGGCGAACACGAGGTGATCAACCTGCGGGGCCACCAGGATGGCCGCCCCCTCGATCTGCCCAGTTGGGCCCTGCTGTTCCTCAGCGCCGGCCTGCCTTCCGTCGCGGGCGGTCCCGCCGATCCCGGCGCCTGGGATGCCTGGTTCGGGGATCATTCCGCCCTGGCCGAAGGGGAATCCGAAGCCCAGGCTCGGGATCGCAAGGCTGCGGCGCTGCCTGCGGAACTGGCGGCGCTTTATGTGGAGGCCGCCGCCCTGCGCGAAACCCCCGCCTCGAACCGGGACCGGCTCGTCGCCCTTCAGGGCATGGCCGCGCGCTTTCCAGACGAGTGGTTGCTGCAGGCGGAACTGGCGAACTTGGAGGTGATGCGATGAGCTGGGTCGAAACGAACGGCACCCTGGTGCGCAGATTCAAGACGCCAGATTTCATGACGGCCTTCCACCTGGTCAGCGCCGCGGTGGGACCTGCCGAAGGGCTGAACCATCACCCCGACATCGCCTTCGGATGGGGCTATGTGCACATCACCTTGACCACCCACGACGCGGGCGGCGTCACAGACCTGGACCACCGCCTGGCCAAAGCCATTGATTCGGCACTTAAGTCATTTAATCAATAGAGTTTGTATAATTGCGACCTATTCACGCAATGGAAGGTCCGGTATTCTGGAACGCCCATCGAGGAGTCCCTTGCCGAAGCCGTTGACCTCCCCCCAGCCCAGCCGTGCCCTGCTCCAGACCTCCCTCCTCCTTGGTGCCAGCCTGCTCACTCTGGCCCTGGGATGCAGGTCAGAAGGGGTTTCCCACTACCGCGTGCCCAAAGAAGCAGTGGCCTCACATCCCGATCACCCCGGTCATGCCGAAGAATCCATGCCCATGCCCGGCGGCATGCCTGCGAGCCAGGAGCCAGCCGCCAACCTGCCGCCGCCCCCCACGCCCCAGGGCGCGTTGAAGTGGTCCCTGCCCAAGGGCTGGGCAGAACTCCCGGGTGGCGGCATGCGCTTCGCCACCTTCAAGGCGCCCTACGTCGGCAAGCTGGAGGCCACCGTGGTGGTGCTTCCCGGTCCCGCCGGTGGCGAACTGGCCAACGTGAATCGCTGGCGCGGCCAGATCAACCTGCCCCCCCTCGACGAGGCTGGCCTGGCCAAGGCCCGCACCGTCACCAAATCCAAGGCCGGCGCCGTGAACGTCTATGACTTCACCAGCCAAGGCCAGGTCAAGACCCGCATGCTGGCAGGCTACATTTCCACTCCCGATGGCAACACCTGGTTCCTCAAACTGACCGGCGATGCGGATCCGGTGGCCAAGGCCAAGTCCGACTTCATGATCATCCTGGGGAGCCTGCACCTTGATTAAGACCTACGCCTCCCGGACGAAGACCCTCGCCTTCGGCGCGTGGGCTTTCCTGAAGTCCTTCCAGCTCACCATCGTCCTGCTGGCCCTGCTGATGATCCTGGTTGTCCTCTGCACCTTGTCCCAGGTCGAGATGGGCACGCAAGGCGCAGTGAACGCCTTCATGCGCAGTTTCATCGTGTGGCGCCAGCCCATCCTGCTGTCCATTCCGTTCCCCGGCGGAGCCCTGGTGGGCTTGCTGCTCACCTTCAACCTCATCGCCAAGACCCTCGACATCAAGCTCACCTGGCAGAAGTCCGGCATGTGGCTGGTTCACGCGGGCCTGGTGGTGCTCTTCGCGGGCGAGTTCGTGGCCGGCATGATGCAGGTGGACACCAACATGTCCATCGAGGTGGGGCAGACGGTCAACTACGTTCAGAGCTACAAGAACGCCGAGTTGGCGATCATTGACGTGACCGATCCCACCTGGGACGAGGTCTATTCCGTGCCCGACACGCTGTTGTCCAAGGGCGGTTCCATCGCCATCCCGGGTACACCACTCACCCTGAAGCTGAAACAGTTCTTCCCCAACGCTGAACTGAGCAACCTGCCCCCCAGTGGGAAGACCCTGGCCACCAATGGCGTGGGTGCTGGCGTGGCCATCGTGGAGCGGCCCGTGGTGTCGGCCGAGAACGAGATGAACCAGGTTTCAGCCTTCGTCGAACCTGTGGCCGGTGGCCGCAGCTACGGCACTTGGCTGGCCTCACTGGCCCTGGGTGCGCCCCAGTCCTTCATCCACGAAGGGCATACCTACATGCTGACCATGCGCCTGCGCCGCCAGTACCTTCCCTACGCCTTCACGCTCAAGCAGTTCCGGCACGATGTGTACCCCGGCACCGACATTCCCAAGAATTTCTCCAGCCTGGTCCAGGTGGTGAATCCCTCGCAGAAGGAATCCCGCGAGGTTTTGATCTACATGAACCAGCCGCTCCGGTACGAAGGCAAGACCTTCTACCAGGCGAGTTTTGGCAAGAACGACACCCTGTCCGTCCTTTCCGTGGTTGAAAATCCCGGCTGGCTGCTCCCGTATGTGTCCTGCGTGCTGGTCTCCCTGGGCCTGCTCGTGCACTTCGCCATCGTCCTGCGCC
>JAYVRY010000011.1:0-35456 GCA_043775845.1 Acidobacteriota bacterium
TCCAGCATCATAGGCCAGCAGCCGTGATCCTTCGTCCCGGCCAAAGCACCCTTATATCCCCGCCCTGAACGATGGGGTTTTACGGGCATCCTGATAAAACTCGGTCCTTAGCCTCCATCTGCCACCGCTGAGAACCCTTCCAAGCCGCGTGCAGGGATTGTGCGTCGAGGGAAATCCACACCAAGATAAGCTGATCTAGGCCTCAACCGGGGCTGCCCATCCTTAATCGGTGGGTCAGTGGACCCGAAAGGGTGTCTAGCTCGATTGTTGGGAGGCCCAGTGCCAATTCTGCTGACGATTCTTGGCATTGGGATGTTGATCGCCATTCATGAACTGGGCCATCTGATCGCCGCCAAGATCATCGGCGCTCCCGTGAAGACCTACTCCATCGGCTTCGGCAAGGCCCTGCTCTCCTGGAAGACGCCCAAGGGACAGGTGACCTACCGGATTGGGATGATTCCCTTGGGTGGGTATGTCGAGTTGGAAGGCGAGCACCGAGCTGGTGCGGTCGAGCCCGAGGACTTCTCGAAGTTGGCGATCTGGAAGAGGACCTTGTTCTATGGTGGCGGGATCATGGCGAACCTGGTGTTTGCCTTCATGCTGATCTGGGGGGTGACGGCGCATCTCGACCGCCGGGTGAACGCGGGCGAAGGCGTGGTCGTGATGAAGGCCATCGGGCCCAGCAGTGCGGCCGGGATTCAGAAGGGGGACCGGCTTATCAAGGTCAACGATGTCGCCTTGAGCAACGACCTTTACGCGGCCCATCGGGCACTGGGCCGGGCCGCAAAGCAGTCCATGAAGGCCCATTCTGCTGTCGTCATCGAAGGCCTTCGTGGCCAGGAGCGCATGGTCTGGCGTTTGGGAAATCCTGAGGGAAAAGCGACCATCGGCGTGATGATCGGTGTGGACCCCTCCCAACCTCTGGAGAATGGGCCCCTCGATCTGCCGAGGATCCTGCGGAGCGGAATCTATGCGCTCGACCGGATGTGGACTGCCATCGGGGGCATGCTTGGCCTGATGCTCGGGTTCTTCTTCAACCTCGGGGGAGGGGAAGGTGTGGGCGGTCCCATCGGGATGGTCCAGCAGGGCGCCGTGATCGTGAAGAGCGGAGCCATCCAGGCAGTCCTTGGCATGGCCGTGATTTCGATCAACCTCGCGCTGTTCAATCTTCTGCCCGTTCCCATGCTGGATGGGGGGCACATCCTCTTCCTTGGCTGGGAGACGGTCACCCGGAGGCCGGTCCCCGCCATGGCACGCACCAAACTGCTCATGGCTGGAGGCTTCCTGCTGATGGGCCTAATGGTGACCCTATTTCTTGTGGATGTTGTTCGACTCTTCATGGCTGGGAAGTAGGCTGCCCTTCGCGGCCTCAGCCCGGCGGGAACGCCAAAGGGATCGGCGCCAGGATCGGACCTCTTCGACAGTGCCCCCGTGCTTCCACTTGCGTGTGAAGTAGCCATTCAGGGCCTTGACCTGAAGATCCGTGGGCGAGCCCGCAAAGAGGAACGCCACCTCCAGAGGCACCTTCCTGGTTCGGGCGGCCATGATCCAACCGGGGATCATGTTCTGCCAGTAGGCACGGGCCACCGCCATTCGGCACCACTCGGCCAGGACATGGCCCGGGAGGTCCGCGATGGTGAGGCTGGAGAGGGCTTCCTCATCCATGGGTTGAGTCCTGGCGTGTGCAAGGAGAGCGTTCTGTCCACAGGAGAAGACCAACTCGCAAAGCGTGTTGGCCAGTTCGGTCGGGGACTGGAAGGGTGGAATGTCCCTGCCAAAGGTCGCACGCAGGTCCTCGGTTTGCTCCACGAGTGCCTGAACGACATGAGGGATGATGCGGGCGGTCACCTGGGGCCCCAAGGGGCCCAGCCAGTGGTCGTATTTGGCGTTGAGCCGCTTCTCGAATGTGACGGCCACATCAAGGGGAAGGTACTCATAGCAGTTGAGGGCGTCGGGAGACACTCCGACCTGAGCCCAGAACGCATAGAGGGCCTTGGATCGGTAGTAGACGGAATGGCTGATCCTCAGGATCTCCATGCCCTTGGTTGGGGAGAGGCCGGCTTCCCGGAGGGCGGTCACAGCCTGGCCCATCTGGAGGAATGGCTTCTTCTGACCCAGACCGGCTTCATGGAAGGCGGTGGCGATGGCTTCGCAGTCCAGATCGGGAATGCGTGGTTGTTTGCTCCGGCGCTCCTCGTTGGCCCGTAGGTAGGGTTCCGCCTGCTCTGGTGAGATCGCCACGGCACGGATGGTTTCACCGCGTTCCCAGGCGTCCCGGATCCGCCGAACGCCATCGACCACCATGTAGCCGACGAGCTTCAGGTTGACCCCGGACCCAGGCAGGACGGGTAGGGGGGGATTCTCCTCATCCCAAACGTGACGCAAGGGCACGCGGATGAGGACCGGATCACCCTCCTCGGCCTCCATCTGGTTGAACAGCCGATAGGCCGGGCCGTTGGCGCTGGGATGGCCAGGATGGACGGCCACCGCCAGGCACATGGACGGTTTGAGGGCCAGGGGCTTGGGTGCAGTAGGGTCCTCACGCCAGTTCTGACGGGAACCAGCGGGGCGGCGAGCGGGAGGCTTGGCACTCGACACGCTGATTGCAATTGGATCTACAACGATTTCTTCGGTCACATGAAGTCCTGGCGTGGGCTACGGTTCGGTGGGACATTCGACATTCTGTAACCATGGGCATTTACGAGGGTGCTACGGTAACCCGAGCACTTATTCTCGGTGCAAAACCTCAACCACGCCAGGGGCAGCCAGCGGGATTCGGTAGCAGGCGAATGAGGCCCGGCTCATGGCGTCGGCACGCTCCTCGGTGATGACGCCAAAGCCAGTGATGTCGTAGAGCAGGCCCAGCAGCGCCTGGGCCGTGTCCAAGGCTGTCCCGGGCTCCTGAACGAGCGCCAGTAGGGTTTTCAGTCCCTCTGCCTCGCTGGGGTCATGCCCTTCGAGCTGCGCCATGACCCGGTTCATGACAACCAGACTGGTCGCCGGGCTGTTGCGAGCCCCCGCATGGACCCACTCCTGGATGGGGTGGTGCTCGAAGATGTATTCCAAAATGGGTCGAATGGCCAGGAGGTCCGCCTCATTCGACCGATCCAATTCGATCCGATTTGGGTCGAATAGACATTCGGTCGAATGGAGGCTGCTGACGGTCGAATTGGAAGGGGTGGAGTTCATGGAGTGGTTTGCTCGCTTCGCTGGGATAGATTTCCGGACAGTCTCATTGTGCTGGGCGCGACATTTTCCAGTGGATGGACGAGTCGCCACCTCAGCAGAGGCGGATGATTTTGGACTGCGGGTGGCAGTGGCCATGCTGTCTCAGATCCCATGAACTCTCCCCTCCTACGCGGCCCATGTAGGCTCCGTTGAGGAAGGGGTTTCTCGCGTCACAGAGGCAGCGGAGGGCTGATCGCCCTTGACCCGTCTTACGGCCCCTCGTCCTGGGCCTGTCGGCTTAGGAACTCGGCGAGCACAATCCGCTGAACCGGCGGAGAGAATGAGCGCGATCCCACGCTTCTTGATGACCTTTGAGGCGTTGATGTCCGCGTTGTCCGCGTGACCGCACCGCTGGCAAAGAAAGGTTTCCTGATTAGGACGGTTGTTGGCGTGGGTAAACCCGCACTCCGAGCACTCCTGGCTGGAGTGATGGGCCGGAACCGCGACAAGCATCTTCCCGAGCTTACGCAGGGCCTGCTCAAGGTAGACCCGGAGGTTCCCGAGACCGGCATTCGCCAGAGCCTTGTTGAGGCCCGACTTCTGCGCGGCTCCGTTCCGGAGCCACTTGCCGGTGGCTTCATCCTTGCGGGCCTTCGCCCGCTTGGACATGCCCTTGAGATTGAGATCCTCCAGGGCCACCACTTCTGGGGCGACTTTGGCGATCTGGTAAGCGGCTTTCCGCAGGAAGTCCTCGCGGACAGAGGTGATCCGGGCCGAGCAGCGGGCCGCCTTCCCAATCACCTTGTCGCGGCGCCGCGAACCCTTCTGGCCCCTGGCAGCCTGGCGCTGGTAGTGCCTTCGCCGCTCCTCCAGCCACTTGATCCGATCCTTGGCCTCGTCCTTCAGCTTGAAGCTCGAGCCATTTGAGCAGGCGGCGTTGAACACGACCCCCCGGTCAATACCCAGGACCATTTCCTCCAGGCATGTGGCTGTCGCCAGTGCCTTCAGGCGATCCTCGTCGGGCAGCATCTCGGGTCCTTGAAGGCCGTCGGAGGCATAGCTCAGGAACCAGTGACCGTAGCGGGCCCGGGAGATGACGATGCTGTTGGGGTCCGGGATCTCCCGGTGCTGAACAAAGGGCAGCACCCCAACGGGATGGGCGGCCGTCCCGATCTCGATCAAGCCGGGCCCGACGAACCGAAACAACTCCCGGGTCAACCAGACCGAGTTACCGTCCCATTTCCGCTTGCGCCGGGGGCGTCGGAAGTGGGCAGGGTTCTTCCAATGATTCGTCCAGCCCTTCCGGTAGCGGACCACTCCGTTCCGGAGGATCTGGGAGGGCACCTCGGCTAGCCAGGGCGTTTGCTCGGTCTTGAACTGGGAGAAGGTCTGGTCCAGCGGGAACGGCTCCGACTGAGGGTCCAGCCCTGTCCACGACGGGCTCAGGATGGCCCGTTTCCGCAACCAGAGCAGGAGGTTGACCTCGGAATCCTTGGCATTCCCCGCCACCCGCTGGCATCCCGTCCACTGCGCCAGCACCCCGGCCAGCCTGGCCGGAGGATAGCAGCGCGTCCGGAAGCCAATCTGCATCAATGGACCTCGGGTGCGCTCTGGGACTCGATGTAGCGTTTGACCACTTCCAGCGGTGCCCCGCCGACCGTGATCAAACAGTACGAATTAGACCAGAACTGCTCCTTCCAGAGCTTCTTTCGGACCTCTGGATAGAGACGTTTGAGGACACGGCTGGTCGCCGACTTGAGGGAGTTGATGAAGGCGCTCATGGTCGTGTTCGGTTTCGAGCGAAGCAGGAAGTGAACGTGGTCAGCCTCTCCGTTGAATTCCTGAACCTGAACGCCATGAATGGCTCCAATCTCACGGGCCATGGCTTCGATCTGGTCCAGCATGGCCGACCGCGTAATGACCTTGCGCCGGTACTTGACCACCAGAATGAGGTGGTGATTGAGGCTGAACACGGAATGGTTGTTGGAATCTAGCTGGAGCATCGTTACGACCTAACTCCCATTTTACGCCTATTCTCACCAGTCGCAAGGTACCAACAGGCTACGCCCTAATACCTCTTAACCCCTCCCTACTCACCAATGTTCCTTGAGGAAGGGGATTGCAGCGGCAATTTCGTTCAGGAAAAGCGGGGCACTTAGGCCGCCGCTCCAGTGGCCGCCGGGGTTTCGGCGGATTCGGTGTTGGTTTCCGCCTTGATCCCGAGGATCGTCCCCACGCCGACCACTGGCTGGGCCTTGAGGTCCACACCGGCTTCCTCATACTGGCGCAGGTGCCGCTCATGGTCGAAGCGGGTCCAGCCCTGAAGGACTGGCGCCCAAGGCACCTCGGGCGCCAAGTCGCGCAGCCGCAGGAAGTTTTCGATGGTCAGCCGCTGATGATCGACCACCTTGAGCTTGGTCATCGCCAACACATTGGGCTCGGTCATCCAGTCCTGAATAGCCGCCCACTGAAGGTTCCCGATCTCGGCCATGAAGCGCCGCACCTCGTCCACGTACTGCTCGGGAGAGGTCTTCCAGGTGCCGAACAGGCTCAGTTCGGAATAGCCGCCCGAGTCCAGGGCCCAGGGGCCGCGTGCCTTGGGCAGTCGCTTCCTCAGTGCCAGGCGGCGGCGCGAGATGAAGAGCGGGACTTCCGTCCGCTCGAGCCAGGAGACCTCATGGGTCCCCGTGAAGAAGGTCTTTCCCATCGCGCACCTCAAAGGAGAAGGTGTGCGTTCACCAAAAAAATGAACAGTCTCAGATCATTGAAAAACTCGATTTCCATAAATTGGACCTGGGCCATTCCGGCCCAGAGGGCTCTATGAATCCAAATGTGAGTGTCTTGATGGCCGCGCTCGCCGTCATCGGTTGTGCGGCCTTCATCTATGTCCAGGAGCATGTTTTTGGTGGTTTGGAAGGCGACGGTCTTACCTCCAAAGCTCTTTTGGCTGCTGTCGCTGGGGTCAATATCGGCCTGACCCTGTTCGGAATCGCGGCATCAATCCGCCTGATTCAACTTCTTCTGAGGGTGCCTATGATCGACCTAGTGGCGGCTGCTCCGCTTATGTCTGGTCTGGCCCTCTACCTGTCTGTGGATCTCTTCAAGCGTCCAGTGCGTTGGGGCACCCGAGCCCTGAACGCCTTGGAACCTGCTGGAGAGAATCAGTAAGCCTCGCTTGGCCTTCCCGCCTCAGTGGATTAACCCTGAGGCGGGAAAAGCAGGACATAGGTCTCCAGGTCGCCCAGATGGCGCTCCACGGCTCCGCGACCCAGGCGAAGGGCAAACCACCCTCCCCGCAGCCTATGGCTGGCATGGCCACAGAATGGACCTTCTTAGCCAACAGGAAGCGCCGGAGGTCTTCCAGGGCGGCTTGGATGAAGCTCATCTCTGAAGGCCTGCGCCAGCTCTCCTTGGTGGGGAAGTGAATCACCCACTTCAGCGCGGGGTTCTCGGGCCTGGACACTGGAACGGCCAGTATCTTCCCGATGGCAAGACGGTTGGCCCGGTGAGCCTCGAAATAGGGAGCGCAAGCCTCGGGCATGCGCTCCGCAAAGGCTTTGGCGAGGCCCTTACCCATCACGCCAACGGTGTTCACAGGATTAACGAGGGCCGTGGCGCTGGCCTGAAAGAGGTCTGGCTTGCCCGAAAGAAGGACGATCACAGCAGCACCAACTGAGGCTCTTGACTAAGCAATGGCACTTACTGGCTCGTCGGTGTGCAGTTGGAGAACCTCCCGGATCTGCTTGGCCTCCTTGATTAGGCCTTCAAGCCTGGCCATGTCTAGGTGGGCGAGGCCTACCACGACAAAGTCCCGGTCTGCTCGGGGGTGGAGCAGGTGAACCCGGGCGGCGGCCTGAAAGAGGAACGCCGAGGAAATCTCCTTCACGCCATCGAACGACAGAAGCACCGTCTGGTGCGACTGGTGCGATTCCAGGGCTTTGACGGCCTGCTGGCTGATCTTGCGGGCAAGGCTGGTGTCCAGCGCCCGAATGCCGGTCCTGCTGTATTCGGGAATCATTTCGGAGACATCAATGCGGAGCATGGTTCCTTTCGCGGTTGAACCCGGGCGTAGCCCTAAATTGAGTGTCCATGGAACGTGATTTTCCCCATTCAGATGCAGGGTGTGACCAGTGCCCCGTCCACAAAGACACCCGCCACCGTCTCGATCAGGACAGCGTGGTGGCACTTGGCATCCCCGGCATGGTCGAAATCGTGTCCGCGCATGGCCGCAAGGACGAAACCGGACTCGGTTTCGACCAGATTCCAGCCTGTAGCCTTGTGGGTCGAGATCACCGGCTTGCCCTTGCTGTCCTTGAAGGGGAAGCGCCCTTTGGCATAGAGCACCACGGGCGCCCCACACTCGGCGCAGATCCGGCAGGCCAGTAGGGGGAGGCTGGCGCTCTTACCGTTCCAGCCGCCTTCGTTCACGATCTGGACCTGGGGTGTCCCTTTCGTGGGGGTGATGACGGATACCTGGATCATGCCTTGGCCCCTTCCAGAGCCTTGGCGATACGTTCGAGGGCATCTGCGATGCGGGAAGTTGTTTCGTTCTGCTTCGCCATGTGGTGCCGAACCTGGGCCATGAACTTCTCGGTCCCTTCGCTGTTGAAGGTCTGCGCGAGTTGGTTGGTCGCCTCGGCCTGGGTTTTGATGGCATGGGTGACCTGGGCGAGGACCCGCTGACCACCATTGGTATTGAAGAAATCAGGTCCTGACACTGGTGGCCTCCGTAGGCGTGGATCAAGAAGAAGTCGGGGGTCCAAGGTGCCTCCGGTGATGATTCATGATCCGTCCGAACACTTTTCTGCCCTGATCTCAGAGCTGATTGCTGGACCGGCCTACTGGCCGGTAGGCACCTGGCTGGTCGGCCTAGACGCCAGCGATGGCGTAGGTGGCGGCAAGCCTGCGAGCGAAGGCCACCGCCTTGGCCTTGGTGGTGAAGCGTTCCAGGTAGCCGCTAAACCCGACAGGGCTGCTGGAGTCCTCCACGGCCACCCGGTAATAGGGAGTAGTGGGGGCGGGGGGCGTGTAGCGGATGACCTCAAAGGTCAGGCCGCGAAGGGTCAGGCGAGTGGTGGAAGCCACAGGAACTCCTTTGCTGTGGAACCAGTGTCCATCGGCGGTTAGGACACAATTTGTCTGAGATCGGCTTTCGCTTTTCAAAGATCGGGCACCGCCGGAGCGGTGCCAATCCTGTTAGGCGATCTTGGCGACAGGTGTCATTTCCAGGGCCTCCGCAGCGAAGGCATAGCCTTCATCGGCCAACATCGACAACGTGAAGGTGCGGAAGTCCTGCCAGGACGAATTCTCGAAACTGCTGTTCTGGCCGTCCACAGCTTCATTGATGGCATCAGCCTTGGCACTGCAAAGCTGGAACATGTACTGGTCCACCATGCCCTGGTGGTAAAAATGCACGATTTCGCAATCAGAGGATTGGCCGGGGCGAAGAATTCGGTGCCGGAACTGATCCAGATCCATCGGCGACCACCCGAGGTCCAGGGTGCAGAGGCGACCGAACTCGGGCAGGTTCAAGCCCTCTTTGCCGGTGCCCACGGTGATCATCAGGACTGGCGCTTTGTCCTCGTCTCGGGCCAGGTTGATGGCGCGGTTCCGCTTCGCAATATCTGAATCAAGGGCAAGGATGGATTCCACTGGCTCGGCATCATCCAGCCACTTATCCGCATTGGCGAGAATCACAGAGAGCCACTGGAGAGCAGAAGGCTTCTCTGCGCCCACAACGACCTTCTCGCCCTCTTCAACCCAGCGGCAGATTCGCTTGGCAGCTTCCAACATCAAGGCCGTAGGGCGGCTGGAGGCATAGGCCAGTTCCGGGGACGCGGTGGCCCAACGGTGGGGAACGACAGGCGCGGTGCTGGCAAAGCGCAGAACGTCCAACTCCGCGAGGACCGAGGCCGTGGTCGTGATGGTTGACCCGGTACGGCGCTCTTCCTCGACACGCTCATGCCAAATATCGGCAAACCGCTTCAAGACACGGTGGTAATGGGCGAAGTGATCGGGATCGGGGGGCACCATAACCCACTGCGGATCGGCGGATGGCACCGAGAAGCCGCTTGAACGGACCTCTGGCTCTCCTGGCACTCGCCGTAGGAGTTTTGGCGCGAGGAAGGACCGCCACAGGGAATAGTCCTTCACGCGGGGCATTTCCCGGGTCTTGCTGTGGCCGAGGGTTCCGTCCAGGTTGGTCGGTGTGTAGGAAATCTTGTCCACGAAATCATCGTTGAACTTGGTCGATCCGGCGACCAACTCACCACGCCAGGACCGGCTTGAGCGAAGGGGCCTGTAGCCACCGACCAGGGGCCGACGCAGGGAGGCACCATAGGGGTTAGCGGAGGTTCCATCGCCCCATCCGGCACTCAGGAGGCCGCGAATGTTGCGCGGATAACTCTGGACTGCGGTACCCGTCATCAGGACCACCCGCTTGGCACGTTGCGCGAGGAACCGTGCGGCCTGGGCCTGTTTCGCATCCGGTGATTTCAGCCGATGGCTTTCATCCATGAAGACGAACAAGCGTCGCTTGGCGAGGGCAGCCGCATAGGTCCCGCCCAGGCCGAACTCGGCGCGAGGCTTGGGTGCCCCTACCGGCTTCCACAGTTTGTTGTACGAAATGACATTCAGACGCCCCAGGTTCTTGAGGTCATCGGGGCTCTCGATCAGGTGGCATTCGTCCAGAAGGCCAAGGCCTTTCAACTCGCGGCGAAATTCGTCAATGAGGCGGGTTTCAAGGACCCACAGGCCCCGTGCCATGCCACTGGCGAGGAAGGCCGCGACCGAGAAGCGAGTTTTGCCGAGGCCCTGCTTGGCCGAATAAATCGTGGCGCGTCGGGTCAGCACCCGGGCGGCATCTTGTCGAGCGAAGGCATAGACCGGGAAGGCAGGCCAGGACTGCTCAACATGGGCCTTGGCCTTGCGCTCCCAGCACTTCACCTTGAGCCCGTGGGGGATCTGCCAGCAGCGGTTGGCAAAGGTCTGATCCCGAGCCAGAAGCAGGCCCAGGCCGCGCCCCGCGCCAGGATCGAGGTCCTGGTTCATCGGCTTCCAGCCACCGTCGGTCTTGAGCCACTGCGGGTGAGGGATGTTTTCAACCAGGGCCCTGGCGTCGGCCTTGTAGAGGTGGCGAACAAGCTGTGGGTCCAGGTTGACCGCGACTCCCAGTGTTCCGAGCCGATTCACGATCCGATCCAAGGCCTCCATGCCATGCCCTGCATTGCGCGGGAGGTCGCAATCCCAATCCAGCATGGACTGCGGCTTGAAACCCTCATTTGACCTGAAACCGTGCCAGAGCCGCGCCTCAGCAATGGCGAGGGAGGCCAGCACCTTTTGTTTCCCCGCGCCCTGAGGGAGCAGGAGGATCTTGTGGGCTCTTCCCGCCAGGGCCAGTCGCACTTCGGGTGCGTTGGGTTTGGGGGTCGGCGGGAGCGTCAATTCCGTAGCCTTCTCCCGGGCACACTTCGATTCTTCCAGCAGCCCCCGGAGGGAACCAACCTCGTCGGGGTTGGACAGGAGCCGACCCAAGGGGGATTGCGCTTCGAGGGCGCTGTTTATGATCAAGGCGCGGATGGCCTTCTCTGCCCCTTTTATGGTGCTGGCTTCGGCCGATTGCGGATAGGCGTGTGCCGAGGTCTGGAATACACAAAGGCTGACTGGTTCCTTGACGCCAGCCTTAGGCATGGCTTCCAGGTCAAGGCGGTAGCACAAGGAACTGTCTCGGCTGAGCCGCTCCAGCAGAATCCCGAAGGCTGGGCCCTTGGCATAGGCGCGGGGGAGGATGGCCCCAACCGTATTGGCGTGATGCAGGGCAAAGGCAAGGCTTGCCTCGATTTCGTCGATGGAGGTTCCCGCCCCGCCGAAGCCCCACTTGGCCCCGGCCATGGGGATTGGCTGATTGTCGGAGTGGGTCAGGGCCGGTTTGTCAGGGCTCGGGTGAACGAGCGCGAGGCTCCAGGAATTACCCATCGGGGCGTGATCCAGGTCCAGCATGGAACCCGCGAAGAAGGCTGCCTTCGATTTCGGCATTAGGTGCTTGGCGACCTTGATGCCCTCGGCATCACACCCCAGGGCGCTCCGCTTGGCATCCTCGGGAGTGAACTCCAGAATGCGTCCAGGATTGGCGCCCAAGGCCAGTACTCCCAAAGGTGTGCTGGCGCTCCAGGGGGCCTTGGCAGTGGCTTCGGAGACTCCCACGGCGGGGCCATAGATCAGTCCGGTCAGGAGGGACAGGAGACGGACCAGAATCCTCGGCGTGGTCGCGCCTGTGGAGGGCACGAATTCATCCAGAAGGGTCTCTCGCTCCGCCTCGGTCAGACTCGACTTTTTCAGCAGCGGGTGGGACATAGGTGGCCTCTCCAGATCTCCTAATGTCGTCCCAAGACAAAGCCAGAAACTGTCTCAGATCGGTTATCGGTTATCGGTTATCGGTTATCCCGTTGGCCCGCTGGGGCGGGCCTAAAGATCGAGGACGATGGGCGCGTTCAAGGGAAGGTCCTTGCGTGGCGAGTTCACTGCATTGACGAAGTCAGTGCCGTTGAGCCGCGTGAGGCCATAGCCCATGTGGACATGGCCGAAGACATGAACCCTTGGCTTGGTTCGGCCCACGGCCGCAAGCAGGTGTGGGCAGCCGAAGTGGGCGTCACGGTAGGATGCCGTGGCCACACCCTGGTCGCGTATCCCAAGGGGTGGGGCATGCGTGATGAGTACATCCACACCGTCTGGAATCGCCTCTCGGCGCTCGGCAATGGTGTCGCCGTCACGGGGGAGCCAGAAGGCCCACTTCCTGGCGTCGGACTGCCAGGGGCTGCCGTAGACGCGCAGGCCTTCGACCTCGACCAGGCTGTCCCGCAGGTAGGTGACCCCCGGCGGCAGGATGCAGGGCAGCGGTCCCCCGGTCTCGAGGGCGTCGGGAATCTGCTCCGCCAGGAAATCGTGATTACCAGCGACCCAAACCTTGTGCCGGTGCGGCTGTGCCCCGAACCAAGCCAGGAAGTCCTCTACCTCCGGCAGGGACCCGGTCGTTGTGACGTCACCTGCATGCACCAGGAGATCGCCCTCGGGGAGCTTCATCTCGCGGTGCCGGTTGTGGGTGTCGCTGATCGCAACGAGGCGCATGTTAGACCCTTTGAACCAGGATCGAGGGGGAGCCTGCCTGTGGGTGGCTCTGAGATGGGCTTGGGGAAGCCGACCGGCTAGGTCTTGTCCTGCTCGGCCCGGCGCTTGGCGATGATCTCCTGCCGCTTCTTGGAGCGAGTGCGGTGCAGCTCCAACCGGTCCACGGCTGGCAGGCCATTCTGCATCAGGCGGTAGACCAGGAGGTCCACAACCTGGGTGTCGTTGACGAACGCCCCGGCGCGAGGCGGATCATCCGGGGTGACGATAGGGGCCGTGCTTTTGGCGGACTTCTTTGGCTTGGGAACTTTGGGGGGCTTCCCGGCTTGGAGCGAGTCTAGGCTCGGCTTGCAGGCGTTGTCGCAGTCCATAGGGTGCAGCAACGCCGCAGGGCGTTCATCGACCTCGCGCCAGGCCAAGAGGGTGTAGCGCAAGCCCGGGAAGACCAGCATCCGCACGGAGCCTTCCAGGGGCTTGATGCCGATCTCAACGGCGATCTTGTGGATCCAGAGCATCCACTGCTCGGTAACCGGATTCTGGCGCAAGGCAGCACGCCCGATGGTCTTGTTGTAAAAGGCCGTGGGGCGGTAGTAGCCCACCGTCCGCTCTTCGACCCTCAGGCAGTGCCAGGGCCCGTCCTGCCAGTAGGAAGCCCGTAGAGCAGGCTTGGCGACGTTGTAGGTGCCTGAAATGGCGTGATCGGGCGGGGTATGCCCGGGACCCGTCAAGGCCAGGAAGCCGGTCTTGTAGGCCTCGGCTTCATCTTGGAGGGCCTTGATCTGCTGGTTCTGTTCCGCAATGTGGCGCTCCAGCAGGGCGAGAACCTCCAGTTTCCTGGGGTGCAGGCCCTTCTGGAGGTCCTTGATGGCGCGAACCAATTCCTTGCGATCCGCCATGCTAGTTGAGGCGGCGGTAGAAGGTGGACCGAGTGGTGCCTTCCTTGACCACGAGGCCCTCTTCGAGGAGGCGGTGCATCATTCGCTTCACCGCCGTTCCAACGGCTTCGAGGTCGCCAGCGGAGCCGAGGGGGAGGCCCAGGTGGGTCCTGATTTCCGTGGAGTTGGCCCGCTTGCCCTCGCACTGGCCGAGGAAGTCCATGATGCGGGTCAGGATCTGGGTCCGGTAGTCCTTGTCCAGCATCTGCTCGTAGGTCACCACCGCCCCAATGGCCTCGGGATCGCTGAGCTTGGCGGCAGGGGCTTCCTTCCGGCGGGAGGAAGAGGTTCGACTGGCGGCAGACTCGATCTTGATGCCGATGGCTGCGGCAACATCCTCCGCTGCGCCGAGTTCAGCCACAGGGGCCGGAGTGGGAGCAGGAACTGGAGCCGGAGCAGCCTTGGCCGGCTTCACGGGAGCAGGGGCAGGAGCCGCTTTGGCTGGCTTCGCGGGAGCAGGGGCCAGCAGGACCTTGACCTCGGCCTCTGCCATCGCGTGGGCCTCGGCCTCACTGTTGGCGAGGCCAGCCATCAGGAGGGCGCTCTTCCGCTCGTTGGTGATGAAGATGGCGGGGTTTGGGATGCCATAGTCAGCGGCCTTGGCCTTGAGAGCGATGAACCAAGGCGGCAAGACCGCAGCAGGGGCAGGGACCGGCGTTGCGGCGACAGGCACAGGGGCGGGAACCGGGGCAGGGGCGCCCATCGTGACCGTTGCGAGTTTCTGATTCAGCCGGGCGGTGCTAACGGTGTTGGCAGGAGCACCAGTCACCGCGAAGGAACCCGCGCAATCAGCGCAGACCCTCTCAAAGGAGAGCCGGGGGTTGGCCCAGACCAGGTTCCCGGCGGGATCGTAGGCTTCGAGGATGATGGGCTCACTGAGGGGCCAACCGGAATTCGACCGTGCGCTCAGGCGGACTCGGTCCAGGCTCACAAGGTAGAGGTCCCTGCCCACAAGGGCATCCTCAACGGCCTGAATGAAGGGGCGGTGTTCATGCCCCAGGGTGGGGCTCTGCTCGTCGATGGTGATCGCCAGAGGCTTCTGGAGCCGGGATCCACCCGCAGCCCTGTCCGTGTGATCGGAGCCGAAGTTCTGGTAGTGAGCGCCAGACGGGACCGGCGTGTTCTGCTGGAGCGCAAGCCACAACTGAGAGGTGCCCATGCTGATGCCCACGCGGTTGTGGGTCTCGACTGTCGCGCCAATCCAGGTGGCCTGCCCCATGATGGTCACTGTCGGGGGGTTGGCCCGCATGGCGACCTTGCCACGAGTGATCACCATGGGGACGCCCAGGATCATGGCCTCGGCGACCTTCTGTACGGCAGCAGCCAGGGGGGTGGTCACCGGGGCGGCCGGGGTCGTTTCGACCGGAGCCAGGGTCGAAAGGGGAGTCTCCTCGACCTTGACCTTGGCCCGGGGGGTCCTTTTCTGTGGCTGGGCCGAACGGGGATTTTCCACTTGGGACATGGGCTTCTCTCCTCTTACAGGTTGAAGTTAGCACTGACAGAAAATTCGGTCGAATGTTTTTGGTCGAAATCGAAATCGAAATCGAATCGAAACCGCATCATCCCCGGTCTAATGAAGTGCCTCTGATCTGAGAGAGAGGGAAAAAATTCTTTGGGGTGGAAATGGGAACACACAACCACTGTCCCCGCGTTGGGGACCCGGCCCCCACAGAACGGGACAAGCCGCGATTTCATGGAGGAACTACCCATGGCCACGACGAAGAACGGCCTCATCCCCACCGGCGAAGCACTCACGGGCAAGCCGCCGGTCCTTCACATCAAGCGCAACATCGAGGTCGCTGGCGCCAACCAGAGCCTGGACTTCGGTGCCCTGCTCGATTCGCCCTTCACCCACGGCGAGAAAACTTTCCCGCTGTCCGGCTGGCTTGGTGCCAAAGGCAAGACTACCCCCGTAGTCGCGGAGTTCAACCCGAACCCTGAGAAGGCGAAGAACAGCGAGCATGACCAGCCCGCGATCCGCGTCTGGGCCGAGGTGGACAACGACCTGGTCGAGGTCGGCGTCGGTTTCAAGAAGACCGGCAAGGACTCCGGCCTGGAGTTCTACAGCGGCAACTCCACCGGCACGCCCAGGATGGACTTCACCTTCTTCAAGCACGTTCCCAAGGCGAAGGGCCCTGAGGGCAGCGAGGGCTAGTTTCCACCACTGCTGACGGCGACTGCGATGCCGCACCCCCAACCCCTGGCATTGAGCGTCAACAGCACTCCGAGCGGGGCCACCCGAACGGGTAGCCCCGCCCGGTCTATTTCTGCTTACCTGGAGGCCTTGATGCGCCAATTGGCGACGATAGCTCACCGCGCATTGCTGCCGTGGAACGGCGGGGCCTCATTTGAGGTCGGCGATGTCGTGCGTCTCGAGGACGCCGCGAACTCTACCTATGGCGTCGTGCTCGACAAGGGGCCGTATTCGGTCGGGCTGATGCTGGCCCCGGACGGGAAACCCTTGCAGGTTGTCAACGCGCCCCGGCGACGAATCCATGCGGTGCAGCCGATGGAGGCACCGACCGGGCGGCTGATTGCGGTGGCGACTGCGATCAAGGATGACCACGGTCACTATCAGCACTTCTGATCTCGGCGCGGGACCAGCTCTGATCGAGACGAGAAATGTCTTACGCCCTGGCCAACCTTAGATGGGACGCCAGGGCGTTTGCTTGAACGACCACTTCTCTGAGAGAGAACGACGGTTTTTGGGGCTCCGATCCTGGTGGCTTGGAGGTCTTTCATGACCGGCAGCACCACGACCAGTCCTGACGCACCGACCCTGGTTCTCGCTCCCGAAACGATGGAGATCACCAGCCTGCGCCAGTCCGAGATTGGCTCCGTCCTGGCGTGTGGCCAAAAGTTCAAGCTGGAGCGCCTGCTGGGCTATCGGTGGGAGGGCTCGCGGAAGTCCTACGCAGGGACCGCCTACCACCGGGGACTGGAATCCATCTACCGCTCCCTGCTGCTGGGTGATCGCGTGGAGTGGGACGAGGCGCATCAGTTCGCCAAGGAGAACCTGGAAGTCGCCATCCAGATGGCCGATCCCGCCAGCCTGGAATTGGAAGATGGTGAAACCGTCACCAGCGCCCTGGCGGGTCGGCAGGAGGCCGTGACCCTGGCTCTCGACCACCACAAGACGCTCATCTATCCCCTGATTGAGTCGCTGGGGCGTCCTCTGGCGGTCGAGGAGAAGGTCTCCTTCTCGTACCGAGGCATCGACATTAACGGCACCATCGACCTCATGGATGGATCGGGTGTGATCCATGACCACAAGCTGAGCAACGGCCAACTCGGCAAGGAAATGCCGTTGAACTACTGGCTCCAGTTGGCGCGGTATGCCTGGTTCTGGAGCGAGTACCAGGGCGTCACGCCCACTGGCGTCCAGATCGACATGATTTCCACCGCGAAGCTGAAGAACAAGACGCCCAGCAAGCGGTTCATCGAACACCGATCCTTCCTGGAACTTGATGTGGATCGGTTGATTCGCGTGGGCCATGAGTCGGTCGATCAAGCCATAGACCAGATCAAGATGGGCTACTACCCTCGGAACGCAATGAATTCATTCAAGGGACTTTGCGACTATTGCCCTCACCGTGGTGACCGCTGCCTGAACAGCTAGTTTGGCAGCGATTTGAGAGATTGGCGGGCCCTTCGGGGCCTGCCTTTTCCGTGTGTCCATACAGTTCTCAGAAGGTTGATTTTGAGAAAAGGGCTGAAATTAAAGGAGGAAGCCGCTACAACGGTTGCCAGAAGGAAAGGAGTTGCCATGAAAAACACGATGCTCAAGATGACGCTGGCCTTGGTTGCCATGATGGTTTCCGCCCAGGAACGCTGGACTCCCGAAAGCGCGATTGCCGTAAAGGGGTACGCCCTTGCCTCCCTTGAGGCCTATGCCTCTGCTGGTGTCGATGTGGCGCGGGATCGCATTCCCGACAGCGTTCATGTTCAGCTTAAGAAGAAGGGGTTGTTCCCTCAGGTCGCCCCCGGAGGCCAGCCCATTTTCACAGAGAATGGCGAGACCGTCTGGGTCCTGGACTTGGTGATGCCTGATCAAGACAAGAATGGCGTTCTCACTCCCCACCCTCGTACAGAGGAGGAGTGGCGAACCGATGCCGGTAAGGCGATGGAACAACTCGGGGCCTATGCAACTATGTTCCCGGTCCTCGGAGTCACAGAACTGCGGATCAGTGAATCCGGTGTGGTTTGCTTGAACCCGAAGGCCAAGCGCGATTACCGGCTCCAAAGTGTCTTCGCTCATTCCTATCGCCTGCCGATGGCCGAGTTCACCAACCTCACGCAGGCCCACCCTGATCACGCCAGCCTCCAGGCTGCCCTGGTCGAGGCCCTCAGGCCCGTCCCTCACCGCAGGCAGGTCCTCCAGAACGGCCAACACCCTAAGTTGGCAAAGAAGTAGCCCTTCACCAATCTGCTGCCTTTCCCGGGGCCCGTGCAAACGGGCTCCTTTTCATGCTCCCTATGACCCCCTTCACTCAGGTGAGGGTGCCTTGCCGGTGTAAAAGGCGGCCCCCTCGCGGAACTGTTCGGCCAGATAGGCACGGAAGGTCGCAGGTTCAAGCACCTCGGCGCTGCGCCCGAGTTGGAGCACCCAACGAGCCGCGCCCTCCATGGCGCTGGCGGTGAAAGCGAGGTCCGCGCTACCGTCCGGGTTGAGGGCCACATCAACATCAGGCAAGCAGGGCGGGGCTTCGTAGATGGCTTGGGCCAGTGCTTGTCGTGGATGTGGACCTTCGCCCGGAACGCGCTGCTTTTGGAGGAGCGGCCCCACCCGCCGATCTGGGTGCGGCGCACCTGTTCGATGCCCTGCGGATCAGGGATGCGGCCGGGCCGGTTGGTCTTGGTCGCCGAGAGGATCCGGTTAAGCCGGAACATCACAGGCTTCTCCCGCTCGGACTTGTCCCATGCCAGCAAGAACGCACCCGAGGCGAAGGCATCAGAGCAGATGGCATAGGGCACAACCTGGCGGGTCTTGGGGGGCCTGCCCCCAGGTGTCTGGTAGGTCAGTTCGATCTCCAGCGGGCCGACCTCGTTCCCTAGGGCCAGGAGGATGGTCTTCAGGACCTCCGAGTCCGTGCAGACGGGATCGCTGGAGGCGCCCGAGACCGTCAGTCTGGTCTCCAGCACGGCGAGAAGCCGGGCCTCCTTGGAGTTCAGGCCTGCGGTCAGGCGGGACTTGATGGCTGTGAGTTGCTCCGCCCAGGAGGCCATGCCTGCCTGCTCCGCAGCGATCAGGGAGGCCTGGAGAGCCAGCACGCCTTCGGGGGTGATGGTGTTGTCCCATCTTGGGCCCTTCACCATACGCAGCGTGGTTTTGTAGCTGCCCGTGCCCTTTTGGTAGCGGCCCTTCTCGAATTTGGCCCCTGCCTCGGTCAGAACCATGATGATGCGGTCGATGGTGCGCGGGGTGGTGTCGAGGAGGGTCTGGAACTTCTCCTTGGGGGTCATCACTTCGCCGTGTTCGCGGAACACGGTTACGGCGTCGGTCAGCATGTCCCGGGAGACGCCTCCCCGTGCGCTTGAATCTTTGGTCATGCGCTCTCCCTCTAATTAGTCTCCCCGCCAGGATTTTTTCGGCGGCCCTTTGCGCCACCGGAGGATTAAAAATCTTTGCGGCTCGGCAATGAATTTCCTGTTCTCAGATCAGGAATTTCTCCTTTGGGGCGTCAATAGTCCTCAGGGAAGGAGGACCTATGAACATGCACATGAACTGGGCCGAGATTGCCAGTGTGCTGCTGCAATTCGGCGGCGTGGCAGTCCTCTTCGCTGTGGCCGCGTATGGTCTGTTCCGCTACGCCGCCCAACGCGACGCCGAGCGTGAGAGCAGGGGGGAAACCGTCGAACGGTCCCTGGCGCCCTACGCAAGTCGGAGGACCGCATGAGAACCCCTGGTGAATTCAAGACCCTCAAGCGGGCCGTCATGCTGGCCTTTGAGGGGCACCCTGAAATCAAGGCGGTCCTTGACGCCAAGCCCTTCCGAGACTCCATGCCAAATCCTTCCAGGGCGGAGATCCACTGCCATTGGGATCAGTCGATGTCGATTCAGCTCACCGAACTCACGCTCACCAATGAGCAGGTCGGCCCGAATCACCTCCGGCGGATCATGGCGGAAATCGCTCCCAGCGTGCGTGTCATCACCGTCTCGGTGAGGCGGGCCGCCAGCAACTGCCTTGTGAGGTCCACGGTGACCTTCGCTGTTCCGGAAGAGATCCCGACGGCGAGCAATTTCTAAGCGAGAGAGGGAAGAATGCAAAGCAAGATCGAAGTCCAGAAGGCTCTGGACGACCACATCAGGGCTCGGCCCGACCTGACTCAAGTGAGTGGGCTGACCCTGGCGGAGTTCTCCAAACGATCCAAATCACTCTCAGAATGGAAGGAAAGGCTTGGCTTCCTTGAGTACCTGCGGGACACGGTGGAGGCACCGGTCCAGAAGAGCGGAATCAACTGGCGGCGCGAGAAGATGGTGCTCCCTGCGGGGGTGGCGCATGCCTGCTAGGACCTGCACCACCCCGGTGCCACTCACGAAGCCCCAGCTCGTCATCCTCGACTTCATTCGTGGCTTCATGACCGATGAGCGGCGAAGCCCGACCCTTCAGGAAATCGCTGATGGGACGGGCAAGGCCATTGCCACGGTCTGCGTCCACACCCAGAGCCTCATCCTCAAGGGGCACCTGGAGCGGGTGCGGCGGATTCGCGGGCCCGTCCTGGTCCTGATCGAATCGCCCGACCCGGAGCCCCAGGCTGTGGTCGAATCCGAGGCTGAAGCGATGGCGCGTGTGGATTGGCTGGCTGAGAACCTCGCCAGCCTCGACGACCAATGCCTGGATCGAATCTTCCCGGGACTTGCCGATCTGGTTCGACTTGGCGATCCTGAACGGTCAAAGGGGGCGCTGGCATGCGGCTGATCGGTGTTCGGGCAAGTCGTGGGGTAGACCCGTTCAGCCTCTCCCAGTCCCTAGACCGCCTGGTCCAACACGGCGAAATCACTACTGCCGACAGTCTCTTCGTGAAAGTGGGCGAGGATGTGGCTCCGGTGGTTCAGGCCTGGGGTGACATGGCAGGCCTTCGGATCGTTCCCGTGACTGCCGAACATGAACTGACCGACTTCATCAATTCCCTGGTCGATGTGATTGCGAGTGGCGAAGGGTCCTTGCCTCGCCTGCCTGGGGTTCCGACCATCGAACTTGCGTGCCAATGCTCCCCTTCGGATGGGGCGGAATAGGCCGCATTAGGCGTAGAAAGCGCAGAGAGGCACGGCCTGCCCGTCCGTTGTCACGAGCGAAAAAGTATCTCCGCCGGACCATGTATGCAGCGGAGGCCCTATGTCTGAGGGAAGCGAATCACGCGAACGCAGCCTGAGCGAAGTGATTGGGTTCGCCCTGTTCTGCCACATGCACGGTCTGCCAGGAAGCGAGCAGGACCGGAAGGCCTACAACGAAGTCTTGTCCTCGTATCAGGTCCCCCAAGTCGAGCGGGCCTAGTCATGCAGCGGAGGAACCATTGTCACCTGTTCTCAACAACCACTTCGAGCCTGAAGCAGGAAGGCCTGCTCTGGCAATTCCTCGGCCAGGCGCTCCAGGTGCTACGGCCCCAGAGCCCCTGGCTCTCCCGGAGGCGTTTCGGGCGCCCAAAGCAGAATTGGCACCAGGGGAAGCCAGGATCGACGCTGTCGGGGTTCGAGCGTTCCGGCTGCCGGATGCCCACAAACTCCGTTCCGCGCTCCTTGCGGCAGGATTGGCGGTGCTCCCTGCGGCGGCCCAAGCCGAGCCGGGCGGTCCTCAAACCGAAGAGGCTCGCGCCCTGGCCAAGCTCATCCGCCACGATGAGTCTCTTCGAGAGGGCGGCATTCTGAAACCACCGCCGCCGACTCCACCCCAAAGTGCGTGGCCGGCTGTGGCAAGTCTCGCCATCGCACTCGCAGCGGCCGGGGGCGTGCGCTCAGTCGCCAAGAAGTTTGGGGAGGAAACGCGGGAGGCGGGAGCCAGGGCCAGCCTGACTGAAGCCCTCGGGAGCCCGTTCCGCAATGTGCGGCTCGATGCGCTCTCTGCCATGATCGGCAGGTCCGACATCCGCGAGTTCCCGGTAGGCAAACTACTCCAAGCAAAGCTGGACCCTGACCACGAGGTTAGCGAGGCAGCTCGGAGAGTACTGGCCAAGCACGCCGACACTCCCATGGCCCTCCTGAAGCACATCGCTGAACGGGACACGAACCTCAATGCCAGAGCTGATGCTTTGACCATGATCGAGAGCCGCTCACTTCGTCTCAAGGGGCAAGCATGATGGTCGAGATGAGCGTGTTCAGTGTGGGCGGTTCCGAGTTGGTCGCCTTCGGTCAGGCCACTATCAATGGCAAGGATTGTCTTGCCTTGGTGGACCTTCCGACCTTCGACGCTGCGATGGAAGCTATGGTGAATAACCTCCAGCCCAAGGGAACCCCACAGATCCGCTGGATGGAGCGTCGGCAGGACCTTCTGGCTCCGCTGGATGCGAAGACGGAAAAGGTCTTCTCGGAGAAACTGGCTGTTGAAGTCGGGGATTGGCTCCGAGTTCACTGAGGTCCAGATGGCTGAGCAGACAGAGGCATTGCATGGTGGAAGGGGCCAGCTCCTTCCTGATTTCGCGTCAGGGCGGTTCCATTTGGCCAAGGCTCTTTTCATGGATCTTCGGAGCCTTGGAGCCAAACGGGAGTGTCTCCAAGCGGAGGAGGCCGTGCGGATCTGGCTCGACTGCCTAGCCGAACATATGTCCCGGCCCACTGAGTTCCTGTGGCTGGATGCCGTCAGGATCGAAACTCACGAAGGTCCCAGTGCCCGAATGGTGCTGATGGACCGGGGGACTGGTTACATCGAGACCATCCCCACCGAAGCGGAGCCCGACCTGGGGGAGGTGGTTCTGGCCCTGCTCCTGGCCGAGGGCAACGGTGAGGAACGGGCGGCCGTGACAATCACCCATTCTGGGGTTCGCTACAACCGCCTTCCCATTTGGGCACAGGAAGAAGCCAGCGCGAGCTAGACCGGGAATTCGTCCTTCGTGTCGCCGATGATCTCCGGGCCCAGCAGGTCTAGGACCAGCGTGTGGGGCATGTGCTGCCACTTGTGTTTGGACTCGCCGAAGCCCTCGGCGCTGATGCGTGCGAAGGTCGAATACTGGCCGCGCCCCTCTGGGTAGGAACTGTCGTCGTAGTGTTCGATGAACATGGCGTTATCGTCGGTAACACCGAGGCGTCGCCGAGCAGCAGCCAGGACCACCAACACGTTGTTGGTGATCGAGGCGCCCGGGTTGTCAGTCACCTCTGTCAGGACTACAACCAGGCCCAGGGGCGACCGGTAGGTCCGGAGTCGGCAGTGGGCCTCGACCCGGTTGAAGTCGGTGTAATGGAGGAGTTCATCACGTTCTGGCAGCATCTTGGCGTCCCTTTGGTTCAAGCATGCAGGTTGGTATGCGGGGTGTCCAGCCAGCCTCAGTAGCAGTCCCAAGAGCCTTTGCTGACTTCATGGCGGGGCAGCTCGAACCCGGCCTTGAGGAGATGCAGCTTGGCATCGTCCCAGTTCCAATCATCGGGATTGGCCTTGCTGACCTTCTCGAGGATCCGGTGGAGCAGGGCGTCGGCACGTTCCCATGGCATGCCCAGGGGCGTCAGAACCGCGTAGGTGTAGCGATCACCATCGCCGCTGGGAAGAATGAGGATGGTTCGAGTCTTGGGTCTGGGCACTGGTAGCCTCCGCGATGACTAGGCGACGCTCAGCCAGGACGAATTGTCCTCGGCGTGGGGTTCGAGGATGGACTTGGCCTCGTCGTCCTCATCGAGTTTGAAGGCAGCGTTCATGGCCTGGACGGTCGCCTCGGCAAAAGGCACCTCGCCAACCTTGGCATAGGTTTCGTCGTTGCTGTTCCAGCTCCAAAACTCCAGCACACCTCGGTCGAGGTCGAGAGCGTAGGTGTAGCTCGAATCGGCCTCCGGCCCCAGGGGGTCATCGTCCTGAATGAAATGGCGGAGGGCACCGGACTTGATCCCCTTCAGCATGCTCACACCTTGGAAGTCGCGGAGCAGGGCATACCAACCCATTTTCATGCGGGCCACGCTGATGAAGTTGATGGCCGCGTAGCTGAGGATCTTCGCCCGCTTCCGGGCCATGGGAAGGTAGTGGCGCACGCTGGCGGCATCAGGCTTCTGGTCGTGGCCCACGGGGATCAGGGACGAGAACTTTTCGGTAAACGCCGAAACCAACTCGGGGCAAAAAAGGTGGGTTGTCACGAAGTCCACGAGCCGGGCGCCGAGCCAGGACGGGTAGCCGTCTGCATGGGTGTAGGCCCCAGTGACTTTGCCGTTCAATCGAAATGCAATCATGGCGTGAGTGCTCATTAAGTGCCTCCTGTCATCACTTTCAGGACCAGGTAGTTCGCCATTGGATCTGAGATAAGTCGATGCTGCCGCCAGGCGCGGCTTCGCGCGTCTGGCTCGTCCCTAAGCAACTTCCTCGATGACGGTTATCTCGACATCAGTCAGGCCTTCTTCCTCAAAGCCAAGTTTCTGAGCTGCGGCGAGGGACACATCGAGGATTCGACCTTTGACGTAGGGCCCTCGGTCGAGGACGGTGAGAATGACTTCGGCGCCATTCCTGCGGTTCTTCACGCGGATGGCGGCGCCAATGCGGAGGGTGCGATGGGCGGCGACCATCAGGTCCGACGAGAATCGCTGCTTGCTGGCCATGAGCTTCCCCTCGAAGCCTGGCCCGTACCAGGAGGCCACGCCCAGCTCGCCGGGCTGGGCCGGGGCAGGGCGTGACGCGGGGGCAGTGACAGAGGGCCGAGGCACGCAGCCGGTCAGCAGGAACCCGACCATAAACGCAAGGAGGCGCTTCATCGCTGGGGCTCAACAGGGTTGCCGAAGGCATGGAGCAGCAGACCGAGGCGCACACTCCCTTCCGAGAACTCTGTGCAGTCGAACTGGCCGTCAGCCGAACGTCCATTCCAAGCCACTCGGCCTGTAGCGCGGTGAGCGACTGGCTGGAACACTCCGATGGAATCGCCGTCAATGCGGAGGATGGTGGCTCCGTCTGGCGTGATGTCTGATGTGATCTTCGCGGCGCAGCCCATGGCTCACCTCCATCACCAAGGTCCAAGGGAGGGCAAAACAGGTCTGATCTGAGAGTTCAGTAGCCGGCCAAGGCCGGTCATTGGTTCTGCCAGGCGAAGACCTCGCACTCTGATTCCGTGAGGACGAAGCCGAAATAACGGGTCCTGATCGTGGTCGTTTCCACGGTCCACCAGGCTTTCGGGTTCGCAGGGTTGGCGCCGGGCTTCCGGGCGACGACCACCCAACTGTGCTCGCGCCAGATCCCGTCACTGCTCAGCGCGAAGCCGGTTGCGATCTTGGCCTTGTCTCTGTTGACTTCCCAACAGAGCGCCGAGTTCCGGTGACAGCGGCTCGGGGCTCCAGGCATGCGCTTATGGGTCTCCCCGAAGAATACCCCGCGCTGGAGGGCCTTCTCGATGTCTTCCATGACCTCGTTCCCTGGGAGACAGACCCGCTCCCCGGCGATGCCGAGGAGCCGATCCGTCAGGGCTTTGCGGAGGTTTTCTGGGCTCATCGGAGGGCGAACACCCGGATGACGGGCTCGGGGGTCGGCAGGTTGATCTCCTCGGGGATGACTTCGAGGTGCGACTTGAGGGCTTCCAGTGCATCGTCGGTGATCGAGGTGAACTCACCGTTCTCGTCCTCGGGGCCGAAGGCCACCAGGGGGCCGCAGAGGGTGTCCATGGCCTCGCCGGTTTCCGGATCAAGCCAGAGTGCGGTAGGGCGCATCTCCAGGCACCTGGCCTCCTCATTCCCGGCCAGAAAGACCTGCGAGTCCCGCAGGGGGATGATCTCGACCAGGCCCCGCAAGGCAGCGCGGCAGACTTCGTACCAGGCTGGCCCTTCCGTGAAGGACCAGGTGCCGTTCTCCAGGACTGCGACGCGAATGCTCATGAGGAGCCTCCTGGAACCATGGTCCCTGTTGGTGTCGGACCTGCTCTGTCTCAGAACTGGGCTCATGTTATTCAAGCGAGAGCATCGGCTCAAATCTGGAGGAGCGATGCCCGCATTCAAAGTGGAAGTGATGCGCGAAACCTGGACCACCATGACCTTCACGGTCGAGGCCGAGGACCAGAAGGCGGCGGAAGCGAAAGCCCTGAATGAGGCCAGCGACACCGTCTGGGACAAGATCCCGGACGCAGACTACAAGGTGCTTGGCACCAGCCCCATCCGCTAGGGCGGCTGAAGCGGCTGCACTACGCATCAAATGGGGGTTCGCTCGTTTGGCGTTGCCGGTTCCAAAGGCCGAGAAACTCGCATTCCCGAAAATGGAACATGCAGGAGATTCCATGACGCCCAACCTCGGCCTGTCCCCAGAAGCCACTCCGAAGAGCCAAGAGACCCCAGCGCCGCCACCGGTGGTCGCCACAGGGGCTTCTGTGGGGAGTGTGCCGCGCCTCGTGCCCGCGTCCATTGGGCCCGTTCCGATGGTCCGGCCAACCGAACTGAAGCCACTGGATTCCAAGACCGACACCGAAGCCATTATCCGGGCGCTGAAGGCTGATGGGCATGAGGTCAGTCGAGAACTGGTCGAGCATTCCCGTGAATCCTGGTTGCACCCGAAGCTCGCGGAATGGGGCAAGGAACAGGGTTTCGTGAGCTACAAGGCGGAATTGAAGCTGGACACCCGGGTGGGCCACTTCGACCACTCTCCCTACGCCATGAACTCCATGTTTGGCCCTGCGGTGGCCACGCCCTACCAGACTGAGCAGTACGGTCAGGTCTTCTTCGTGGAATGGAACCGGCAATACAAGGCCTCCCAGATCGCCCAGCAGGTAGCCTGGGCCTCTGAGGAGTTCGAGAGCAAGGCGATTCTGAATCCCTACAGCCGCCACGAGTACCCGAAGTGGATCCCAGAGGTGCGGGACCGGGCCCGCGAGGTCGTGGCGGCATTCGGCCTGGATCAGGGCTGGGGGAACTCCCGCGAGTGGGGCAATAACCTGATCCTCAAGGGCACCGAGGCACTGAAGGAGCTGCGGAGTCCAGCCCTGGAGGACCAGATCAAGGCGACACCTCATGGGACCCCGGAACAGCGGGACGAGATGGTGCGTCAGGTGCGCCGGCTCGATGACCGCCAACTCGACACGATCCTCCGGCAGACTCAGGTGGCCTGGAACCGGGAGAATGACAATCGAGACCATGAGCGCGAGGCCAGGCGGGCCCGCTATGCACTGGAGGAAGCCAACGCGGACTCACGCGCCAAGGAACTGGAGGCCGACTCCCCTCGCAATGAGCTTCCGGTGCAGGTGAAGCAGTGAACCTCCGGCATGGGCAGGTTGAGATGACACTCCACGAGGGGGAGCAGAGCCGCGAGACGGACGGGGTTGCACCCCGGCCGACCGTCATCACCGGTGCTTCCGCTGGATGTGCCCGAACCATCCTCCCCAGCCCAGTCGAAGACCCACCGGCAGCGGTGTCCATGAAAACCCCGCTCGAAGCGGCGGCTCAGGCGAAGCACTCCGACAAGATCCTGGCTGTGGCCTGGGACCTAGCCTTGGTCCAAGCCCTCAGCCCCATGGTCAAGGACGATCATGGCTTCAACAACGCGGATTTCCCGCTGGCCTTCAAACTGGTCGCCACCCAGGATGTGCAGTCCCTGGCCAAGCTCCTGCTGCTTTACCCCGACCAGGCACAGGCAAAAGGCCTGGATCGAGAGGTTCTTCGGACCTTCGCTGATCTCACGCCGGGGGGTGCGGGCGGCGTCGGTGGAGATGGCAGCAGGTATGGCGAGCGATCCGAGCTTCAGGGGCAACTCCGGGAGGTCCGCGAGAAGACCCGTGGCGAGCTTGGCTGGCGCGATGTCCCAGACGAGAAGCTCGTTCTGACCGGCGGCCTCACCTTGCAATGGGAAACCCGAAGCATTGTTCGGGACGGTGCCATTCCTGGGGGACCGGCAGGGGTCTACCGGATCCCCTACGACAACCTCAAGCGCACGGTGGTGCGTCTTGAGCAGGCCGGTGCCAAAGTCGAGAACTTTGATGGGCTGAAGGCCTTGGCCGAAAGCCTCCCACCCCCCGCGCTGGCCGCCCAGATGGACGAGTTGCACGCGGCCCTGGATCCATCCATGGTCCTGCTGTCGGCCACCAAGAACCCCAAGGGCGGCTTCTCGGTGGGCTACATCAACCCCTTCACGACTGAAGGCACCCGGCTGAAGGACATGGTCAAGAAGCTCGGTGGGACCTTTGACGGTCCCACCAAGACCTGGTCCATGGGCACCGTCCAGGCGCAGGCCCTGGCCGTGCTGATGGAGGACGATCCGGCCTTTGGGTTCAATTCCTTCCGGGAAGCCGTGGGTGAGCCAAGCTCCAAGGCCCTAGAACTCGCCGAAAACCTCGATCAGGTCCAGCTCAAGGTCCTCTACGACAACATCGACGGCGCCACGATCCAGATCCCCAAGTTGCTGACCCAGGCGGAGGGCCGGGCGGATCGAATTGGCCAGACCGGAACGGTCACCATCCACTACCCCATTGCCAACGATACCTTCGACGGCCACCTGCTATCTGTCCTCCAGGGCAAGAATGTCATGATCGACGCCTGGGAGGGCTCTGCTTCCAATCCCGACATCGAGAAGAAGGCTGGCTTGAGCGTGATGGCCGAGCTGCTGAAGGAAATGCGACGAGCCGAAAAGGCAGAAGCCAAGGCTTCAGAAAAAGCCTCGACTCCGAAAAAATCACGCAAGACCGCAGGGGCGGAAACGGCCTCTGTAGCTTAAAAATGAGCATCCGCTGACGGCGTGAGTTCAAGTAACGGCGCGGGTTTGAGCGTGAGGAATGTCGAAAAAGTTGTGAGGGTGATGATGGATCAACGGAGGATCCATCATGCAGGCCTTGCTCGAGGAAAAAAACGAAACCGCGCCTGTCGCGCTGCCCACGCTTCGCCTTGAAGCCTGGCTGAAGCGGGACGGCATGATCGTCCGCCTCTACGGCCGCCGCCAGGCGAGCCTGCCGGCCGAGGTCTTCCCTGGACTCATTCGACTGGTGCTCCAACCGGTCGAAAAGGGGCTGGTTCTGGCCTGGCGCCCGTTGATGGAACGATGGGTGAGTGAGGACGACGCATTGAAATACTTTGAGGCGATGAAGGCCGATGGTTGGGTGGCCACCAAACGCCCCATCGTGACCTTCCACGACATTGGAACCCCCAATGCTGCCGATCTGCACGCCGGAGGCGTCCCGGCCCAGCAGAGCGTCGCCTGGGAGCGCGAGATGACCCGGCGCAAGGTGGCCGAGGCGGCACTTCGCCTGAAGCCAGGTGAATTCGAGCGGAAGACGGATGCCGAGAAGGCCGAATACCGATCTGCCTGGGAAGAGGAGCTGCGCCGCAAGCAGGAGTTCTCCCAGATGATGGGTATGCGTGCCCCCGGGACAATGCGAAAGGCTTCCTGAACCGCTCTGAGATCCTCTTGCTTCACAAACCAGGCCCCCTCGGAAGGGGGCCTGGTCGTTACCGTTCCACCCGCCACCGGATTACGAAGTCCGGCTAAAACGGCATGGAACAGAGATGAGGCACGTTGGCCCGGAGGCCGGTGAGGCATCTCATCGTCCTGGGACGGTGAAGATGGCCTCTGAGGTCGCACAGGGGCGGCCTCTGGCGCTGTGGCGACCCGACGTAGCCAGTCCAACCCTCGGAAGGGCGGTCGGGCATGGCCCAACCCTTTCCACCCAAGGCCGGAGCCTTGGTGCGCCGTGGGTCCAAGGTGATCGGGCCGAAGCCTGATCGGGTGCCTTTGGGCCTGAGCCCGGTGGCGGTGGCCGCTGACGCCGGAGCGTCTTGGCCTGGACCCGGTGTGCCTCAAAGAATCGCCGCGAAGGGCGTGACAAAACCAGTCTGGAAGCCGTGAAAAGCCTTCACTGATCTGAGACAGAGGGTGTCTGCGGGCGGGCGAGACCATGTGTGTGCGGGCGCGTGCGCGAGGGGGGGGAATGGGAGCGAAGAGCATCAGGCCTCAGGTGGCCGAGGCCAGTGGCACCAACACCCGGGACTGGACCCACATCGACGGCCCCAGCACGGGCGTCGGGGTGGAGTTCTGGCTGCGCCACAGGCGGGGGCATGAAGCCTATGTGGTGTCCGACCAGGACGAAGTGACCATCTCCATCAGTGGGCCGGAAGGGCGGCTTTGATGGACAGCGCCCGGATCATCCAGAAGATCGCTGGGGTCACGGGCACCGACACCTGGGATTGGATCGCGGCCTCGGGCACGGGAACACGCCTAAAGCCCCGCGAGGGGAGCTTCACTTTGTCCACGCCAAGGGGGGATGCGGGCCTGTGTCCGCGAGAACCAAGGGCAACTGACCTTCGGCAACAGAACTACGAGGCGAGCATGAGCGACAAGACCGAACTGATCACCTGCGGAGACATCGAACTGGTCCGCGAGAACGTGAAGGTCGTGCTCGAAAACATCGGTGAAGGTCTCTGCGGGGACTACGATCCCGACGATGAGGACGACGACCCGCTCCTTCGCTTCTCGGTCTATGGCCGCCGGGGCATGGAGGCCGACGACTTCGCCCTGGAGCGGGGCTATGAAGGGGAGGAATGGGCCCCCTTCTCGGATGGGAGTTACTGCACCCAGATCAGCGCCACTTTGCCCGAAGAGAAGCTGCGGGCCCTGCTGGAAGAACTGATGGATGAGGTTTTCGACGCGGCGAACCAGGGCCACAGCATCAAGAAGCTCTGTGAGCGCCTGTCCTGGATCGGTAACGAGGGCCTCCCCAGGCCCAAGCCCTACAAGGGTCTGTCCAACTAACCGGGGCAAGGCCCCAAAAGGAGAGAGACATGGCGGATGCCAACAAGGAGGTCTTGAGCGTGCTCAAGGCCGTCCACAAGCAGCACCCGAAGCGAGAACTTCAAGCGGTGGTGGTGACCAAGCAGGTCTTTATGAGGAGGAGGATTAGAGAGCGGTGGCTTCGGCCCACTGGCCCGAAGGGCTCTGAGATCAGATCGAAAAGCGGTTTGCGGGGAAAATTGATCGAGAGGGACTGCCATGACCGAATCCGCCGAGGTGACCACGAAGCCGTCGGTGCTGGGCTTGCTGGGCGACCTGTGGGCTTCCCACGAGCTGCTGGCGAAGATCCACGCCACGCTGAAGCAGGGAGGCGCCCTACCTGTAGACTTGGCTGGATTGGTGGCCGAGATCGAGGCCCTGATTCCCGGCCGGATCGAGAACGGCCCTGAACCCAAGCCTGACGAAGACGCCATCCCGACCGATTTCGGCTTGGAGGAGGGCGACTACGAGATGGTGGATCAGCGCGTCTGGATCCAGGGGCGAAACATCGCCGTGAAGCTCTACCTGGACAAGGAGGGGCTTTCCGTACAGTTGTGGCCGGTGGGCAGCATCGAACTGGATCCCCTCGCAGAGACCCGGCTCGATTTCGTGGAGGCCCAGGCTCTCATCGACCTCGAGAGCGAGGCATTGGCCTGATCGCCAAGCGTGGAAATGAAGACGCTCAGGTGTTTGCGATAAGCGTCGATCTGGCGTTAAAGGAGATGGCATGTCAACTCGCATCGCACTCGCCGTTAGCTGTACGGCCCTCATCGTCGGCTCCCACCTCGGCCCCTCGCCAGATCCTGGTGCCCTGGTCCTCTGTGTGCTCGGGTACTACCTCGGGCCCGCCATCATCGCCGCGAACTGACGCGGGGTGGCTGGGCGGGGGATAGGCGTAGCTCTGCCCATGTCGGTCTGAGACGGGTTGGTTCTCGTTCTGGATCGGAAGCTGAAGGTGTCCATCGGAGGCACCATGCCAGCTTGGTCCAAACCATATTACGGCGTCCAACACCTGCTTGGTGTCCCTCGCTCGCATCAGATCACGGTCAACGACTATGGGACCTTCTCCGAGGTCTACATGCTCCACCTTCATGGGATGACGCCGTTCACGGATGTGCGTCGAGAGCAGTACGACACCCCTGAGCAGGCCCGTAAAGCTGGCGAATCCTGGGCGACCATCCTCAAGAGCGGGGTGCCCGCATGAGCACTGGCCTGGAGTGTCTGTTCTTCGAGCACCAACCAAGAATTTGGTACTACCTCCTGGAGGACTGGGACAGCCCCAAGGGCGCCTGGGACTGGCGGGAGCATTCCACCTGCTATGGCCCGTTCCCGACGAAGGTCGAGGCCCGGGAGCACCTGAACCGCAATCACGCCAACCCTGGCGGCTCTTGCACCCGGGAGTTTGATCCGGCCCAGCGGGCCGATGCCACCCTGGACCGCCTCGTCACCGAGGCTGTCTCGCCCCAGCCCCGAAGTGAAGCAGCTTCGCTTGGGGCTTACTTTGGCGCTCGGCGCCTGCCCTGGAGGCCGTGATGCCTGCCTTTATCGAGCCAGCGGCCAGACCGCGTCGGGTGCGTCACCCCAGGACCACCTACCTGGGCCTGGAAGTGGCCCTGACCATGTCCGCAGGCGGCGTGGAGTCTGGTGACTTCTTTTGGAAGCGCCAGCACAGACTCAACCAGCAAGAGCTGCTCAAGGCCCTCGGTGCCTTCGTGGCCAAGAACGATCTGTACCGGTCCATCGTGCTCGAGGGGCTAAAGCGCGAGCCCTACGAACTGGCCGCGTTCATCACGGGGCACCATGAGGCTGTGGTCGCTGCTTTCCCGGGCCTGAGGAAGGTCTACCGCTACGAGAACCAGCACAGCAGCCACCTGGCCGACCGGTTTCGCCAGGGCCTCGAATATCTGGTCAATGCTGCCAAGGCAAATGAACTGGGCCCCAAGGCGATGCTCCTGATGGTCCCCATTCAGGGCGACGAATACCGAATGATCCTTTCCACGGGCTATGGCTACGCGATGAACGCGACGCGCACAGTGGCCGCGCTCACCGGCCTGAAGTATGTAGATGCTCGCAAGGTCCTCAAATGGGATGAGCAGCCGATCAAAGACCTGCTTGGGCGGTTCGCCAACGACCGAGGGTGGAATCTCACCCTGCGGAACGCCCTGGAGATTTGAGCGGCGATGGCGTTCGCGCCCGAATGACCAATCTGAGATCAAAGGGAATCGGTTTGAAAGAAGAGCCTTGAAGCAGGAGGCCCTATGGCCAGGAACTTCGCCGAGCGCATGGTCAAGCACATCGAGAGCATGAGCTACGATGCCGGCCTGGGGATCCACGAAGGCTTCAGCCTGGTCGTGGACTATCTGCTGAACACCCTTGCTGCCAATGGCGACGACACCTTGGCGGCCGAGAAGGCCTGCAAGCGGTTTCACCACCGTCCCGAGCAGGCCTTGGACACGCTGCGGAAGGTCGCGGAGGCCTTCGCAGAGGCGGTGAAGGGTGAACCCTACGAGGACCATCTCGGCAGTGCTTACATGCTGGTCGCCTCCAAGGGGGCCAAGTCACACATGGGCCAATTTTTTACGCCCAAGGCGGTTGCGACGATGATGGCAGCCATGACCATGACTGGGCCGATGGAAACCGAGTCCACCTATTTTCGTGGGATGGAGCCTGCCTGTGGTGGCGGAATGATGATCCTGGCTGCCGCCGAGGTCGTGGAGCAGCAGGGCGGCTACGACAAGCCGTTCGTCTGGATGGCGATTGACCTCGACTACCTCTGCGCCTCCATGTGTGCCGTTCAGGTGGCCGCGCACAGGATCCCGGCAGTGGTCATTCGTGGCGACTCGCTGCTCTGGGGCCTCGAGGGGCATGAGACCGCCCAGCTCATCTGGCCACCGCTGCCCGACTTCAAGGAAGTCACCCATCGGCAGGCCATGGCGCTGATGGATTTCCTGGGGCAAGAGGCGGTGACGGCCCACAAGATTGTTCGTGAGGCCGCGTCCTGATTGGCAGGAAACATAACAGTTTGGTTTCGATTCTCGGCTAGATTTATTCAAAACAAGGAGTCCGGATGCCTTTCAACTCATTCAATTCCGTCCGAACCACCAGCCTAGTGCTGGTCGCCGCCTGCGGTGACACGACCGCCATGGCGAACCTTCTTGCAAGGGCGGAAGTCGCGGTTAAGGATCTGCCCCAGAGGAAGGGGCTGAAGTTGGTCGCTGGGCCTGCGAGCAAGTCCGTCAAGTTGGATCCTTACCTGGAATGCCACATCCTGAGCAACAAGGCGATCACCGACTGCCACCAGGACAAACCTGGGGAGTCCGGTTATCTCAACGCCGCTGCACAATTGAGATCGGATGCGCTGCTGCTCGTGGATAACCCGGCGAAGGAGGATGAGACCCTGGCGCTGGTGAACGTGCTGGATCGAGGCAAGTGGAATCGGAGGATTCTCATCTCTGTGACGGGCCAGGCCCCAACCGTAGGCGCTCGCGCTGGTTGGGAGACAGTGGTCTTGCCCTCGGCTGCGGATCTGGTGCCATTCCTGGAGAGGCTCGGCGCGGACCTTCTGGCGCCAATGGAAGCGGAGTTGGTGAATCATGCCGCGAAGCCGGCGCCCAACCTTATCCTCCGTGAAGAGGACCTGTAACCGATACTGCTGGTCAGAATGGAATGGCAAGACTGCACCGGCGGTGTTCGTGGCTGCCGGTGCCTTCTTTTTGGATCCAGTTCTCAGATCAGAATCATGATTTTGGGCCGGTTTGAATGGAGTCTGCGGTCGCCAAGGGCCAGGAAAACGGATAACGACGTTTTTTCTGAAAAAAAGTTCTTGACTCCGTAAAAGGAACGGCACTACCTTTCTTAAACTGCTGGCGTGGCCAGCCGCACTCATCGAGGACACCTTCAATGCGACTCTCAACCTTGAATCCGAACGGAGCCCTGGCCAAATGGCCAACGGCGACCGTATGCGATTCCAGGTTTGGAATCGTCGCCACGAAGGGTCGGCTCGAACGCGGCTCCCGCCTGATGCCTCAAGGGCACATTCACCCCCAGGGCTATTCGGAAGCACCGAGTCTTAACCCCTGAGCACCGTCCCAAGCATGTAGGGGCGGGGATCCGAAAGGAACCAGCTCACCCCCTCCTGACTTGGGTACCGCCAGCGGTAGGACACAGGGCTCACGGGCCCGGTGCCAAAAGGGAATGAGGCCAGAGCCTCCCCGCCCAGGACAGGAGCGAACACAACGCTCTTTCCAACGACCATTCCTCTCTCGTCCAATGGTCAGGACACCAGCCTCTGATGCTGGGGATTGTGGTTCGATGCCACAGAGAGGATCCACATGAAGGGGTGGCAGAGCGGTCTATTGCGCCTGGTTGCTAACCAGTAGGCCGAGAAACCCTCGGTCCCCGGGTTCAAATCCCGGTCCCTTCGCCAACACGCCTTTGCTCTCGGGCAAAGACGATGAATAAATTGACAACCTAGAGTCGTAATATGTGCAGCTAATCGGTTGTTTTAGGACAACTAGATTAAAGGCGGGGGGAGGTCTGTCTACTCCTCCCGAAAATTGGCCTTATCGTCTATCGGTATAGGATACTTCACTGTCTCTGAAGAGAGGGGGGTTCGATTCCCCCTGGGGCCGCCAATTTATAATTGGAGCCATCGTCTAAGCGGTAGGACACATGATTCTCACTCATGAAACGGGGATTCAACCTCCCCTGGCTCTACCATTGTAGCAACGAACAATAAAGGTTCATCAGTTCGTGTTTCAAACGCATGGGACGCGCAGGAAATTCACCGAAACGCCAACCTTGAGAACGAAGGACTGAACAACACGAGTGTGGTGGAACCTGGTAGACACACCAGCCCGAGGCGCTGGCGGGGCGTAAGCTCCTTGCGGGGTCGGATCCCGCCACTCGTACCATCCATGCCGCTGTGGCTGACTGTTGTCAGGTCACACCTGCCTGTAAAGCAGGAGGGCGAGAGCCCCACCGGAGGTTAAATTCCTTCCAGCGGCACCAATCGGGGAGTAAGTCAGCGGTAGACGGCCTGCTTTGGAAGCAGGAGGCCGGGTGTTCGAGCCACCCCTTCCCGACCAATATCGCAAGAGAACGCGCCTCACTAGCTCATTTGGTAGAGCTTCCGGCCTTTAACCGGAAGGTGCCCGGATCGAAGCCGGGGTGGGGCACCAACAACAATTCGCGGGCGGCTGGTATGGATCAGGAGGAGCCTCATAAGCTCACTGTTGAACGGGTTTCAAGCACCCGGCCCGCAACCAATCATGGCTGAGTAGGCACTAAGGAGCTGTAACAAAATTAACTAGTCTGGGGTTTCAGGGTGTAGTTCCATTCGCCGTGGTACGCCTCGGGGTGGAGCGAGAGGGCGGCCATCTGA
>JAYVRY010000012.1:0-9061 GCA_043775845.1 Acidobacteriota bacterium
GAAGTGGAACCGGGGTTCAGCACCAGCACGCGGTGGCGGCGGAAGAAGGTGTCCTTGGGCGTGCGCGCCCACTCCCCGTAGGCGTGCAGGCGCATGACCGAGGCCTTCACGGCCAGGCGGATGTCTTCAGGCGTGCAGTCCATGGCCAGATCCACGCCCCGGAAACGAAGGCCGTACATCACGGGAAACTTGCGGGCCTCGGGGAAACGGGTGCCATAGAGGTGGTAGAGCAGGTTGCCCATGTCCAGGTTGGGGCAGACGATGACATTGGGACCGCCCTCCCAGGGCAGGCTGTCTGTGTGGTAGAGACCTGCGGAACGGCGGGAGAGTGCCACGCTCACCTTGACCTCGCCCCGGATGTGGATGCTGCCGTAACGGGGGGTCTGGGCCACCCGCTCAGCCAGAATGGCCGGCACCAAACCCGCAGCCTGGCGCACCAGTTCCGGGGATGGCCCTTCGTCGCCGCCCCGGTTGGAGTAGGACACCATGGCGCAACGGATCTCGGGCAGGACGTCCTCGGGGAAGAGGTCGCGGGCCACGGCGCAGGTGCCCACCGCCACTTCGGCGAGGATCTGGGGATTCATGGTGGCGTTCACGCCCACATCGCCGAACACCACGATGTTGTGGGGATAGACATCGCTGGGATGGGAATCCGGCAACACGAAAATGCCAGCTTCGGACGTGACACTCTGCTGGGCCAGTAGGTCCACCATGGGGCGGAAGAAAGCCTTGGGCTCATGGAGGGCGCCACCCACCACGGTGTCGGCATGGCCCAGTTTCACCGCCCAGATGCCGAAGAGACCCGGCTCACTGACCAGGGCCCGGGCTTCCTCCAGATCCTGCGACTTGCCCTGCTCTTGGCTCCAGGCCACAGAGGCTGCGGCGAAGGTCTCGATCAGGTCGGGACGGGAGGCGGGATCCACAAAGGCGGATTCAGAAAGGGTGTAGGCCACCCGATCCTCGCCGAGGTGGCCCAGCTCGCGGGCGGCCAGGGCCCGGACCTCGGCTTCGGGCGCGAGAAACACCGGGCGGATGAAACGGCCCAGGAAGCAGGTGGCTTCCAAGGTGCGGGCATCCAGGGCTTCCGGAAACACCACCGTGGGGCGATTCCGGGGCACGGCCAACAGGCGGCTGTCGAGGGAGGCTTCGATGTCAAACATAGGGCTCCAAAGTCACCGTGGACTTTCGTTGGCCGAAGTCTAGCAGGGCTGGGGAGGAGGGTTTCCCACTCGTGGGGCCACATGTGATGTCAGCGGTCTGTGGTGATCCCCTGCACCCAGATCACCTCGCAGGAGCCGTCCCCGGTATCTGTCCGGGATAGGCTGCTGACCAGGTGCCAGCCATCCTTTCCGTCGACCCGGACCAGGGCTCCATGGAGGCGGATGATCTGGCCCGTTCGAACGGTCAGGATCTTCTGCGCCACGGCTTCGGTCGCAGGGATGAGGTGCATGTTCGCGCTGTGCGAGATGACGGTAGCGGAGGTAATCGGCATGCGGTTCGAATGCCAGAAATACCAGCGGTCGCGTTGCTGGATGGTGAAGGCCTCGAGACGTAGGGAATCGGACATGGGCCCCCAGCCCAAGGCGACATCCACTGGCGCGAGTTCCGCCGCCCGGTCGAAACGGTAACGTTCGGTACTGAGCACCCGGGCGCGAATCTCGAACGTCGCCAGGGGCGTGATCAGGTGGTTCTTGTGAGTCCACGGAACCTTGGAATCGGGTTCGCCCTGGATGGGTTCTTCCGGGACCAGGACGCCCGGAGGCCAGGACAGCGGCCGCCCCTGCCACCACCACACGCCCAGGAGCAACGTCAAGGCAGCCGTCACCAGCGCGCCTCTCCGCTCCAACAGCCACTCCCGGAATTCATCCATGGCGCCAGCATACCCACGTGGGTGGATGATTGGTGACGCCCATCACGGCGCCCTGTTCGCGCCAGCCTATATTTATCGCCTTCGTATGGTTCTTTCCCCGCTGATCCCCAGTTGCCCATTCCTTCAGGAGTCGGGGCGCAGGCACGCGGACAGATCGGAAAGACCCCGGAACCCGGGCGGGACGGCGCCTGGGTCCGCTACACTTCCCGAAACCCGTCCCCTGGAGTCCCTATGGACCTCACCTGGCTTTCAGCCAACCCCGGCCTGACTTTTCTGGCCCTGCTCGTCATCGCCTTCACGCTGCTGCTGCTCAGCAAGTGGATCCGCTACATCCCCAACAACCGTGTGGGCATCGTGGAAAAGCTCATCAGCGGCAAGGGCTCCGTCAAGACCGGACTCATCGCGCTCAATGGTGAAGCGGGCTTCCAGCCCCAACTGCTGCGTGGCGGCTGGCACCTGCTCACGCCCTTCCAATACCGCATCCACAAGATGCCCCTGGTAACCATTCCCCAGGGCAAGATCGGATACGTGTTCGCCCGTGATGGCAAGGATCTCCCGCCCTCCCAGGCCCTCGCCAGCAACACGCGTGGAGCCGACTTCCAGGATTTGATGGCCTTCATCCAGGGTGGTGGCGAGAAAGGCCCCCAGCGTCAGATCCTGCGCGAAGGCATGTATGCCATCAACCTCGTGCAGTTTGTCGTGCTCACGGAAGACCAGGTCTACTACCTGCCCCTCGACAAGAGCGAGCTGGAAACCTTCCAGAAGATGAGCGCCATCATCGCCGAGCGCGGCGGCTGGCGGCCCGTGATCATCAGAGGCACTGACGACATGGTGGGCATCGTCACCGTTCACGACGGCCCCAGTCTGGGCAGCGGCGAGATCATCGCCCCCACCGTGGGCGAGGACCCGCACAAGGCCTCGAGCTACCACAACAACTTCCAGGATGCCGACAAGTTCCTGATGGCCGGTGGCCAGCGCGGACGCCAGTATCAGGTGCTGGTGGAAGGCACCTATTACATCAACCGCCTCTTTGCCACGGTGGAACTCATTCCCAAGACCGTGGTGGATGTAGGCACCGTGGGCGTGGTGGTGAGTTACACCGGTTCCCTGGGCACCGATGTCAGTGGCCAGGAATACCGCCATGGCGAGCTCGTGGCACCGGGCAGCCGCGGTGTATGGAGCGACCCTCTGCTGCCGGGCAAGTACGCCTTCAACACCTACGCCGGCAAGGTGCTCATGGTGCCTACGACGAACTTCATCCTCAAATGGACGAAGGGCGAGGTGGGCAGCCACAAGTTCGATGAAAACCTGGCCGAGGTGAGCCTCATCACCAAGGATGCCTTCGAGCCCAGCCTGCCACTCTCCGTGGTGGTTCACATCGACTACCGCAAGGCACCGCTCGTCATTCAGCGTTTCGGAGACATCAAGAAGCTGGTGGAACAGACGCTCGATCCCATGGTCAGCGCCTATTTCAAGAACATCGGCCAGACCCGTACGCTCATCCAGCTCATCCAGGATCGCAGCGCCATCCAGGAGCAGAGCGGCGTCCAGATGAAGGAGAAATTCAACCACTACAACCTGGAACTCCAGGAAGTGCTCATCGGCACGCCCACCAGCGGCGCGCCCGGCGGGCAGATCGAGCAGATCCTTGTGCAGCTGCGCAGCCGCCAGATCGCCGACGAACAGGTGGAGACCTACGGCCGCCAGCAGAGCGCCGCGACCAAGGAACGGGAGCTGCGCGAAGCCGAAGCCACGGCCAAGCAGCAGACGGCTCTCACTGAATCCGCCATCAGCATTCAGGTGCAGAGCAACCAGGGCAAGGCTGACTTCGCCAAGGCCCAGCAGCAGGCGGCACAGATCCAGACCCTGGCCGGCGCCGAAGCCGAAAAGGTGCGGCTCATGGGCGAAGGCGAGGCCAAGCGCATCAAGGTCATGGCCGAAGCCCAGGCCGAACAGGCCGCCCGCGTGGGTATCGCCCAGGCCATGGCCATCGAGGAACAGGTCCGGGCCTACGGCGGTCCCCAGTTCCAGCTGGTGCAACAGGTCATGAGCCGCTTCGCCGAGGCCATCGAGAAGTCCCAGGTGGATGTGGTCCCCAAGATCCACATGGGCGGTGGCGCCCAGGGCAGTGGCAGCTTCATTGAAAGCCTGCTGGGCCTCCTGCTCAGTGAAAAGGCCGGGCAGCTGGCGGGCGTGGCCACGGCCACCGCCGCCAACCCCGAAGCGGAGGCGCTGAAAACGGCCCTTCGCCAGAACATGGGAATGAAATAGTCCCTTCACCAGAAAGAAATGGAGCAGCCTCGGCTGCTCCATTTCTTTGGTGCCTGGACCTTCCTGGGGCCTCAGCTGTTGCGACTGAGCATCGCCAGCGACTTCTTCAGGCTGATGCGCATCCGTTCGAAGGATCGGATCAACTGTCCGATTTCGTCTTCACGGTCGGTCTCCAACTTCAATTCCACCTGACCGAGGCTGATGTCATTGGCATGCTCGGCCAACTTCACAATGGGTCCGATCAGTTCCACCCGGAGGTAGGTCATCCCGGCAATCAGACTGCCGACGAACACGGCGGCGGCGATGAGCAGGAGGATCCACAGGGCGGAACGGTCACTCCGCACCTGAGTCGTCACATCGCTCAGCGTGAGAACGACGCCCACCTGTTTGCCGGCGGCATCCTTCAGCGGGAAGGCACCCTTCGCCATGACCAGACCATCTGTTCCGGGGACCGTACCCAGGTACTCGGCCCCCCGCACGGTCCGGAGGCGATCCTCGGGCACCAGGTCGGTGGACATCATCGTGTCCTTGAGGGTGGAACTGACCAGGGCGTAGGCCTTGAATTGGTCCCAGTTGTCGGCTTTTCCAGCGGATTTCACGGTCTTCCGGTAGGCCTGCTCATCGAGGAAGCGCTTGTCGACCAGCACCGCGACATCCACGCCCATCTCCTGCTTGAGGAGCTGATCGAAGTGGTTGATCTCCTCTCCGAATTCCACATAGCCAACCACGGTCCCGTTGTGGATGTAGGGCGTCACGGTCCGCAGGGCGAAGGCGGTCTTGCCCAGCTCAATGCCACTCACGGTCTTCCCGGAGGCCCTGGCCTGCTGAAAGGTGTCGCGCAGGATTGCATCGCCATAGAGATCCGGTTGGTGGGCGCGGAGGAAGCAGCTCCCATCCTTGTCGATGAAGTAGAAATGGGTGATGCCATAGCGGACCTTGTTCGAACGGTAGAGATCCTGGATGGCGGCCAGAAGCCTGGTGCGGTCCTGATGATCCACGTATAGCTGCCGGACCGCGGCATTGGTGCCGAAGCTATCGAGGGCCGCCGACAGCATCTTGATGTCCCCCTGGAGCACCATGTCGTAGCTGCCCTGGGAATGCTCAACCACCTTTTGCGCGTGGAGCGCCAGGTTGTTCCGCGAGCTCATCAGCAGGATGCCCACGAAGATGGCCACGAGCAGCAATTGAAGGACCAGGATGCCTCGCAGCATCTTGAGGCGAAGGCTCCGTTTGAATGGGCTTGAGCTCATGATGGGTCTCCCGGAATGAGGGTTCGGGCCTCGTGAAGAAAGGCGTTCTGGTCGGCGGGTTCATCAATTTCACGGGCGAGGGCCTGCACAAAATCCTGGGGCTTGCCGCCACTGCGGGCCCACGGGGCATAGATCTGCGAGAACAGCAGGTTCCCGATGGGACCCAGCTTGCCGACGAAGGCCCGTTTCAGAGGATCGAAGGAGGCGGAGGGTGTGGGATCCGCCTGGGGCGCCACAGGCTTGGGCGGCGGCGGTGGCGGCGGCGGTGGAGGTGGAGGTGGAGGTGGAGGTGGCGCCACGGGCTCTGGAACCGGGGCTTGCCTGGCCATTCCGAAGCGATGCTCGGCCTGTTGCAGGGCCAGCGCGACCAGCTGGGCGTTGGCCGTGGCGGTGCACAGCGCGAGGATGGCCCCGCCCCCGCAGGGCCGGATGAGCAGATGCCCGCTCCCGAAGCGGAGATCAAGCCCGCCTTTGGCTCCCGACATCGATTGCTGAACCATGAAGTCTTCCGCCAGGCGCCGGGTCAGTCGCTGCAGCGCATCATTCCCGTACCGATCGGGAAAGACCGACGCCAGGATGTTGCCCCCGGCATCGTATGCCAGGGCGCCCACCGTGCCAGGGACATTCAGGACTTGCAGGAGAATGTCTCGCATGGATCACCGCCTCGCCTTGCGCGCCGCAATGGTCTGACGGATGCGCGATTCGGTGTCCTCCGGAGCGGCATCCTGGGTCAAGGCCACAGCCAGGTAGGTTTCACGGGAGCGGAACAGGAGGATCCGATCCTCCCCTCCCAGCAGGGCCGCCACGCGGAGATCGCCCAGGCCCAGGAGCCCACCCAACACATCCCCCACCTGGCTGGCGAGGTACAGACCTCGGGCGGCCAGCCCTTCGCCCTGCGGACTGAGCGCACTGCGGGGCGTGCCGTTCCGGTCCACCAGGGCCACGCAAGCGACCCCGGGCACGTTCCGCACGGCGTGAATGAAGTCCTGCACAACCCCCGCGTCTGTCTGGCCTCTGGGCGTGGCGCGGCGATCCAGTTCCTGATCCAACTCACCGGAATGGCGCTTTTCATCCAGCCATTGGTGGGCGGAAAGAATCAGGTGGTCCAGCCGCTTCTCGATGGAGCGGTGCAGGCTCGTGACATTGGCCTGCATCCGGAAGTGGCCGCCGGGCCAGGCGAGAATGCGACGGAAGGCCTCTTCTCCGCTGAAGCTCCCCACCTCGGAGTGCACCACGTCACCCTTCTGGAAAAAGATCTGGCCTTCCTGTTCCTGGTACGACACCAGGATCGAACCGGAGAACTGGTTCTGCCCTTCGAGTTGGACCACATCGGCCAGCGTCAAATTCGCCATGGCCCCCTGGAAACCCGTCTGTCCCCCCGCTGGCTCGGCCCGGGTAAAGGAGGCAGCCAGATCGTCTCCTTCAGAGAGGGGGAACGGGAACATATCGGGGGCCAGCATGCTCACAGAAACCTCATCGGTGAACCACTCTGCTGTGTAAGAACCGCCCCTTTCATGGCTGAATGCGGGGCTACCTGAATAATCGACACCAAGGTTAACTAACGCCAGTCGATGTTCATAAACGTGTCCAAGATCACGATCGGCAGAACGGCGTGGTTAACCTGGAAGCCCTCGGCCCCCGCGCCCATCTTGCCTCTTGGACGAAGACATGTTGTTTTCCTCCTGGATCACACTGGCCCATGCCCATGACATCCCCCTTCTCCAAACCCATGGCCGCCCTCCGCAAGGTCGCCCTGAACTACCCGGAGACCCGAGAGGATCACCCCTGGAGTGAGTGTGCCTTCAAGGTTCGGGGCAAGGTCTTCCTGTTCATGTCAGAGGCGGAAGACACCCTCCGCCTCACCATGAAACTGCCCGAATCCCGCGGCTTTGCCCTCCTGATGCCCTTCGCCCAGCCCACGGCCTACGGGCTGGGCAAGAGCGGTTGGATCACGGCCACCTTTGGCCCGAAGGACTCCCTACCTGTGCCCATGCTCCTCGACTGGATGGAGGAGAGCTTTTGCGCCGTGGCACCGAAGACACTGGCCGCGAGCCTGCTGGAACAGTCCCCCCCAGCGGCACCGAAGAAGCGGCGATAATCCTCACATGGCCGCTCCCGATCCTCTCCTCGACCTCCTCGATGCCTGTCGCCGCCTCCATGCGGGTGGCCTGTTGGCGGCTTCCGACGGCAATCTCTCCATGCGCCTGCCCAATGGCCTCATCGCCATGACGCCCAGCGGGGTGCCCAAGGCCAAGGTCAGACTCGAAGAGCTGGCCTACCTGCAGCTGGACGGCACCATCGTCTCGGGCCGTCCCAGCAGCGAGCGGGCCATGCACCTGGCGGTCTACCAGACCGTGCCCCAGGCCAAGGCCATCGTGCACGCCCATCCGCCCACCGCCATCGCCTGGTCGCTAGCGCGTCCCGACTTGAAGGAACTGCCCTCGGACGGTCTGCCCGAAGTCATCCTCGCCGCCGGTTCCATTCCCATCGTCCCCATGGCCATCCCCGGCACCGAGGCCATGGGCGCGAACCTCCTGCCTTTCCTGCCTGCCCACCGCCTCATGATCCTGGCGCGCCACGGCGGCCTCTGCTGGGGCGAGCACATGGATGAAGCCGCCGGCGGCATGGAGCGCCTGGAGCAGGTCGCCACCATCCTATGGAAGGCCGAAACGCTGGGCGGCGCCAAGCCACTATCCACAGATGAACTCGCGGAACTGCGGGCGCTTCGGGTCATGCTCGGTTCTAGGATTATCTAAATAAAGAGTCCACAGATTTCACAGATGACACAGATTCAACTGCATCTGAAATCTGTGCGAATCTGTGAAATCTGTGGATAAAAGGTTCTTCATGAATCCCTTTAAATCGCTTGGGCTCAAACACGATGGCCGCACCCTCTGGGTGCTGGATCAGGCGCAGCTCCCGGATGCTGAAGCCTGGCTGGATGGCAGCGGTCCTGATGCCATGATCGCCCTCATCCAGCGCCTCGCCGTGCGGGGCGCACCGCTCATCGGCGTGGCCGCAGCGGCCTCTCTGGCCACCTTTGCGCACCGTGGCGCCAGCGTCACCGAGTACCTCGCCGCTTGCGCGGCCCTGCGCGCGGCGCGGCCCACGGCCGTGAACCTCATGTGGGCCATGGACCGCATGAAGGTCGCCACAGATCCTGTGCGCGAAGCCCAGGCCATCTTCGAAGAGGACGTGCGGCTTTGCGAAGGCATGGCGCGGCACGGCGCAGCCCTGATCCAGGATGGCGAGGGCCTGCTCACCCACTGCAACACCGGCGGCCTGGCCACCGCAGGCATCGGCACGGCCCTGGGCGTGATCCGTCGCGCCTTCGAGCAGGGCAAGCGCATCCATGTGTATGCGGACGAGACGCGCCCCCTGCTCCAGGGCGGCCGTCTCACGGCCTGGGAACTGAAGAAGCTGGGCATCCCCTCGACGCTCATCACCGACAGCATGGCGGCCCTGCTCATGCGCGATGGCAAGGTGCAGCGCGTGCTGGTGGGTTCGGACCGCGTGGCCGCCAACGGCGATTTCGCCAACAAGGTGGGCACCTACGGCGTGGCCGTACAGGCCCGTTTCCACAATATCCCCTTCCATCCCGTGGCCCCCTTTTCCACCGTGGACCTGGCCTGCCCCAACGGGGCCGCCATCCCCATCGAGGAACGCGACC
>JAYVRY010000013.1:0-9018 GCA_043775845.1 Acidobacteriota bacterium
CTTGGCCACCACGGCGTTGCGCAGCTCAGGTGTGGCGATGTCCAGGGCGCAGAAGAGCCCGCGGCCGCGGGGGTTCGAGGTGAACTCGGGGAAGTCGCGGTGGATGTCCTGCAGACCCTTCAGCAGCCGCTCGCCCTGCGTCACGCCGTGCTCCAGCAGGTTCTCGTCGCGGATGACCTCGATGATGCGCGTGCCGCGCACCATGTCCACCAGGTTGCCGCCCCAGGTGCTGTTGATGCGGCTGGGCACCTTGAACACGCCGTCCACCTCATCCAGGCGTCGGCCCGCGGCGATGCCACAGGTCTGGCTCTTCTTGCCGAAGGCGATGATGTCGGGCCGCACATCGAACCACTGGTGGCCCCACCACTTGCCCGTGGCGCCGAAGCCCGTCTGCACTTCATCGAAGATGAGCAGGAACTCGTGCTGGTCAGCCAGGGCCCGCAGCTTGCGTAGGAACTCGCCCCGGAAGTGGTGGTCGCCACCCTCGGCCTGGATGGGCTCCACGATGAGGCAGGCGATGTCGTCGGGGTTCTGGGCCACGGCGGCCTCGATGGCGGCGATGGATTCAGCCTCCGCCGCCTCGACCTTGGCCAGATCCATGGGGAAGGTCAGCTTGGGGTTCGGCACACGAGGCCAGTCGAACTTGGGGAAGTACTGGTATTTGCGGGGATCCGCCGTGTTCGTGAGGCTCAGGGTGTAGCCACTGCGGCCGTGGAAGGCCTCTTGGAAATGGATCACCTGGGAGCCCTTTTCGCCCTTGCCTGCCGCCAGGTTCTTGCGCACCTTCCAGTCGAAGGCCGCCTTTAATGCGTTTTCCACCGCCAGGGCGCCGCCATCCACCCAGAAGAGGTGAGGCAGGTAGTCTGGCGTCACATGGGTGCCGAAGGCCTCCACCCACTCCGCAAAAGCGGTGGTGTAGATGTCTGAATTGGCGGGCTTGTTAACCGCGATCTCGCCCAGGTGCTGCACGAACGCGGCCTCCCGCAGGCGGGGGTGGTTGTGGCCCAGGGGCGCCGTGGCGAAAAAGGTATAGAAATCGAGATACTTTCGGCCATCCCGGGCATCCACGATCCAGGATCCATGGGATTTCTCCAGGTCCATCACCAGGTGGAAGCCATCCACCAGCATGTGGCGGGCGAGGGTATCGAAGACGGCATTCGGATCGACGTGCGGGCTGGACATGGGAACCCCAGGGGTGGTTTCAGTGTGTGGAATGGCATCAGTGTCTGGAATGCCTTCAGTGTAAGGTTGGGGCTGATGTGGAGACAGGCATGATTCCCTGGATTGCAGTTCAGGAAACGCCTCTGGCGGCGGAGGCTTTACGAAGTGTCATGGAAGACCCCCATGCTGGCGCCCTTGTCCTGTTCGAGGGTCGGGCCCGGGATCATCACGAAGGCAGGCCCGTGCTGGAACTGGCCTATGAAGCCTATGTGCCCATGGCCGAGAAGGAACTGGCCCTTTTGCGGAAAAAAGCCATCGAGCGCTACGGCCTGACCCGCTGTGCGGTCCATCACCGTATCGGCGTGGTGCCCCTCACGGAGGCCGCCGTCATCGTGGCCACCAGCAGCGCCCACCGCGCCGAAAGCTTCCAGGCCGCCGCCTGGATCATGGATGAGATCAAGCAGCGCGTGCCCATCTGGAAGCGGGAACGCTACAAGGATGGGAGTGAGAGCTGGGTGGAGTGCACGCACCGGTTCAAGATGTGAGCGCAGGCCCTGCCTCTGGCCGCCCGCGAACGGACGCGGCGTTGGCCGCGTCCTCCTGCTCCCCGCTGCGCGGGATCGCAGAGCGGGGCCCCCGGGTGGAGTGCACGCACCGGTTTCAGATGTAAACCAGCCTCTGCTCCACCTCACGCCAGCTGATCGCCTTCCATCCTGAGCCTGAAGAAGACTCGAAAATCATCGGGGCTCATGGGGTAGCCATACAAGAAGCCCTGGGCCTTGTTGCAGCCGTTGGCCAGGAGAAAATGGGCCTGATCCAAGTGCTCGACGCCCTCGGCCACCAGTTCCATGCCCAGGCTCTTGCCCATGGCGATGATGGTGCTGGCCAGGTTGCGCCCCGGCGCAGCACTGGAAAGGGCCTGCACGAAGGACTGGTCGATCTTGAGGATATCGAAGGGAAAGTTATGCAGGTAGCTCAGGGAGCTGTAGCCTGTGCCGAAGTCGTCCAACGCCAGGGTGATGCCCAATTCCTTCATGCGGAGGAGGATGGCCAGTGTCTTGTCAGAGCCTTCCAGCAGGACACTTTCCGTGATCTCCACTTCCAGGAAATGGGGGTCTGCTCCCGTGAGCAGGAGGCAGTTCTCAATCCGTTCGATGAGGCGGGGATCCAGCATCTGGACGCTGCTGAGGTTCACGGCCACACGGATCTGCGGCAGCCCCTCGGCCAGCAGGCTCTGGTTGAAATGGAGGGCCTCGTGGAAGACGAACTCGCCAAGTTCCAGGATGAGGCCCGTCTCTTCCGCCACGGGGATGAAGCGGGTGGGCGAGATCGAGCCCATCTCCGGATCATCCCAGCGGAGCAGGGCCTCCATGCCCAGCACCGTGTGGGTGCGGGCATCGATCTGAGGCTGGAAGTGGACGTGGAAGGCGCCCTGAGCCAGACCTCGGCGCATGCCCTCTTCCATGCGGAAGCGCTCGTGGAGTTGGGAACCCATGGAGGGATCGAAGAATTCGAAACGGTTACGGCCCCCTTCCTTGGCGGCGTACATGGCCCGGTCTGCGTTTTTCAGAAGCGTGTCCGTATCCCGTCCATCCTGGGGGAGGAGGGCGATGCCAATGCTCGGCGTCACCACGAGCTCATGGCCCTCCAGGAGAATGGGTTGCCGCAGGACATCCAGGACGCGCTGGGCCACCCGTCCGGCATCCACGGGGCTCGATAGGTTCTTGATGATCAGGCAGAACTCGTCGCCACCGATGCGGGCCACCGATTCGGCATCACCGCTCTCGGGCCGGGCCAGCACATCCGAAGGGCGCATGACTTCGGTGATGCGGGCGGCTACCACCTTGAGCAGGTCATCGCCCAGGGCGTGGCCCAGGGTGTCATTGATGCGCTTGAAATTGTCCAGGTCGAGGTAAAGGAGGGCCGCATGGACAGGGTAGGGGGTGCCCTCGCTGCGCAGGATGTCCTGCAGGATCCTTTCTAGGGTGGAGCCAAGGGCATGGCGGTTCCACAGGCCAGTCAGGGCATCGTGGTAGGCCATGTGCCGGATCTGCTGTTCGAAAGTCTTCCGTGCCGTGATATCGCGGATCATCACCAGCACCTGGTCCTCGGAGGAGGCGATGAAGCGGCCTTCCCAGAACTGGGGTTGATCCCGTGTGGGAAGGGTGAGCTCCAGGCTGACAACCTCCGTGGGGCTGCTGAAGGCTTTCCGCAACCGATCCCGGACCTGGGCTACCGCCGCCTCGGAGAGCAGCTCGTCGAGGGTGCCCAGGGGGGGGCGGACATCGTTGCTTTCGCCGCTGATGCCGGAATGGACCAGGGTCACCACCTCCTGCCGATCGATCGAAAAAATGGGATCGGGGTGGACGGCAAAAATCGAGCGGAGGGTTCGGGTTCGGTGATCCAGTTCCTTGAAGGCACTGTTCGCCCGGAGCACGTGCCGGATGCGATAGGGTAGGTGCTTCCAGTGGATGGGCTTGGTGAGGAAGTCCGTGGCGCCCGACTGGTAGGCCTCCTGGATCGAGGCCAGGTCCTCCAATCCCGTCAGCACCACCACGGGAAGTTCCTCCGCAGACCAGGTGCGGCGAAGCTCCCGGCAGATGTCGAAGCCGTTTTCTCCCCCGAGCATCAGGTCCAGCAGGACCAGGTTTGGGGCCTGCTCACGGATGAGCCGAAGGCCCTCGGCGCCCGTGGTGGCGGTGTGGCAGACAATGTCCGCCGAGGAAAGGGCCTTGGAAATGGCCTTGAGGATGAGGGCGTCATCATCAATGGCGACGACCACATGGGATGGCCCAGGAACCGCTGGCGAGGGGCCAGTCTCCAGGGGCTCTTTGTTCGGGTCATCCTTCGCTTGGCTCATCCAGTGCCTATGATCAGCTTTGACTCATCCATCAACTGTATAGCGTTGAATGACTAAAACATAAGAGACATTGATTTCAAATGAAGTGATTGATTGCACGGCGGGCTCAAGGGGGCAAAACCGGCAACTTGATTTTCGCTAAAAATTCGCCATACTTGAATCCCTCCTGGAGGATTCCGTGCTGGCAATGTGGGTTCCCGAACTGCCGTTCCAGCTGGCCTGTGGTCGGGACGGGGCGCTGCGGGACCGGCCCCTGGCCTTCCTGAATCCCGAGAGCCCCCGCAGCCCCAACCTCTGGTTCGTGAACCGCCTGGGCCGGGCCGAAGGACTGGCGTCGGGCCTGCCCCTGGACCAGGCTTTGAGAGTCGCGCCGGGCCTGAAGGTGCTGGATCCGGCCCCCCAGATCTGGTGGGAGGCCCAGGGCAGCCTGGGCGACTTCCTCCAGCACTGGACGCCCCAGGGCCAACTGGGGCGCCTGGGTGAGGCCCTGGTGGAACTCCAGGGCACTCAAGCCATCCACGGCCCCCTGGCCGACACCGCCCAGCGCATGCGGCGTGAGCTGACCGAGCGCCATGGCTGGTCCAGCCATGGGGGGCTCTCCCTCAGTGCCACCGCCGCGCAACTGGCCGCCCGCGTGGAACATCAGCTGGAACTGGTGGCTGATGGCGCCGAAAGCGCTTTCCTGGCCCCCCAGCCCCTGCGCCGCCTGCCGGATCTGGCCCCGCGCCTGCACGAGCGCTTTCACCGGCTGGGTCTGCGGTCCTTTGGCGATCTGCAGCCCGTGCCCCTGGCCGTGCTGGCGGAGCTGATCCATCCCAAATTGGCGCCGGACCTGCGGGCCCGGGTGCGGGGCGAGGATCGCCCCAAACTGCCCCTGCTCACCGAGCGCCCTGGCCACGCTCGCCACGGCTGGCGACTGCAGCCCCCCCGCCTGCCTGAGGAGGTGGGCTTGGCCACCCGCTGCCTGGAGTGGCTCTGGGCCGACGCCCGCCACCCCCGCAAGCTCACCCTGCGCTGGTGGGATGTGGATGGCGAGCCCCATACCTGGCGGGCCACATCGGAGGACCTGACCGCGCCGCCCCTGGCCCTGGCCCGGCGCATCCAGCAGGCCTTCCTGGCGGGGAGCACCCGGCGTCTCCTCGTGCGCGAAGTGGAGCTGCGCCTGGCCTGGGGGCTGGGCCGCGAGCGGGGCCTCTTCCAGGATCCCCTCCATGCCCGTCTGGATCGCCTCGAACCCGCCCTGGCGCGCCTCCGCTGCCGCTTCCCGGACCAGTTCGTTCTGCCGGGATGGATGGGGCGAGCGCCACCTCCCGATCGTAAACCGGCGCTTCAGAGCATGCGTTGACAGGGGGATTAGCGGTTGGAGCAGATGCTCCCTTGGTGAGGCTCCTGACGCAGCTCCACGAGGGCGGGAAAGATCGATACGTGCCCATCGGGGAGCGTGCCCTTGCCTGGGTCAATTCCTATGGGGCAGCATCCGCCAGAAGATCAGAAGGCTGAAAGGGTCTCTATCCCAATGTGATGGGCAGCTTCCCGCCCAGGAGCGTCACCACGGTTCCCCATTCCACGCGGGCGGCTTCCTCGTAACGCCCACCTTCCAGGTGCAGCATTACCGCAACTCGTTCCTGAGGATCAACGATCAGGTATTCAGGCACTCCAGCGGCTTCATAACTCCAACGCTTTCGCGTCATATCCTTGCTTGCAGTGCTGGGGCTCAATATCTCAGCTACCAGATCCGGGGCACCTTCGATCCCCCGCTCCGATTTCTTTGCGGGGTCGCACACAATCACCGCGTCAGGTTGAAACACACCATCACCAAGGAAAACGTCAACTGGTGCAGAAAAAACCTCGCACTCACCGCCCCCATTTTTGAGTTTGGCGCCCTCCAGGGCATTGAAGATGGCATTGACCAATCGAACGCTCACACGCTGATGTTCAAGGTTTGGGGCAGGCGTCATTCCATAGGTCGGGTATGCGACTCCATTGATCAACTCCCAAGAGCCTTCCCAGGTCTTCCAGTCTTCGATGGTGTATCCAGGGTGTTTGAGTTGTGGAAGGCTCATGGACGGTCCTCCAGAATCATTTTGGCAGCGGTGAGGCTTTTTCCGTGCATGGCTTTTGAGCCATGGGTGTGCCGTGGACCCTTTCCAGAGGATGGCATCATCCTTGGCTGGATGCACTTAGGACTGATGCACTGCCCAAGGTCACGTCAGAGGGTATCACGGGCTAGAATGGAGTCAGATCTTTGAAAAGCAAACCGTGATGCGGGTTCGGGGGTGTTCTCGCAGGGGGCGAGTCATATGCGGAAAACCGCCTCCACCGCTCAAGGTGGCTTTCGCCAGGGTGTTTCCCGAGGGCTTTCGGATCATCACGGCGCACTGGATGCACCCCACACGCAGGAGAACGCCATGACCGCGAAGATGACCAGGCACATGTCCATGGCCGAGTTCGAAAAGGCCTCTGGTCCTGGCGAACCGCTTGAGGAGCTCCGGGCTCGGCAGGAGGTCGAGGCCGCCTGGTCGGAAAGGGTGTTCCGAGAGGAGGAAGCCCTCGGCCCACCCATCCGGCTCCAGCAGGGAAGGCCGAAGGCAGAGGACCTTGCCGCTCCGACAGTGATGAAGGCCATCCGACTGCCCGAAACCGCGCTGGAGCAACTTCGGACCCGGGCCAAGGCCGAAGGGATCGCGCTGAATGCGCTTCTCCAGACGGCTGCCGCCGAGTTACTGGTGCGTCACCGGGGCGCCTGAGACCGCAAAACCCAACAAAAAACCAGCGTAGAGACGCCAGGTCTCTTCTTATCTCGGAATTGCCAAAGGCGATTCCGAGCAACCTCCGAATGGCCCCCCATGTTCACCCTCGGCATTTCCGATTTCAGTCTCGGTGAAGGCGTCTACCCAGCGGCACAGCTCCTGCGTCTGGCCCGGGGCCTGGGCTACCGGGATCTGGTCTGCTGGGACCAGGGGCTGGCGGGCTATCCGAAGCTGCGCGACACGCTGGAGTGGATCCACAAGTCCCGCGAGCTGGAGGGCCTGCCGCCGGATCCCCAGTGGACCGGCTTCCGCATTCACCTGGGCAGCCGCTTTCGTTGGCGGGGCCACGAGTATGGCGCGCTGCCGTACTCGGACACGGGCTATGCGGCCCTGAACCGCCTGCTCTCGGCCCAGGCCCACGAGGGACACACGCCACCCATCCCGGGCCTGGGCGAGGCCGAGCCGCCTCGGGAATGCGTGCTGCTGGCCGACGACCTCGCGGGTCTGGACACGCTGTTGCGTGAAGGCCTTTATGGGGCCCTGCTGGCCCATCCCCGCCGTGCGCAGGAAGCGCGAAGGGCTCTGGCCGCAGGGCTGGAGGTGGTGGCGCCCCAGGTGCTGCGCTTCCGCACCACAGAGGGCCTGGAGATGCACCGGCTCAAGCGGGCCATCGCCCAGCAGTCGACCCTCATCCGCACCAAGGCTCTGTGGGATGCCGCCGAGGCCGCCGTGCCGCGCAGCGATTGGGAGGCCCGCTTCCCCTTTTGCGATCGCGCCGTGGAAAAGGCCACCGCCGCCGTGCTGGAGCGCATCGCCGGTTGGCAGCTCCACTGGGGCGAGTGGGTGCTTCCGGATCCACTTGGTAAGGAGGGGGCTGACTTGAATGCCCTCCTGCGCGATCAGGTGCGGGCAGGGGTGGAGCGGCGATTTCGCGAAGTAAGCGGCGGCATCCTCGCCCGCATGGAGCAGGAGCTCGATCTCATCGCCTTCAAGGGTTTCGCCCGCTACTTCCTGTTGGTTCAGGACATCGTGCAGGCGCTGCGGCACAAGGGCCTGCCCACGAACATCTGCGGCCGGGGCAGCGGTGCGGCCTCGCTGGTGAGCTACGCCCTGCACCTCAGCAACGTGGATCCGGTGGCCACCCATCTGATGTTCGAACGCTTCCTCACGAAGGAGCGCAAGGATCCCCCCGACATGGATATCGACTTCCCCTGGGATGAGCGGGAGGAGGTCATCCAGGCCGTCTTCGACCGCTATGGCCGCAGCCGCGTGGCCATGGTGTCCAACCACGCCTACTTCAAAGCCAAGGGGGCGCTGCGGGCTGTGGCCCAGGCCCATGGGCGGCCCGACCATGAACTGAAGCAGCTGGCCCGCTTCGTCCGCGGCTGGGAAGGGGGCCTGGAGCGCGCCTCGGAGAACCCCACCTGGGATGTGATCCTGCGCCAGGCCGCGGCGTTGCGCGGTCACTTCCACCAATTCTCCGTGCACCCCGGCGGCACCATCGTCACCCCCGGGCCCATGTGGGAACATGCGGCCTTTCAGCCCGCGCCCGCCAAGGAAAACGTCACCACCACCACCTGGGACAAAGATGGCGTGGAGAACTACGGCCTGGTGAAGATCGACCTCCTGGGCAACCGCAGCCTCGCCGTCATCCGCGATGCCTACAACGTGCTGGGGGATCGCGCGCCGAAGGACCCCGGCACGCATTCACGAAACGATCCCGCCACGCAGGATCTGCTCAAGCGCGGCGACAGCATCGGCGTCTTCTACGTGGAAAGCCCCGCCACGCGCCAGCTCCAGCAGCGGGTGGGGAAGGGCGACTTCGAAACGCTGGTGATCCACAGCAGCTTGATACGGCCCGCCGCTTATCGCTGGGTGGACCGCTACGTGAAGCGCAGCCGGGGCGAGGAGGTGTGGGAGCCCAGCGATCCTGTCTTTGGACAATTGCTGTCGGAAAGCTTCGGGGTGCTGGTCTACCAGGAGGATGTCATCAAGGTCTGCGTGGCGCTGGCGGGCTGGAGCCACCACGACGCCGACCAGCTCCGCAAGCTGCTGGGCAAACCCGACTGCGAAACCAAGCTGCCCTTCTTCGAGGTGCGGTTCCGGCGGGGCTGCGCCGAACGTGGTGTGCGACAGGCCACGGTGGATGAATCCTGGGACATGATCCGCACCTTCACGGGCTACTCCTTCTGCAAGCCGCACTCCGCCAGCTACGCCCAGGTGAGCTTCGAAAGCGCCTGGATCAAG
>JAYVRY010000014.1:0-9014 GCA_043775845.1 Acidobacteriota bacterium
TGCTCCAGAGCCTCTGCCTCAAGGGTCGCCCCGGTCCATGAAACGTCGACCTCGACCCCCTCCAAACGCTTGGCGGCGCGGCGAGCCCAAAAGGTGTCCTCCGGTGTGGCTGCCAGCCAGGCCGCCAGCCCGAAGAGTCGCCGCCCTGAGGCCTTGGGCTGTTCCAATCGCTCCTGCAGGTCCGCCAGATCGCAGGTCAGCACGGCCTTGTGGCCCACGCTGGCCATGTCGTGGCGTACAAGCTGCCCAAGATGCATGAAATCCGATGCCTCCGGCCGTTCGAAGCCCTGGGCTTCGGCATAGGCCAAACCGGGCCGACGGGAAGTGATGAAGGCTTCCAGGTTCCGCCACTGGCCGCTGCCCTTGGCCGCCTGCACCTGGGCCAGGGCCTGGGGGGAGCGTCGTCCCTCATGGGCGGCCATGTGGAGCTGGATGGCCAGGGCGCGCCGGAAGCTGCCTTCGCCGAGCAACGGCTGCAGCCGGAGCACCGCCCGCAGTCCCAGGATTCCATGGGGCACATGGGGCTGGTAGGCCTCCCAATCGATGCGTGGGATGAGCGTCTTCGCCGCCTCTCGCACCGCATCGCGCACGCCATCCGGTGCGCCGACCCGCTCGGCGAAAGCAGAAAAGAAACCCTCCGCGGGGGCTTCCAACGCCTCCTGCCAGTGCGACTCAACAGACATGGGGCCTCACATTTTGAAAAGGAAACATCGTGGTGATTTCTTTTCGAGAAACCTTCATGACCCCTCCAACGGAAGGTCCCAGGCGGCGGCCACAAGTCGCGCCCAGTGATGATTCCAAGCCCGCTTCCACACGAGGCCGCCTTCCTTCATGTCGGAAGCCAGCAGGCGCTGACGCAAGTCATCGCGAAGGGGCTCGGCCGTGGGGCCCAGGGCGGCCTCGGCCAAGACCAGCAGAACGGCCCGGGCTTCCCGTTCCTGGTCGTGGTGGGTGAGGTAGCCCGCCGATTCCGGCGAAGGCGCCGTGGCGCGCAGACGCTGCCAGGCCTCGAACGCGGCCTTGGCGGCGGGATTGTCCCGCAGGGGTGCCTTCACCTGCTCCCAGCCCTTTCCCGCGTCCAACTCGGGTCCGGCGCGCAACAGCGACTCACGCAACTTCACGGACTTGGCCACGTCCCGATCGAGGTGCTTCAGGGCCACGAAGGTACGGGGCTTCTCCCGTGTCTCCCGACGGTCGAAGAAGGCGTTGAGGGCCGACACCACGAGATCCATGGGCACGCTGGCCGCCTCCCAGGCCAGCACCTGGCGGTAGTCCTCGGTGCTGAGCAGACCGGCCCGGCCCCAGGCCCGGAACGCCCACTCGCGTTCCAGCCAGTCCTTCTCTTCCCTGCTGTAGGGCATCAGTGGACCGCCGAGCCTTCCGGCACCAGCCAGGTCCCGTCCTTCAGGTGCAAGGCACCGAGTTCCCAACCCATGACTTCCTCGGGGACGATCTTGGCCTTGCCGTAGCCCCGCAGGCGGAACGCCCCTGAACCCAAAAGCTTGCCCTTGCGATCCCATACATCGAGCTGCCAGAGCGTGCCTTGGTGCCCGCCGACCTTGAGGAACACACCCTGCTGCCCTTCCCCGCCCCACATGGCTTCGGGCGCAACCGAGGCCGGCCGGGAGGGCGCTCCATTGCAGCCCACCAGGAGGGCTGCCAAAAAGGTTGTCATCACTAGGAATTTTGAAGGTCGCGCCATGGAGACATTCTACCCGTTAGAATAGGGGACGAGGGGGGCCTGGTCCTGATCCGCGAACAGATCCGATACAAAAGTGCCAAGGAAATCGCCAAACTGCGGGAATCCTGCCGCCTGGCGGCCAATGCCCTGCGCATTGCCGCCCGTGCCGCCCGGCCCGGCGTGAGCCTGCTGGAGCTGGACAAGATCGCCGAAACCTACATCCGCCAACAGGGCGCCACCCCCAGTTTCAAGGGCTACCATGGCTTCCCGGGCACGCTCTGCACCTCTGTGAATGATCGGGTCGTGCATGGCATCCCGTCCAAGTACGTGCTCCAGGAGGGCGACGTCATCGCCATCGACTGCGGCGCCAAGCTGGACGGCTTCCACGGCGACACCTGCCTCACCATGGGCATCGGACAAATTTCCGAATCGGCCCGCATGCTGATCCAAACCGCGCAGCTGGCCATGTTCGTGGGCATTGAGCACTGCAAGCCCGGCCTGCGCCTGGGGGACATGGCCACGGCCGTGCAAACATTCGCGGAAGAACGCGGCTACTCCGTGGTGCGGGAATACATTGGCCACGGCCTGGGCCGCGACCTGCACGAAGATCCCCAAGTGGTCTTTGCCGAGCAGAAACCAGGTACGGGCTTCCGCATGGAGCCGGGCATGACCATCACCATCGAGCCCATCCTCAACACCGGTAGCCACAAGTGCATCGTGGAACCCGATGGCTGGACCGTGCGCACCAAGGATGGCGGCCTCTCCGCCCAGTTCGAACACGACATCGCCATCACCCGCAACGGCCCGGAAATCCTCAGTATTCCGGACCCGGAATTCGAACTGGAAGACGGCCTATAGGCCCGTTCTACCTTTATTCCAGCGCCGTTCTGGTTGGTCCTGCGAATGTCCCGGTGCCTTCATGTTCTTGTGGTGCGCTCATGAGGTATGGAATCTACGGTTGAACAGCTTTTCTTCAATTCCCTGATGATTCGTCCCGAACCAGATAGAGGTTTTCCCTGCGGATCTGCATGAGGGGCGCGGGGTCGGTCACGCGCGTCCAGCCGAGCTTCTCGTACAACCCGTGGGCATCGCGGGTAGCCAGCATGAGGCGCCGCATGCCCTGGACTTCCGGCAGTGCCATGAGGGCTTCGACCATGGCCTTGGATAGGCCTCTCCCCCGGTGCTCCTCCAGCACGAACACATCGGCCAGGTAGCCAAAGGTCGTGTGATCCGTGATCAGCCTCGCAAAGCCCACCTGGACACCATCGGGCCCATAGACCCCCACGCAGAGGCTATGACGAGCGGCCTTCTCCACGACGTCGCGGGGGATGCCCGGGGACCAGTAGCTGCGTGACAGGTAGCCGTGGATCACATCGAACTGGAGTTCGGTTGGGTCCAAAGAGATCCGATATTCAGCCGGGATGGGCGACATGGTCATTCCTCAGTAGGTGGTGGCGCCCTGGGACCAGGCCTCGACAGCGGCGGGCGGAGCCACACCGGGCCCGTCATAGCCCATTTGGCGCAGCACCTCGGCCACGGGTACATTGCCGTCCCGGCCTCGAAAGAGGGCCCGGACCACACCTTCGGCCGCCAGGTCCCCGCCCCGTTTCAGGAACCGCTGTTCCAGAAAGAACCACTTGGCATCCCACCCCAGGAGCCGGGTGTGCAGTTCGTAGGATTCGAAGGGGTCGAGGCTGCGGCGGTAGCGGATGGTGACCCCACCCACCAGCGGCTGCCAGCGGTTCCGCCACATGGCCCGGCCCAACCCGGTTCGAAAGCTGATGTCGAAACGCCCCAGGTCCATGACGCTGAGGAAGCGGCCATTGTTCATGTGGATGTTCACGTCGAGGTCGTTGGGCCAGACCCGGAAGCGCAGCACCGAGATGCCGAGCGCCTCCAGGGGCGGGCGGAAACGCAGCGTGAGGCCTTTCCAAAGGGTGCGGAACAACAGAACCATCCGACCAGCATAGGGCCGGTTGCGCTACCTTGGAGCCATGGTTCACACGATCCTGGCACCCGCCAAGCTCAACCGCTTTCTCGCTGTGCTCGGCCAGCGGGCGGATGGATTCCATGACTTGGAACTGGTGACCACCGTGCTGGAGGGCGTGTCCGGTCTGACGGACACCTTGGCTGGTGAACCCGCCGAGAACTTGTCGCTGGAGATTTCCGGGCCCACTGGCGAAGGCCTGGAGGCCGGCGAAACCAACCTCGTGATCCGTGCCTGGCGGTTGCTGGAACAGGTGGCGGATCGGCCCCTTCCTGCGGCGCTGCGGCTCGAGAAGCGCATCCCCCATGGCGCGGGTCTGGGTGGCGGCAGCAGCGACGCGGCGGCGGCGCTGCGCCTGGGCAACCAGCTGTTCGACCTGGGGCTGGAGGACAGTGCCCTGCTCATCCTGGCGCAGGATCTCGGCAGCGACGTGCCCCTCTTCCTGCTGGGTGGCACCGTGCTCGGGCTGGGACGAGGTGAGCGCGTGTTCCCCCTGGGGCCCGTGCCGATGGAGCCTATCCTGCTTGTGCATCCGGGGCTGCATGTGAGCACTCCCAGCGTGTACCGGGCCCTGCAGGAGGTGGGCTACCCCGTTCCGGAGCCCCTCCACGCCTTGCCAGCTGGCGCCGCTCCGCCCTGGCGCAACGATCTTACCCAGGCGGCCCTGCAAGTCTGCCCGGCCCTGGCGGAGGTACCGAAAGCCCTGCTCCACACCCGCGGCCAGGCTCTGCTCTGTGGCTCCGGCAGCTGCTGGGCGGGCCGCTACGCCACGGTGGAGGCACGGGATGCGGCCGCCAAAACCCTGCGTGTCTCCCATCCCGCCTGGGGTATCTGGACCGTTTAAACTGAGCAGCCACCCTTGCGTGATATCTGTGACAGCCGAGGTTTCCATGTCTGGTCCAGCCCTTCGTATTCGCGGTCTCCGGAAAGCCTTCCCCAAGGTCGTCGCCTTGGATGGCGTGGATCTGGAAGTGGCCCGGGGCGAAGTCTTCGGCCTGTTGGGTCCCAATGGCGCTGGAAAAACCACCACGCTGGAAATCATCGAGGGCCTCACCACCGCGGATGCCGGAAGCATCGAGATCCTGGGCCTCACCTGGGAGAAACAGGGCCAGGAGATCCGCTCCCGCATCGGCGTCCAGCTCCAGAGCACCAGCCTCTTCAACAAGATCACGCCCCGCGAGGCCCTGGATCTCTACGGCAGCTACTACCCCAAGTGCCGGAGCAGCGCGGATCTGCTGGAGCTGGTGCAGCTGCAGGAGAAGGCCGATGCCTACCACATCACGCTGAGCGGCGGACAGCAGCAGCGGCTGGCCCTGGCGCTGGCCCTGGTGAACGATCCGGAGATGGTGTTCCTCGATGAACCCACCACGGGCCTCGATCCCCAGGCCCGCCGCAGCCTTTGGGACGTGGTGCGCAACATGAAGGCCGAAGGCCGCACGGTGATGCTCACCACGCACTACATGGACGAGGCCGAAGCCCTTTGCGATCGCCTGGCCATCATGGATCATGGCCAGGTCATCGCCACGGGAACGCCCGCTTCCCTCATCGCGAACCTGGCCATTCCCAGCGTGGTGGAACTGACCTTCGACGGCGCGGCGCCCGATCCCGCAGTCTTCGCTGAATGCCTGGGCCAGGCCGTGGAAAAACGAGTGGACCTGTGGGAGATCCCCACGCCCGATCCCAAGGCCCTGCTGCCGAAACTGCTGGAAGCCGCCGAGGCTGCCGCCATCCCCTTCCAGCAGGTGCATATCCGCCGCGCCACGTTGGAGGATGTGTTCCTGCATCGCACAGGCCGGAGCCTGAGGGAGTAGCCATGCTTTGGAGACAATTCGCCATGGAATGGCGGCTCTACGCCCGCGACCGGGTGGCCATGTTCTGGACCATGGCCTTTCCGGTGCTATTGCTCCTCGGCTTTGGCGTCATCTTCCGCGACGGCGGCGGGCCCAAACTTTCAGTGGTCCGCGTAGTTTCTTCTGCGCCCACGCCGCATGATGCGGCGCTCGATCAGGCCCTGGCCGACCTACAACTGAAGGTCCAAACCCTGACGAAAACCGAAGCCGAAGCCCGCTGGTCCAAGGGCGAAACCGCCGCCCAGCTTGAGCCTATGGGCGAAGGCTACCGCCTGCGCCTCAACAGCTACCTCATGGCCCAGGCGGGCGCCACGGCGGGTCTGGTGAACCAGGCCTGGCTCATGGCCCAGGCACGGCTGAGCGGGGCCCCCGAGCCCCAGCGCATCCCCGTGCAGGTGGAAAGCCCCGGTCACAAGCGGGCCACGAACTACGCCTCCTTCCTGCTGCCGGGCCTGCTGGGACTGAACCTCGTGAGCATGGGCCTCTTCAGCGTGGGCATGGTGAACGTGTCCTACCGCGAAAAGGGCAAGTTCCGGCGCCTGGCCGTGACGCCGCTGCCCAAGTGGATCTTCCTGCTGGGGCAGGTGCTCCACCGGCTCACGGTCACCGTGGCCCAGGCGGGCATCCTCCTGCTGGTGGGACGGCTGGCTTTCGGCATCCAGAACCAGGGCTCGTTTTTAGACCTGCTGCTCATCATGACCCTCGGCACCGGCTGCTTCATGGCCTTCGGCTTCGCCCTCAGCGGCTTCGCGGAAACCTCCGAAGGCTACGGCGCTATTTCCAACCTGGTGTTCTTCCCCCTCATGATGCTCAGCGGCGTCTACTTCACCTTGGATGCGGCCCCCGTTTGGCTGCAGCACGTGGTGGCCGGATTGCCCCTGGCCCCCTTCTTGCGAGCCCTGCGGGCGGTCTTCAACGATGGCGCGGGACTGGCTGGACATGGAGCCGGACTGGCCATCGTGGCGGCCTGGGGCGTGGCCGCCTTCATCCTGGCCGTCCGACGTTTCCGTTGGGCCTAATCGATAGTTGCCTCCGGCCCCCATCTGGCCGATGGTGAAGGCATGGAAGGCCCCATCCCGCCCCGAAATCTCCAGGAAGCGCTGGATGCATCTGAGCTGAAGGCCGATGGCCTGCAGGCCCGCCTGGATGCCACCCGCGACATGTTCGACGCCATCCTGGAAGCCATCTACATCCAGGATGATGAGGGGCGGTTCCTGGATGTGAATGAAGGCGCCGTGCGGATGTACGGGCACCCACGTTCGTTTTTCATCGGAAAGACACCGGAGTTCCTATCCGCACCTGGGCGGAATGATCTGAACGCTGTGGACCAAGCCTTCGGAATGGCCCTCCAGGGTGAACCCCAGCGCTTCGAGTTCTGGGGTCTGAGGCAGGATGGCTCCACGTTCCCGAAAGATGTCCGGCTCTATCCCGGCACCTACCTGGGCCAGAAGGTGATCATCGCCGTGGCCCAGGACATCTCCGAGCGGAAGCGGGCGGAGCAGACCCAGCAGGCCACCTATCGCATCGCAGAGGCGGTCCTGGGGGCCCGGGATCCGCAAGCGCTGTTCCAACGGGTGCATGCCATCATTCGCGACCTCTTGCCCGCCGAGAACCTTTACATCGCGCTCTGGGACCGGGCCACTGACATGCTTTCCTTCCCCTACTTCGTGGATGCGGAGGATCCCCCCCCCGAACCGAAGAAGCTTGGCCACGGCCTGACCGAATACGTCCTGCGCAGCGGCAAACCCCTCTTCATCGACACCGAGACCTTGCTGGAGTTGCAACGTACGGGCGAGGTCGATCCCCTCGGCACCCGCTCCCTGGATTGGCTGGGCGTGCCCCTTCGCCATGAGTCGGGGGTATTTGGTGCCCTGGTTATCCAGAGCTACTCCAGTGGCAACCACTACACCCAGAGTGACTGTGACCTCCTGTCCTTTGTTTCCGCCCAGGTGGCCCTGGCCATCGAACGCTCCCGGGCCCAGGCGGAACAGCGGCTGTTGACCACGGCCATGGACTGCGCGGCGGACCCAGTCCTCGGCATCAACGCCGAAGGCCGCCTCGTGTTTGTGAACCAGGCCGCCTGCGCCTCCCTGGACTACACGCGGAGGGAACTGCTCCAGCTCAGTCTCTGGGACATCGATCCCGGGGCCAGCCCGGCCAACTGGCCCGCTCGTTGGCAGACGGTGCGAGCCCTGGGTTCCAGGCGCCTTGAGGCCCGCCACCGTCGCAGAGACGGTTCGCTGTACCCCGTGGAACTGAGCAGCCATTTTCTCTCCATGGAGGGGCGAGACATCATCTTCACCCATGCCCGGGACATCACCGAGCGGAAGGCTACCGAAGCGGCCATCCGTTACAGCGAAGACAAGTTCTCCCGGGCCTTCCACGGCAGCCCCGATGCCATCAACATCACCAAGCTGGATGACGGAACCTATCTGGAAGTGAGTGAGGGCTTCGAAAACCTCTTGGGTTGGACCAAAGACGAGGCCATCGGCCATACCTCCCTCGAGATGAACATCTGGGCGGATCCACAGGACCGCCAGAGGGTCATCCACCTCATTAAAGCCCAGGGGGAATACACAGGACTGGAGGTCCTCTTCCGCCGGAAGGATGGCCGCACGATCACGGGCCTGATGTCAGGCAAGATCATGGAGGTGGACAGCGTCCCCTGCCTGCTCTCCATCACCCGGGACATCACCGACCGGAAGCAGGCCGAGGCCGCCCTGGCCTCGGAGCGGGGCCTGTTCATCGGTGGCCCGGTCATGGTGTTCAAGTGGAAAACGGATCCGGGTTGGCCCGTGGAATATGCCTCGCCCAACGTGCAGTCCATCCTGGGCTACACCAGCCAGGAGATGATCGATGGGCATGTATCTTTCGTGAGCTTGTTCCATCCCGATGACCAGGACCGTGTGCTGCAGCAGGTCGCGGATGTCGAAGCCCGGGAACTGTCCCACTTCGAGCAGCAGTACCGCCTGCGGACCGCCTCCGGTGAATACCGCTGGTTCTACGATTTCTCCGTGGCCGCCACGCCGGGGCCCAAGCCCTCCCATTTCCTGGGCTATGTCCTGGACATCACTGAGCACCGGCTGGCCGAGGATGCCCTCCGACAATCCCAGAAGCTCGAGAGCCTGGGCATCCTTGCCGGCGGCATCGCCCATGATTTCAACAACCTCCTGACGGTGGTGCTGGGCAACCTGAACCTGGCCCAGATGCACCTGCCTGAGCAGAACGAAGCCCAACCCTTCCTGGCCAACATGGCGGCGACGATCCTCCGGGCCACGGACCTCACCAAGCAGATGCTGGCCTACTCGGGGCGCGGGCACTTCCTCATCCAGCCCCAGGATCTCAACGAGGTGGTCCGGGAAGTCGCCCATCTCCTGGAAGTATCCATTTCCAAAAAGGCCCGGCTGCGTTTCGATCTGGCCCCGGCCCTGCTCGTCATCCAGGCCGATGCGGCCCAGATCCAGCAAGTGGTCATGAACCTGGTCACCAATGCCTC
>JAYVRY010000015.1:0-2711 GCA_043775845.1 Acidobacteriota bacterium
GGTGTTGCCGGTCCATCCGGTTTACATGAATCCGAAGGCCAGCCGACCCGTTCAGGATGGCCAGGAAGGGTGTTAAGAGGGCGTTAGGAATTGGGGGGAAACCCAAGGCCACAGGGTTGGCCACTTCGCCCCCAGCGCAGCCTGGAGGCAGCCCCGGGTACAGGCGGCGGCCTTCAATCCGTACGACAACTTAACGGTCCGGGCTGATCTCCTAACGCCACCTTAACGCCAGAGGGAACGATGCTTTGGAGCCGGCTGCTGTGCCGGATCTTCGGAGCGGTGATGCAACCTCCCCTTCAGTGTCTGGCACCTGGCAGCGAGGGTCGAGGCGAACCGGTTCCTGGATTCCGGATGGACGAAGCGGCTTCGATGGGTCCCACATCGGACTCCGACGCCCTCGCACTTGAGGGTCTGTTCCGGTTCTTCCCATGACAACCACCTACCTCCTACTCCTTCCCCCGGTTTTTGCGCTGGGCTGGTATGGGACCCGGACAGCCCACTTCATCCACCACACCCAGGGCAGCCGGAGCGACCGGCTGACCATGATGATCGTGGGATGGAGTCCCTTGGTGTCGTGGCTGATCGCGCTGCTGTTGTCACTCGCTGAAAGGAAACCATGACCCCGACTCTGCTCATCGCGTCCCTGCTGGCCCTGGGCCTGCTGGGCTACCTCACGTTCGCCCTGCTGAAGCCGGAGCAGTTTCAATGAGCCACGCCTGGATCCAGAACCTGCTCTACCTGGCCCTGCTCCTGGGTTTGTCCTACCCCTTGGGCATCTTCATGGCCAAGGTTCTGGAGGGGCAGCGCACCTTCCTCTTTCCGGTGCTCGGCCCCCTGGAGCGCGGCCTCTACCGGCTCATGGGTGTGCGGGAGGACGAGGACATGGGCTGGCAGGCCTATGCCTGGTCGATCACGCTCATCAAGCTCCTGGGGCTGGTGGCGGTGTTTGCCCTGATGAAGGCCCAGGCTGTCCTGCCCTTGAATCCCGAACACCAGGCCCAGGTGGCGACGGGCCTTTCCTTCAACACGGCCGTCAGCTTCATCACCAACACCAACTGGCAGGCCTATGGCGGCGAGTCCACCCTCAGCTACCTCACGCAGATGCTGGGCCTCACCGTGCAGAACTTCATCTCCGCCGCCACAGGCATCGCGGTGCTGGTGGCGCTAATCCGGGGCATCATGCGCCGCAGCGCCACGGGCCTGGGCAATGCCTGGGTGGATCTGGTGCGCAGCATCCTCTACATCCTCCTGCCCCTATCCTTCGTCTACGCCCTCTTCCTCGTCTCCCAGGGCGTGATCCAGAACCTGTCAGCCTACGTGCACACGGCAGGCGGGCAGGTGATCGCCATGGGTCCGGCGGCTTCCCAGATCGCCATCAAGATGCTGGGCACCAACGGCGGCGGGTTCTTCAACGCCAACGGGGCCCATCCCTTCGAGAACAGCTCGCCATTGTCGAATTTCGTACAGGTTTTAAGCATCCTCATCATCCCCGCGGGTCTCTGCGCCACCTTCGGGCAGATGGTGAAGGACCGCCGGCAGGGCTGGGCGCTGCTCGCGGCCATGACCGTGATCTTCGTGGGCGCCCTGGTCGTCTGCACCAATGCCGAAGTGAAAGGCAATCCCGCCCTGACCCGGATGGGCGCGGACCAGGTGGCCAGCCAGGTGGCGGGCGCCGAACAGCCCGGTGGCAACATGGAAGGCAAGGAGCTGCGCTTCGGCCCCGGCCCCTCCGCGCTTTGGGCCACGGCCACCACGGCGGCCTCCAACGGCTCGGTGAATGCCATGCATGACTCTTTCACCCCCTTGGGCGGGCTCGTGCCCATGTGGATGATCCAGCTGGGCGAGGTGGTCTACGGCGGCGTGGGCTCGGGCCTCTACGGCATGCTCATGTTCGCCCTCGTGGGCGTCTTCATCGGCGGCCTGATGGTGGGTCGCACGCCGGAGTACCTGGGCAAGAAGGTGGAGGCCTTCGAGATGAAGATGGCCTCCATCGCCATTCTCCTGCCTTGTGCCGCCGTGCTCATGGGCACCGCCGTCTCCGTGCTCGTGGCCAATGCCGTCGCCTCCGTAAGCAACCCCGGGCCCCACGGCTTCAGCCAGATCCTCTATGCCTGGAGTAGCTGCGCCAACAACAATGGCAGCGCCTTCGGCGGCCTCAGCGCCAACACCCACTTCTACAACTACGGCCTGGCCATCGCCATGCTCCTGGGGCGCTTCGGCGTATTGTGGCCCGTGCTGGCCCTCGCAGGCTCCCTGGTGAAGAAGAAATACACCCCCGATGGGCTGGGCACGCTGCCCACCCACACACCCCTTTTCGTCGTCGTGCTCATCGGCGTCGTGCTCCTGGTGGGTGCCCTCACCTTCATCCCCGCTCTGGCCCTCGGTCCTGTGGCCGAACACCTGGCCCTGCGTTGAAATCGAACATGCGCGCCAGCCAGGAATTCGATCCCTTTGAGAAATGTGTGCCCGGGTTGTTGCATCAACAGATTGAAAACCCCTGGATCCGGCTCCTCTTGGTGATGACGGTGCCAGTGGCGCTGTTGCTGCTCGGAATGTCTTTCACTCGCTAGTCCACCCTACCTATTCGAGGCCAGACATGGCATCCCACACCCAGCAGGACTTCCCCCAAGTCGCGCCACCGCGAGGTCGGACGCAGCGTCAGGCCCGCCCCCTCTTTGAACCCGGTATCGTGCGCCGCGCGGTGCTGGATT
>JAYVRY010000016.1:0-9011 GCA_043775845.1 Acidobacteriota bacterium
GCGCCGGACACACTGAGGGTGAAGGTGGCTGTCTGAAGGGTCGTCGAGGCCGTCGTGATGGTGCCTCCCACCTGGGTCCAGCTGCTGCCGCTGTTGGTGGAATACCAAAGGGTCCAGGTGGTGCTGGCATCCGAACCGTAGCTGCCATGCTTCACAGACACGGTCTTGGCGCCACCAGCCCAGTTGTATTTCATGGTGAGCTTGCCGCTGTTGCGGATGCGGACACTCTGAGCGCCGTTCCTGGCATCCGCACTCGTGTTGCCCAACAAGGCATCGTTCAGGGTCCAGATCCCGGAGGCGAAGGTCACATCCCCCGTGGCATAGGCGGCCTTGGTGCCCGTGTCGAAGGACTCGGTGAAGGAACTTCCTGTGCTGGCGGTGAAGGCTGCGCTGATGGTGTGGGCGGCGCTCACGTTGCTGAAGGTGTAGGTGGCAAGGGCGCCCTGATTGACGCCATCTACCGTGAGGCTGCTGACTCGGTAGCCAGTGTTGGGTGTGGCGGTGAACGTCTGGCTGGCACCTGAAGCCACCGACACGGCGCCCACGGGGCTGATGGATCCGTTCGCTCCGGCGGAAGCGTTGATGGTGAAGGTCTGAGCTCCGGGCGCCACGGTGACGAGCCGCGTGGCGCTGGCGCTGGCACCTGAAGCATCCGAGGCCGTGAAGGTCACCGTGTAGGTAACCGCGCTGCCCGTGCTGTTATTGAACCCATGGCTCGCAGAGGCAGAGCTGGCCGTGCCGCCGTCACCAAAGGTCCAGGCATAGGTGATGGTCGCGGTGCTGCTGCTGTCCGTAGCGGTTCCCGCGAACGCAACGGTCACACCCGAGTTCACGCTTGTATTGGCGCTGGGGGTGGTGATGGTGGCAGTGATGATGTTGGGTAGCACCGTTCCGGCGTTGTACGAGCCGGTCTTGAAGGTGGTGGGATCGTACCACTTGTAGCCGGCGGCAGGCGTGGCCCAGGGCTCGGCCTGGGGTTCCGTCGATGAGGCGGGATCTTCCATGGCCAGCAAACTGGTAGCCGTGTCCAACTGGAGACCCGCCACCTGGTTCAAGGAGGTGTAGGACTCATGGGTGGCCAGCCAGTCGATGAGATTCGGCATCAAGGTCGCGTCGTTCTGCTCCTGCCAGCCGGCATAGGTAGTCTTGGCGCCACCGGTCTCCTCCTTGAGATACTTGGTCGTGATGTCTTCGATGGGCGAGGAATCGCCGATGAAGGCCGCCTTGCCCAGACCGACCTTGGCCACGGCCACCATGGGCCCTTCGGGACGTCCGCCGCCGTTGTAGACGCCCTGATCCACGGCGCTCGCCCACTTCACCGTGGTGGTGGGCAGGTAGACGATGCCCTTGGCCTTGGAGGGATCGAGAATGGCCAGAGTCGCGCCCGCGTGCATGGCCACGGTGGCCACGCCGGTGGTGATGTTGAAGGCCTGGCTGGGGGCCACGATGTCGTTGGCCACCAGATCGCCCAGGGCGTTATAGCGGAATCGCACGCCGAAATTCGTGGCCAGCCAATCGGAGCAGACGACGCCCTGCATGGGGTAGGAGTTGGCTTCTTCGGTGCTCATGCCCTTGGCGGGATTGGTCCAGGCGCCGCGGCGGTAGCCGTTGAACACCTCGGAACCATCCCAGCGGTTCTTGTTGCGGTCGGCGTTGTAGTGGTCGGCCACGAGGAAGAGAGAGCCGCCGTTCTGCACATACTGCAGCAGGGCCGCCTGCTCGGAAGCCTTGAAGGGGATGTTGCATTCGGCCATCACCACCACGTCCCAGCCAGTCAGATCGGCCAACACAATGGGCGCGACCTTGCGCAGTTCCTTCACGTAGTAGCCCTTGTCCGCCAGGGCGTTGGCGAACTCGGAGAAGGCCCCATCGATCACCCAGTCCGCTGCGCCGGCCGTGGAGCCGTGAGTATTGTCGAAGAGCACCTTCTTGCCGTTGACCGTGCCCCGGGCCTGGATGAAGGGGGCCGGGTCGTTGGCCCCCTCTGCCAGGAGTGAGACCGGACACACAGCCAGTAAAAGGGCCGCGAAAAGGGAATTGGAAGCAAGACGAAGTCGTTCCGCCAGAGGCGTGGCCATAATGATCCTTTCATAAGGGTGAAGGGCCAATCTTATCCAGCGAGGCGGATCATTCCTGCCAACGAACGTGTTAATTGATGTGAATTTTTCGAGCAACCGAAAGGCAGGACATGAAGATCATTTCCCTCCGCGTGGACGTCGACACCCTGGAAGGCTCCATCACAGGCATCCCCACGCTGCTGCGTCTGTTGGACAAGCACCAGATGCGCGCCAGCTTCTACTTCAGCTTCGGCCCCGATAACAGCGGCAAGGCCATCCGCCGGATCTTCCGCAAGGGCTTCCTGGCCAAGATGCGCCGCACCAACGCCCCGAAGCTCTATGGCTTCAAGACCATGATGTACGGCGTGCTGCTGCCCGCCCCCATCATCTGGAAACGCGCCGCCGCGCAGATGCAGGCCGCCAAGGCCGCAGGCCACGAGGTGGGCATCCACGGCTGGGATCACGTGCAGTACCACGACCTGCTGGACCGCAAATCCCGCCGCTGGCTCGCAGACTGGTACGCGAACGCGCATGAAGCCTTCGGCGCCGTCTTCGGCGAGAAACCCCTGGGCGCCGTGAGCCCCGCCTGGCGCTGCAACGACACCACGCTGGAATTGCAGGATGCCTACGGCCTGGCCTACGCGGGGGACTGCCGTGGCTTCGCGCCTTTCTACCCCATCGTCAAAGGGCAGGCGCAGAAGACCCTTCAGATCCCCACCACCCTGCCTACCCTGGACGAGCTGCTGGGCCTGGATGGCCGCACACCGGACCAAGTGAATCGCGAGGTCTGGGACCTGGTGCGGGAGGACGCTTTGAACGTCTACGCCCTGCACACCGAAGTGGAAGGCGGCGCCCTCTTCGAAACCTTCGACGCCTTCCTGGGCGGCCTGAACGAGCGTGGCGTCGTGGCCCGCACCCACGCCGACTGGCTGCCCGAACTCCTGGCCGCCAAGCCACCGGCCAAGGAAATCACGCGCAGAGAGATCCCGGGTCGGGCTGGGTGGGTGAGCTGGGAAGGCTAGAGAGAAAAGCCGATTTAGCCACCGCTGAACACCGATAAACACCGATGAAAAGCTGATAAAGACACTATTGCCTGCGCGTCCAGGCCCGAACTCACGCCGACTGGCTGCCCGAACGGCTGGCCGCCAAGTCCCCCGCCAAGAGATCACGCGTAGGGGAGACCCCAAACCGAACTGGGAAGGCTGATCTGTTCTCGAACGCGCGAAGCGCCAACGAAAAACGCGGCCCATTCGGGCCGCGTTTTTCGCAAGGCTAAAACCCTCACGCATGCTGTTTAAGTTTGTCCTTGCCGCCGAACCACTGATCCCAGTACACCACCACCGGCGCGGCGATGTAGATGGAGGAGTAGGTGCCGGTGATGACGCCGATGACCAGGGGGAAAGCCAAGTCATGGAGCGCCGGGCCGCCGAAGAGCCAGAGGCACACGGACACGAACAGCACAGACAGGGAGGTCAGGATGGTTCGGCCCAGGGTCTGGTTGATGGAGTCGTTCACCAGTTTGACAATGGACACGCGGCGATACTCGGGCCGGTGGCTGTTCTCGCGGATTCGATCGAAGACCACGATGGTGTCGGCCATGGAGTAGCCCATGAGGGTGAGGAAGCTCGCCACCACGGGCACGTTGAACTCGTAGCCGAAGGCCGCGAAGAGTCCCAGCGCCATGAGGATGTCGTGGATGAGGGCCACGATGCCACCCACGGCGAAACTCGCCGTGAAGCGGAAGATCACGTAGACCAGGATGGCCAGCATGGCGAGGCCCACGGCCGTAAGCGTCTTGCTGGTCCACTCGCCGGAGATGCTGGGGGAGAAGCTCTCATCCTTGAGGATGCCCACCGCGCCCAGGCGGTAGCCCTTCTGCACGGTGTCCTTCACGGCCTGGGGCAAGTCCTTGGGCAGTTCGGCGAAGGACTGGTAGAGGCCCGAGGTCAGGCGATCCCGGCCCGCGATGATCTTCTCGGCCAGGGAGCCGTAGGTGGCCGCCAGGGAGACTTCATCGTTGGCCACGTTCATGGGATTGGCCTTGGCCAGGGCATCGGCCAGGGTCTTGGAGCCTTCCAGGTTCAGCACTGGCAAAGTACTGCCCGCAGCCTCGGGATCCATCTGCTTGAAGATGCCGCGGAGGGCGTTGGCCTGGATGGTGCTGTCCTTCTGGTCGCTATCCTTGCGGGCCTTCACCTTCACGGAGAAGTCCTTGACGGTCTTGTCGCTGTTTTCGTAGCCGACGACAGTCGCATCGGCGTAGCCGTTCTTGGCTAGGGCGGCCCGGATGGTTTCGGGCTCCATGGCGCCGCGGAACCGCACGGTGATGTCGTTGCCGCCCACGAACTGCATGCCCAGGTGGATCTTCTTGTTGTGGGTGAGGTTCCAGGGCTGCACGAAGAGGAAGCTGATGACGATGATGCCCCAGCTGATGGCCAGAGCCATGCCTTTGTATTTCATGAAATCGAAGGAGGCACCCTTGAAGAAGGTGTGGATGCCCACAGACAGCGTCTTGGTGCCGGGGTGCTGTTCCAGCACCCAGTCGTAGATGAAGCGGCTGATGTAGATGCTGGTGAACAGCGAAGCCACGACGCCCACGGTGAGGGTGACGGCGAAGCCCTTGACCGGGCCCGTGCCGAAGATGAAGAGCAGCAGGGCCGCGAAGAGCTGCGTGACGTGGCTGTCCACGATGGTCCAGAACACGCGATCGAAGCCGGCATCAATGGCACCGGGCACACTCTTGCCCAAAGCCAGTTCTTCCTTGATGCGCTCAAAAATGAGGATGTTGGCGTCCACCGCCATGCCCAGGGTCAGCACGAAACCGGCGATGCCAGGCAGCGTGAGGGTGGCGCGGAAGGAACCCAGCAGGCCCATCATGACGATGACGTTCACGGTCAGGGCCACGATGGCATTGGTGCCAGACCAACGGTAGAAATAGACCATGAAGCCGATGATGACCAGGAAGCCCACCAGGGCCGACCGGACACCGGCGTGAATGGAATCGCGACCTAGGCCGGGGCCCACGACGCGCTCTTCCAGGAACTTCATGGGGGCGCGGAGCGCGCCGCTGCGCAGCTGGCTGGCGAGATCGTCCGCTTCCTGGGCCGAGAAGCTGCCGCTGATGCGCACGGCGCCGCCGATGATCTTTTCCTTGGCGCTCAGCTCCGTGACGATCTTGCGATCGAGCACGATGGCGATGAGGCGGTTTTCTTCAGAGGCCACACCGGTCAGGCGGGCGAAATCGTCATCGCCCTTCTTGTTGAGGGTGAAGTTGACTTCGTTGGCTTCGGTCTGGGAATTGGAGGCGCGATGTGAATCGATGATGTCGGCGCCATCCACGGCCACGCGGCTTTCCAGCAACACCCAGCGGCTGATCTTTTCCTCGCCGGCTTTGGCCTTGGCCTTGGCGACGGGCTGGCCCGCGCGGCGGGCCTGACGCTCGCTCTCAATCTCGGGGAGCAGTTCGAATTCCTGGGGAATGGCGCCCTTGTAGAAGGCCAGCGCTTCATCCTTGGAGGCGAAGTAGATCTGGGGAACCTTGGCCAGCAGGCGCTGCTCCAGATGGCCCGGGGTGGCCAGAAGCGTCTTGATGCGTTCGCGGTCGCCTTCCTCGATGCCAGGAATCTCGACCACGATGCGGTTGCCTTCGGCGCCGCTGGGGGTGATCTCGGGTTCCAGCACGTTGGCGGGATCGATGTCGCGGATGCGCTTCTCGATGACTTCGAGGGCCCGCTTATTGGCATCGTCCTTCAGCTGCTTCTGGTAGCTCTCTTTTTGGGTCAGCCGGAAGGCGTCCCCTTCCGCGGCCACGACATAGCCGGGGAAGAAGTCCTTGGCGACCTTTTCCACGGTGGCCTTTTGCTCGGCCCCGGTGCCCTCCACGCGCAGGGAGGCACCATCCACACGCACCTGGGCGCCGGGAAGGCCCTTCTCTCTGAGGCGGGACACCAGCCGATCCTTGCCATCGCGCAGGTCGGCTGTGAGGGCCTCCTGGCCCTGGACTTCCAGCTCGAAGTGGACCCCGCCCTTGAGATCAAGACCGAGCTTGATCTTTTCCTTCGGGAGGAAGAAATATCCGCAGCCGATCAGTACGGCGAGGACGATAACGAGGCGCCAGAGGCTCCGTTTGGTCACGGGGCGCTCCTTACAGGAAGCGGGCCGGCGTCAGATCGGGATCGGGCGCCGGCCCGGAAGGTCAGGAAGATCAGTTCTGCTTGGTTTCAGGCTCGGTGGCCAGAGAAGCGACAGCGGTGCGGCGAGCTTTCACCACAGTGTTGCCCAGCTTCACCCAGAGGTGCTTGTCCTCGACGCGGTCGATGGTGGCGTAGAGACCCGAGCTGAGCACCACTTCGTCGCCAGCTTTCAGCTTGGACAAACGGGCTTCCATCTCTTTGCGGGCCTTGCTCTGGGGCCGGATGAGGAGGAAGTAGAACATGAGGCCCATGCCGCCAATGAAGATGAACTGGGTCCAGCCCGGAGGGCCGGATGCGGGGGTCTGCTGGAAAAGGGCGAAGTTCATTCAGGGCTCCTCGGTCAACCATCCGGCGCGTGTGGACTGGGCGAAGGCCGGAAACCGGTTCTCCAGCAGGGCCTGCCTCGCGGCGCGGGTGAGTCCCACAGTGTAGCTCAGGTTGTGGATCGTGTTCAGCGTGAAGCCCAGCAGCTCGCCGCAACGGAAGATGTGGTGCAGGTAGGCCCGGGAGAAAGTCTGGCAGGTGTAGCAGGCGCAGTCCGGATCCAGGGGCGTGTCCGAGTCGCGGTGGCGGGCGTTCTTGAGGTTGAGCCGGCCCCGGCTGGTGAGGATCCGGCCGTGCCGGGCCTCCCGGCTGGGCAGGACGCAATCGAAAAGATCCACGCCCTGCTCGATGCCGAAGATCAAGTCCTCGGGCGTGCCCACCCCCATGAGGTAACGGGGCCGGTCCGCCGGCAGCTCTTTCACGAACTCTGCCAGCACGGCATTCATCTCCGGTTTGGGTTCGCCCACACTGAGCCCGCCCACGGCAAAGCCCTGGAAGGGATGCTTCGCATCCAGTTCCAAGGCCTCGTCCAGATGACGGCGGCGCAGATCCAGATGGGTGCCGCCCTGGTTGATGGCGAAGAGTCCCTGGTGGGGCTGAAGCGACACGGCGCGGCTGCGGGCCAGCCAGCGGGTGGTGCGGGCCATGCTGAGTTCCAGCTTGCTCCGCTCCATCTGCCCTGGTGGGCATTCATCCAGGGCCATGCAGATGTCGGAGCCCAGATTCCGCTGGATCTCCATGCTGCGCTCGGGCGACAGGAATTGGGGACTGCCGTCGATGTGGCTTTGGAATGTCACCCCGTCTTCGTTCATCTTCCGCATGGAGGCCAGGGAGAACACCTGGAAACCCCCGGAATCAGTGAGGATGGGCCCATCCCATCCCATGAAGCGATGCAGTCCGCCCATCCGGGCCACCAGCGCATCGCCAGGGCGCAATCCCAAATGGTAGGTGTTGCCCAGGATGACTTGAGGGGAAATGTCACGCAATTGTACCGGGGTCATTCCCTTGACTGTTCCCTGCGTGCCAACCGGCATGAATGCTGGGGTTTGCACGCTTCCGTGACCTGTCAGAAAGCGCCCCGCGCGGGCTGGTCCCACAGGCCCTCCGGACTCCTGTCTGAAAGTGAAATCTGGAGTTGTGATTTGTGGCATGACGAGGACCTTGCTTTCTTAACAACAATTAACAAATCCAGGCTTTCCCTGGCTCAAAGGATGTTGCGGTATTCATGAAAAAACCGCGTAATGCCGTGTCCACAGGGGATTGCAATCAGGAACAAGACTTGACCAACCGCCGCCCCTTTGCCATCTTAGCCGCTGGGCTCGCCCCAGTTCTTTATCCCATCGCAGTAGCCGATCCAGTGTTCCCGCTGTTTCGGCTTGCTGTTTTTTTTCCCCCTGGATCTTTCAAGGGAGTCGCATGAGCAAAGATCCCCAAAAACCCATTCCCGCCAAACCAGCTGTTCCTGAATCGCTGGAGGATGCCGTATACCGGTCATCCCTATCAGCTGGGAATGATGCGATCAAGCGGGGCAACCCCATGATCACCATCCCCACCACGGTGGCCATGTACGCACTGTTCGGTTTCGTGGCCCTGCAGCTGGCGAGGCAGTCGTCAGTGGTCAAGGAGAAGCTGAAGACGGTCGGCATCGACATCAGCGAGAAAGCAGAGGACGCACCTCCTCCGCCACCTCCGCCACCTCCGCCGCCACCACCGCCCCCGCCGCCGCCGATGGCCGCTGTCTCATCCAAGGTAGACACGACCCCCATCGACCCGCGGCAGGAAGTGGTGCCTGAGCAGGCGCCCAAGGAACTGCCCAAGCAGGATCACTCGCTGGGCGGCGTTCCCGGCGGCGTTCCCGGCGGCGTTCCCGGTGGCGTGATCGGCGGCGTGGTCGGTGGCGTGGTCGGTGGCGTGGTCGGCGGTGCGGGCAAGGTCGTGGACTTCGACTTCAGCCAGATCAAGATCAAGTACCAGCCCCCCGCTCCTCCCTATCCGCCCCTCGCCAAGATCGCCAAGATCCAAGGCACGGTGGTCGTGGAGATCCAGATCGGACCCGACGGCATTCCCACCTCGGCCGTGGCCAAGGAAGGTCCTCCCCAGCTCCGTCCTTCCGCTGAGGCCTACGCCATGCAGTGGAAGTTCGAGCCCGCCATGCTGAACGGCGTGCCCCAATACGCACGCTTCAAACTGACGATGCCCTACCGCCTCCGCTAGCCTTCACCCTTCCCCGGTCATCCACCTTTTTTCTCTTCTTTCCTCATAAGGAAACCTCATGAACCTGCTTTCCTCCCCCCTGATGCTCGCCCTGGCCGAAGGCGGCCACGACAGCTTCTCCCCCAAGGAGCTCTTCATGGCGGCCTCCCCCGCCAACAAGGGCATCATCATCATCCTGTTCATCCTGCTGGGCTACCAGATCTACGTGGCCATCGAGCGCTTC
>JAYVRY010000017.1:0-2705 GCA_043775845.1 Acidobacteriota bacterium
GCCTATCGCCCCTTGCGCTACTCGCCGACCCTGGTGGCCCTCATCTCGGCCATCGGCGTCTCTTTCGCCTTGCAGGACCTCATCCGCCTGACGGAAAGCCTCACCACCGGCCAGTTCTACCGGGTGATCCCCACCTTCGGCAACTTCGACGCCCGCATCACCCTGCTGCACATCGGCTCCAAGGTCATCGATATCCAGGTCAAATCCGTGGTGGTGATCGTGGCGGCCATGGCCATGCTCGTGGCCCTCAACTACCTGGTGGGCTCCACCAAGGTCGGCAAGGCCATCCGCGCCGTGGCCCAGGATAAGAACACCGCGGCCCTCATGGGGATCAACGTCAACGCCATGATATCCCTCACCTTCCTGGTGGGCGGAGCGTTGGGGGGCGCCGCCGGCGTGATGTATGCCCTCAAGTTCACCCGCATCGATCCCTTCGTCGGCTTCATGCCAGGCATCAAGGCCTTCGCCGCGGCCGTGCTGGGCGGCATCGGAAACCTGACCGGGGCCCTCCTCGGCGGCATGGTGCTGGGCATGATCGAGAGTTTCGCCGGGGCTTACCTGGGCACCTTCACCATGGGCACCTTTGGCGCGGAGTACAAGGACATGGTGGCCTTCCTCATCCTGATCATCGTCATTGTGTTCCGGCCAAACGGGCTGCTGGGCGAGCAAGTCTCGCAGAAGGCGTAGGAGGATTCCCATGAACGAATCCCTCAAAAGCCGCTTCCAAAACCTCATGGCCTTCCTGAACCGGGGCCGCACGCCCTACTTCACCTGCATCGGTCTGATCATCCTGGGCTTCTCCCTGGTCTACGGAAGCCCCCGCTCCCTGCCCGGCTTCCTGCTGTTCGTATTCGCGGCCAGCTCGATCTACTGGCTCAAGATGAACAAGGCCGTCCAACTGGCCCTGGCCGTGATCCTGGCCGTGGTGCTGGTGCCCATCCTGGGCGCGCGGAACCTCTTCTACCTGGAAGTGATCTTCCAGATCGCCGTGTTCTCCGCCCTGGCTCTCGGCCTCAACATCGTGGTGGGCTTCTCTGGCCTCCTCAACTTCGGCTACATGGCCTTCTACGCGGTGGGTGCCTACCTCTGGGCCTTCTTCGGTTCCCAGCAGCCCTATCTACTCCATTCGACAGTCACGACGAAGGCGCTGAACACGCCCTTCTTCATGGCCGCGGACTGGTTCTATCTGTTCATCTTCCTGGGCGTGATCGTGGCCGCGATCCTTGGCCTGGTGCTCGGCCTGCCCGTGCTGCGGGTCCGGGGCGACTACCTGGCAGTCATCACCTTGGCCTTCGGCGAGATCGTGCGGCAGCTGGCCAACAACCTGGACAAGCCCCTGAACCTCACCAATGGCCCCCAGGGCATCACGCCCATCCAGCGGCCGACCATGCCAGAGGGCGTGTTGACCCTGTTCAACCAGGTCATCCAACCCGTGGTGGGACACCGGGTCACGGAGAACCAGGCCTACAACATCCTGTTCTACCTCATCGCCCTGCTGGTGGTGATCGCGGTCATCGTGATCACGTACCGTCTGGATGATTCCAAGGTGGGCCGGGCCTGGACCGCCATCCGCGAGGATGAGCTTTCGGCCGGCGCCATGGGCATCAATGCCAACAAGCTCAAGCTCGGCGCCTTCGCCGTGGGCGCCTCCTTCGCCGGCGCCATGGGCGTGCTGTTCGCCGCCAGCCGCACCTTTGTGAGCCCCGAGACCTTCACCTTCCTGCAATCCGTGGGCGTGCTCACCATGGTCATCCTGGGCGGCATCGGCAGCATCACCGGCGTGGTGGTCGGCGCCACCGTGGTCACCCTGCTCAACATCCAGGTGCTGCAGAGCTTCTCCCTCTACCTGTCGCAACTGCGGCAGAGCGACGCGGTGTTCCTCGGCTTCCACTGGAAGAACCTCTCCAACCAGCTGGACCCGACCAAGTACCAGCGCCTGATCTTCGGCATCGTGCTGGTGCTCATGATGATCTACCGCCCGGCGGGGCTGCTTCCGGCGGCCCGCCGCAAGCGGGAACTGGGCGGAACCCCCGAAGGCGGGGACCTGGACGAGAAGGGAGCCTAGCGTGGCCGCTGATAAGCACATTCTCACCGCCCGGGATGTCGTGAAGCGCTTCGGCGGGCTTATCGCGGTCAACCGGATGTCCGTCAACATCGAGAAGGGCCGGATCTTCAGCATCATCGGCCCCAACGGCGCCGGCAAGACCACCTTTTTCAACGCGATCTCCGGCCTCTACCGCTGTGATGAGGGCGCCATCGAATTCGAGGGCAAGCGCATTGAGACCCTGCGCCCCTACGAGATCACCGAACTCCGCATGGCCCGGACCTTTCAGAACATCCGCCTGTTCGGGGGCATGACCGTGGTGGAGAACATCATGGTCGGCGCCTATACCCGGCTCAAACAAAACCCGATCCAGGCCATCTTCCGCACGGAATCCTTCCGGAGGGAGGAGGCCGAGACCCAGGCCCGGGCAGAGGAACTGATGGCTTACGTGGGCCTGAAAGGGGTCGGCAACGAACTGGCCAGCAGCCTGCCCTACGGCGCCCAGCGCCGGGTGGAGATCGCCCGGGCCCTGGCTTCCCAGCCTCGGCTCCTGCTCCTGGACGAACCCGCCGCTGGCATGAACCCGGCCGAAAGCGAAGATGCCCTCCAGCTCTTCCGCCGCATCCGGGACGAGCTTGGCATCACGATCCTGCTCATCGAG
>JAYVRY010000018.1:0-8915 GCA_043775845.1 Acidobacteriota bacterium
CGCACGCGGATGTTCGGGTGCTGGCGCACGGCCGCGCTGAGGGCGGTCTGAATCGCCAGGCCCGTGGCATCCTTGGCGTGGTAGATGCGCCGGGCACTGTGGGCGGCCTCGGCCGTGGGATCCGGCGTCGACTGCGCGTTCAAGTCGAAGGGCACACCCAGCCGTTCCCAGAGGAAGCTGCGACAGAGGCTGGGGCCTTCCTCCGCCAGCATTCGAACGGCTTCATGACGGCAAAGACCGGCACCGGCCCCTTCGATATCCGAAGCCAGCAGTTCGGGGGAATCCCCTTCCTCTGACGGCGCCAATCCGATGATGCCGCCCTGGGCCCAAGAGGTGTTGGTACCACCCAACTCATCCTTGGCCACCAGCATCACGGAAGCCCCGAGATCTGCCGCCCGCAGGGCCGCCGAACAGCCGGCGATGCCCGCCCCCAAGACCAGCAGATCCACCGCCTCACTCATGCCAACTCCCAGGTGGGGCGGTCCAGGTCCCAGAGGGGCCCAAACACCGCATCATCATCCGCGCCATCATCCGCGCCATCAACCGCGCCATCATCCGCGCCATCAACCGCATTATCCGTCCTGCGCCTTCCATCCTCCAGCCGCTGGGCCGTCAGGTCCAGTGCAGCCTGGGCGAGGACCGTGCCCCAGGGCGTGGCCACGCGACCTCCGCAGGGCTGCAGGTGCACGAGCGCCTCCTCCCAGAGGGCCAGCAGGCCGCTGAGGTTGTGCAGCTGAAGATGGTGGTAGCCACCGGTCAGCAGGATGAGGCCCTGGAGCTGCTCCTTCAGATCCCCCTGGCACGTGGCCCAGAGCGGCTCCAAGGCATCGTGGCACTCGTGGTAGAGCCCATGGTTGAAGAGGGACACCCCGCTGGCCAGGGGATAGGCCTCGCCCAAGGGCAGCGGCGTGAGCGCGGCCAGCTGCCAGCCACTGCGCAGGCTCACCAGCGGACCCCAGGCCCCCCAAGAAGGAGCCGGGCGCCAGCCCGTGGCGCCCCGTTCGGCCGTGTCAGGCCAGGCCGCAAGCTGGGCCTGCCAGGCCGCTTCCGGATCATGGTGGCCCAGGGCCCCCAGCATCCGCGCCGCGTGGTTCAGCAACTGGGTCTCGGGCATGCCCTCGGGATGAGTCGAACGCAGGGCGGGAGCGCCCAGGATGGTGGGCCAGACCAACGTCTGACGGGCCTCGGGATCGTGAAGCGCGGCCTCCATGCGGTCCTGCAGGAAACGATGCACCTCCAGGGGAAGCCGGGGCTGGCGCTGCCAGAAGGGCGTGCGGTTGCAGGCATCGCTCATGCTTCCACCACCAAACGCAGGGTCATGCCGCCCTGTCCGTTTTCTTCGATGCCCACCCATTGGCAGCCCGGAATGCGCCCCTTCAGCACCCGGCGCGGATCGCCCTGCTGGTGCACCAGAATCCAGCGGGCCACCAGACCGCGGTATTTCTTTGAGAAGTGGCTGATGGCCTTGCCGCGGTCATCGAAGATCTCCACGGTGTGCCTGGGCCGGATCCATCCCTTGAGCAGATCGGCGGAATCCCCGGGCAACAACTCCCACAGCGGGCCATCGGGCAAGGCTTCGAGCGCGGGCCGCAGCGCCTTCCGCCAGTGGGCCTTGAGGCCGGGAATAGCAGCCAGCTTTAGCTTGTAGGGCGGCAGGGGATCGTCCCCCCGGACCAGGCCCCGCAGATTGGACAGGATGAATACCTGGGACCACACCTCAAGTGGCAGCGAATCTGCGTCCAGGGCCTGGAAGGCCACGCCGGTGTAGCGGGCCAGGGCGGGCCGCAGGGGCACCTTCCCGGCCAGCGCCAGAGCTTCGATGCGGGCCTTGTCCAGGGCCAGGTCCTTCACATCGAAGGCCTTCTTCAGGGCTTCCGGTGAGCCTGATTTCGCCAGGGCCACCAGCTGTTCCCGCACCCAGCGCTGGGCGGGCGTTTCCGGCAGGCGCCCCAGGCTCCCGCCGGAGGCTTTGTCCTCCGAAGGGGCGAGCAGGATCAGGGGCACGCCCGTCATTGGGCCTCCACCCAGGCTTCCAGGCTGATGAGCCGGAGGCCGTCCCACAGGTCACGCAGACGGCCCTCATAGCCACGCTGCCCAGCACTGTGGGTGAAGCGATGACCCAGGGAGAGGCCAGGCAACCGGGGCTGATCAAAATCCAATTCCCAGGGGTGCAGCACCAGGGGCGTGCCCGCGTCCTCCAGGGCCAGCGTCTCCAGGGCCCGGCGCACCAGGCTGAAGGGCAGGACCCGCGGTCCCCAGCCCCAAAGGGGCATGCGCACAGGACCGGACCAGAGCACCGGGGGCGGCAATTCCCACAGGCCTTCTGCCAACAAATGAGGACGCCGGGGCGACGCAGGATTGCCGATGACCGCGAGGGGCACGCGGCTGGAGTCGTAGCGGAAGCCCAGCTCGGGCAGGTCCTGCCACCACTCGGAGGCAGGACCGCGCAGGCTCCATTCCGGAGCCCGGTAGCCCACCACGCCGCTGCCCGAAAGGTCTTCCAGCAGGGCCTTGCCATCCCGCACCGAAGCCCGCCAGGTGGCGCGATCCATCTCGAAGGCGCGACGGTGAGTCAGGCCATGCAAGGCGATGGCGTGGCCCTCGGCCAGGATGCGGCGCAGCAGGGCTGGATGCCGTCGCGCCTGGTCGCCCAGACAAAACCAGGTGGCCTGGGCGCCCAGGTCGGCGCAAAGCGCCAGTGACCGTTCTGTGGCCAGCTCCATGCGGCACTCGTAGCGGTCCAGGGCCCCGGGCTGGTCGTAGGGAGGGCAACAGAGCTGAAACCAGTCCTCCCAGTCCAGGGAGAGAGGCAGACGGCGCGTTTTCAGGTGAAGTTCCGCTCGGAGAGGCTGATGAATTCCAGAGAGAAATCATCCAGCTCGGTCTGGAACTGCTTCAACTGCCCCTGGAAGAAGTTGTAGGCCATGAGGGCGGGAATGGCAGCCACCAGGCCGATGGCCGTGGCCACCAGCGCTTCGGAGATGCCAGGGGCCACTGTGGCCAGGTTCGCGTTGCCCGTGGCGCCGATGCCCCGGAAGGCATCGATGATGCCCCACACCGTGCCGAAAAGGCCGATGAAGGGGCTGACGGCGGCCACCGTCGCCAGACCACCCAGGGAGCGCTCCAGACGGCCCATCTCCACCACGCTGGCCCGCTGGAGACTGCGTTCCACGGCCTCCATGCTGCGCAACTGGGGCTTGCCATCCGGTCCCACCTGGCGCAGCTGGTAGGTCACCTCGCTGTAGCCCGCCACGAACAGCCCCACCAGGGGGCTCAGGGCGAACTTCTCCAGCTGCTGCTTGAGTTCGCGCCAATCCGTGGCGCGCTTGAACGTCTCCCGGAACTGCTCAGAGACACTGCGGCAGCGGTGGTAGAGCATGGCCTTGCGGATGATCACCACCCAACTGAGCAGGGAGAAGAGAGCCAGGATGAGGAGCACCGACTTGGAGACCGGTCCTGCATGGAGCATGACCTCCAGCAAGTTGACCTCGTTGCCTGTCGGTGTCGCTAGGATTGCCATGCCGCCTCCACCTTCGAATGATAGCAAGCTACACTGGATCCTTTGTGCGAGGCTGACATGCAGGTGCTGGTCATTGGTTCAGGGTACGTGGGGCTGGTCGCTGCCGCATGCTTTGCGGAGGCGGGCCACCGCATCCTGGGCGTGGATATCGATGCCGCCAAGGTGGCCACCCTCTCCCGGGGCGAATCCCCCATTTTCGAACCCGGCCTGGATGAACTGCTGGCCAAGCATCTGGCTTCCGGCGCCCTGCGCTTCACCACCGATCTCAACTCAGGTATCGCTGACGCCGACGCCGCCTTCATTTGCGTGGGCACGCCTCAGAGCGAGGATGGCAGCGCGGACATGAAATACGTGCTGGCCGTCGCAGGCCAGATCGGACAGGCCATGGGCCTCCGTTCCAAGGATGCCAAGCCGCTCATCGTGGTGGACAAGAGCACGGTCCCCGTGGGCACCGCTGCCCGGGTTCATGCGGAAATCGCCGCCCACACGGACCGCCCCTTCGAAGTGGTGAGCAACCCGGAGTTCCTGCGCGAAGGCTCGGCCATCGGCGATTTCTTGGAGCCTGATCGGGTGGTGGTGGGTTGCCACACGGATCACGCCGAAACCGTCATGAAGGCCCTGTACCAGCCCTTCCTGGATCGCAGCAAGGGCAAGTGGTTTCGCATGGACCCCCCCAGCGCCGAACTCACCAAGTACGCGGCCAATGCCATGCTGGCCCTGCGTATCAGTTTCATCAATGAGATCGCCAACCTGGCCGAATCCGTGGGCGCCGATGTGGACCATGTGAAGGTGGCCATCGGCGCGGATCACCGCATCGGCCCAGCCTTCCTCAACCCAGGACCCGGCTTCGGCGGTTCTTGCTTCCCGAAGGACCTGCAGGCCCTGCTGAAGGTGGGCCGAGAGTACGGCCACCCAATGATGACCCTGGCCACCACAGTCGAGGCCAATCGCGTCCAAAAACAAGTACTCCTACGAAAATTAAAGGCCCATTACAACGTGAAGGCCGGCGTGCCCGCCCCCTTGAAGGGCCGACGGTTCGCCCTCTGGGGACTGGCGTTCAAGGCTGACACGGACGACATTCGCGAGAGCATGGCCCTGGAACTCATCGAGGGCCTGGTGAATCTGGGCGCCGAGGTGGTCGTCCATGATTTTGCGGCGATGGACGCCGTGAAGGCCAAGATCGGCGACAAGGTTCACTACGCGGAATCCCCTCTGGCAGCCTGTGAAGGCGCCGATGCCCTGCTCATCGCCACCGAGTGGTCCCAATACCGTCAGGCGGACCTGGAAACGGTCGCCAAGGCTCTGAAGGCCCGCTGCATGTTTGACGGTCGCAACCTTTTCCGGCCCGAGGCCATGGAAGCCAAGGGCTGGACCTACCATTCCCTGGGCCGCCGCGCCGTGGAAGGCAAGGCCTAACGTCTGAAGCCAAGGGGAGACCTACGGGCTCGCTCAGCATAGAATAGAAACCAATCTGCCCGGTGCTGTGCCTCAGGCGGATGAAAACCAGAACCTGACCTTTGCACTGGAGCACACCGTGGGCAATCTTGGAATGATGGAAATCCTGCTGATCGGCATCGCCCTGCTGATCTTCTTCGGCCCCTCCCGCCTGCCCGAACTGGGCAAGAGCCTGGGCAAGGGCATCCAGGAATTCAAGAAGGCCAGCAAGGAGTTGACGGATTCCGTGAAGGAAGATGTCACCTCCGACAAGGACAAGAAGTAGTCCGCTGAACCCCATCAGCCCGGCCTCCCAGCGGGGGCCGGGCTCTTTTCCTGATAGAGGACCATGCCCATTCCGGCTACCCCGCCCGAAAAGATGAGCTTCTGGGAACACTTGCAGGAGCTGCGGGTGCGGATCGTGCGCTCACTCCTCATCGTGGCCGTGGGGTTTGCCATCACCTATTACTTCCGGTTCAAGCTCTGGGCCTGGGCCCAAAAACCCTTCCTGGAGGCCATGTCCCGGCAGACGGGAAAGGCCATCGGCACCTTGGATCCCTTCGCCTTTACGGATCTCACCGAGCCCTTTTTCAGCATGATGCGGCTGTCCCTCTGGGCCGCTGCCTTCCTTTCCGCACCCTTCCTGTTCTACCAGCTCTGGGCCTTCATCCGTCCCGGCCTGCTGCCCAAGGAACGGCGTCTGGTCATCCCCTTCGTCCTCGTGACCTCGGGTTGTTTCCTGTCAGGCGCCGCGTTTGCCTACTACCAGGCCTTCAAGTTCCTGGGTGACATTCTCTTCCAGGAAGCCGCTGCCGCGGGCCTGCGCGCCAACCTGCACGTCTCGGACTACCTCGATCTATTCATCTCCACCACGCTCATCACCGGCGTGATGTTCGAGCTGCCGGTGCTGTTCTTCTTCCTGGCCCGGTTCCGCATCGTGACCGCCCGCCTGATGCTGAAGTACTGGCGCCACGCCACCATGGTGATCCTCATCTTCAGCGCCTTCTTCACGCCGGGCGATGTGGTGGTCACCACCATCTTCTTCAGCGTGGTGCTGCTGGGCCTCTACTTCATTTCGGTGCTGGTGGCCTGGTTGGCTGAACCGCGTCAACCTAGGTAAGACGCCAGATCATCCAGGCAAAGCGTCACGGCCCGGTTGGGTTCCGGCGATCTGGACAGCGCCTGCCGCCCTGCGGCTTCACTCATCAAGTGCAGGAGGGCCGCTTCCAGGCGCTGAACCAGGTCGGGGCTTTGCTCGATGACCAGGCCTCGGCCTTCCGCGGCCAGCGCCAGGGCGTTCATGCGCTGATGGTCGTTGGCGCTCTTGGGAATGGGAACCAACACCCCACCGCGTCCCACCGCCTTCAACTCGGCGCAGGTGCCAGAGCCAGCCCGCCCTACCACCAGGCTGGCGGCTTCCATAGCCTCATCCACCCGGGCAATGAAGGGAACTAGTTCATGGCGAGGGTGGTGCGCGCGTCCCTGCAACCGCTCCAGTTCGCCGGCCCCCGTCTGGTGCAGGATCTCCCATTGCGGGAAGCGCTCCAGCAGGGCCGGCGCCATCGCCAGGAAGGCTTCGTTGAGCACCCGGGCCCCGCCGCTGCCCCCCAGCACCAGCAGCCGGAAGGGAGGCGTCAGTTCCCCGGCGGGCCGGAAGGGACGAAGGAAGACCTCGCGGACGGGAGTGCCCACCACACAGCAATCCGCCCCGGGAAGCAGCGGGCGCACGGCTTCCATGCCACACCATATGCGGCGGGCCTTTGGCGCCACCAGCTTCACCAGAGCGCCGGGGGCGGCGTTGCTCTCATGCAGGAAGAAGGGGATGCCCATGGAGCGGGCGGCCAGGAGGGCCGGGGCCGCGCCATAGCCACCCGTGCCCACCACCACCCGGGGGCGGTCCCCCCGCCACTGCCGCTTCAAGTGGTTGACCGCGCGCCACAACTTCCAGGCTGACCGCGTGGCCCGTACAGGGGAGCGGCCGAGAAAGCCTTCGACATCCAGCAACAAATGGGGCCAGGGACTGTCGGGAAGCTCCCGGGCCTCGATGCCTCGCCAGGCACCCACGAAGACGATCTGACAATCCGGCCACCGCGCCTTCGCGCCTTCGGCCAGGGCCACCGCTGGAAAGAAATGGCCGCCCGTACCACCACCGGTGAAGACCAGTGCATCCAGGAATCTCGGCATGGGATCAGGCATCCATCCACGATACCGGAACGGGCCCAAGGCCTACCCGAAGACAACCGTGAATCCTGATAAAACCGCGATGGGATCAGGCGTTCATCAGGCTAAACTCTTCCTTTGGGTCGGCTATCTGCCGGCTTGTCCATGACGCATCAGGGAGCGCCCATGAAGATCCTCGTCGCCCTCAAACAGGTTCCCGACACCGAAACCAAAATCAAGGTCGCCGCCGATGGGCGATCGCTCGATCCCGCAGATGTGAAGTGGATCACCAGCCCCTATGACGAATACGCGCTGGAAGAAGCCATTCGCATCAAGGAGGGCAAGGGCGCTGAAGTGGTGGCCCTATCTGTGGGTGGCGACAGCGCGAAGGACGTGCTCAAGAATGCCCTCGCACTCGGCGCCGACAGCGCCGTGCTCCTGAAGGGTGATGGTCAGGGCGACGCCTTCGCTGTGGCGCAGATGATCGCCGCTTACGCCAAGGACAAGGGCTTCGACCTCATCCTCTGCGGCAACAAGGGCCTCGGGGGCGACAACGCCGCCATGGGCCCCATGCTCGCCGAGCTGCTGGGCGTGGCCCAGGCCAACGTCATCGTGAAACTCGAGGTCACGGACACCACCTTCAAGGCTGAGCGCGAAATTGAAAGTGGTTCCGAAATCGTGGAGGGCGCCCTGCCCGCCGTGATTACCGCCCAGAAGGGCCTCAACGAGCCACGCTACGCCAGCCTCAAGGGCATCATGGCCGCCAAGAAGAAGACCATTGAGGAAGTCGACGCAGTTGCTGTCACCGCTGGTGCGCAGGTGAGCGTGCTCGCCCTCCCCCCCGAGCGCCCCGCCGGCCGCAAGCTGGAAGGCGATGCCCCCGCCCAGGCCATGGCGCTGATCCAGGCGCTCAAGGACGAAGCCAAGGTCTTCTAGGCCATCACCGCCGATCCCCGACTTCGAAAGGACGCCCCATGATTCTCGTATTCTGTGAACTGAAAGATGGCCAGATCCGCAAGCCCAGCGCCGAGGCCCTGAGTGAGGGCCGCCGTCTGGCGGATGCCTCCGGCAAGCAGCTCGGCGCGCTCTTCGCCGGCGCATCCTGCGCGGGTTCCGCCGAAGCCGCCAAGTACGGCGCGGATGTGATTCTGACGGCCGAGGGCGCCACCCTGGGCTCTTACTCCAGCGATGCCTACGCCACCCTCATCGCCGATGCCGTGAAGGCCAAGGGCGCCACCGTGCTGCTGGCCGCCGCCACCGCCGTGGGCAAGGACGTGGCGCCCCGCGCCGCCGCCCGCCTCAGCGCCGGCTACGCCTCCGATGTCACCGGCCTCTCCATGGTCGACGGCAAGCTCCAGGCCCTGCGTCCCGTCTATGCGGGCAAGGCCTTCGCCACCACCAGCTTCGCCAGCGCCGTCCAGGTGGCCACCACCCGTCCCAACGTGTTCCCCGCCGCCGAGAAGGCCGGAGCGGGTGCCACGGAAGCCCTCACCACGCCCGCCGGGGACTTCAAGTCCGTGGTGAAGGAGATCCTCGCCAAGGCCAGCGGCAAGGTAGACCTCAGCGAAGCCAACGTCATCGTGAGCGGTGGCCGCGGCATGAAGGACGGCGCCAACTTTAAGATTCTCGAAGAGCTGGCCGACGCCATCGGCGGCGTGGTGGGCGCTTCCCGTGCGGCCGTGGATGCAGGCTGGGGCCTGCCTCACAGCATGCAGGTGGGCCAGACCGGCAAGGTCGTGAGCCCCACCCTCTACATCGCCTGCGGCATCAGCGGCGCCATCCAGCACATCGCCGGCATGAG
>JAYVRY010000019.1:0-2682 GCA_043775845.1 Acidobacteriota bacterium
CCACCAGCGGGGCGGGAGGTTCCTCATGCCTGCGCTCCTGGGCAGGCGCATCCGCATGGGTCATGACGAGCCGCGACCCGGTCTCCGTGGGCTCCACCTGCAGGCGACCCAGGGCCAGCCGCTTGGCGATCTCCTCGAAGGTGAACTCGGCGGTATCCAGGGGCGAAGGATCGCTCGGGGGCGGCAACGGCACGGCATCTCCTGGGAATCCCAGGAACCTTGCGTCTTTACCGACCCTTGGGCAAGGGCAAAAAGCAGGTTCCTAGGCGATCACGCCCAGTTCCCGGCCCACCTTGGTGAAGGCGGCGATGGCGTGGTCCAGGTCCTCCCGCGTGTGGGCGGCGCTCAGCTGGGTGCGAATGCGGGCCTGCCCCTTGGGCACCACCGGGAAGAAGAACCCGATGACGTAGACGCCCTCGTCCAGCAGCCGCCGGGCGAACTCCTGGGCCAGGGGCGCCTCGTAGAGCATGACGGGCACGATGGGATGCTGGCCCGGCAGCAGCTTGAAGCCCGCCTTGTCCATGCCAGCGCGGAAGTACTTGGCGTTTTCGTGCACCTGCCGGATGAGGCCCTGGCTGTTCTTCAGAAAATCCAACACCTTGAGCGTCGCGGCCACGATCGAGGGCGCCACGGAATTGGAGAAGAGGTAGGGCCGGGCCTTCTGCCGCAGCCAGTCAATGGCCACCTGCTTGCCTGCGATGTAGCCGCCGGAGGCGCCGCCCAGGGCCTTGCCGAAGGTGCCGGTCATGAAGTCCACCCGGCCCATGACGCCACAATGCTCGTGGGTGCCGCGGCCATTGAGGCCCATGAACCCGACGGCGTGGCTGTCGTCCACCATGACCATGGCCTTATATTTCTCGGCGAGATCGCAGATCTCGCCGAGCTTGGCGGTATAGCCATCCATGCTGAAGACACCATCCGTCACCACCAGTTTGAACCTGGCCCCGTCGGCGTCGGCGGCCTTGAGCTGGGCTTCGAGATCGGCCATGTCGGAGTTGGCGTAGCGGAAGCGCTTGGCCTTGCAAAGCCGGATTCCGTCAATGATGGAGGCGTGGTTCAGCGCGTCGCTGATGATGGCGTCCTCCTCGCCCAGCAGACCTTCGAAGATGGCGCCGTTGGCATCGAAGCAGGAAGAGTAGAGCTGGGTGTCCTCGAAGCCGAGGAAGGCGGCCAGTTTTTGTTCCAGGTCCCGGTGGATGTCCTGGGTGCCGCAAATGAAGCGCACAGAGGCCATGCCGAAGCCGTGATCGTCCATGACGGCCTTGGCGGCGGCGATCACTTCGGGATGATTGGCCAGGCCCAGGTAGTTGTTGGCGCAGAGGCAGACCACGTCGCGGCCGTTGGCCTTGAGCTGGGGCTGCTGGGGCGAGCTGATGATCCGTTCAGTCTTGAAGAGGCCCGCCTCCTTGAGGCCTTCGAGTTCACGGGAGAGGTGGGCCAGGTAGCCAGCGTTCACGGCGGATCTCCTCAGCATCAGGGCCCATAGGATACTCCGGGGTTGCGTGGGGGCCCGTCGCTTGTGTCACCATCTTTGCGAACCGCAAAAGGAATCCCCCATGCGCCCTGTCCTGTTGCTCCCCTTCCTTCTGTGTAACTTGGCCTGCAGTTCCAAGCTGGAGCGCGCCAAGGCCGAGAACTTGATCCGGAAGAACTACCCGGTGGTGGTGCCCGTCACCGTGCCCGAGCGGGCCTCGGCCGAAAAGGGCAGCCCCGCCCACCTGCGCCTCACGGCCCTCAGGGAGAACCTCGACAAAAGCGGCTGGTTCGAAAGTTCTGTCAAGGCCGAGGGCGGCCAGGAGGTCTTCAGCTTCCGGTTGAAGCCCGACGCCCCCAAGGTCATCAGGGCCGCGCCCAAGGGCTTCTCCATGCCGGCGGCCGAGGCCGTCTTCGCGCGTGCCGTCCACCTGGAGGCCACCCGGGAAGGTGCCCGTGTGACCTACGAGATCCGCCTGGAAAAGCCCACGGCCCAGTTTCCCCTCTTCTCGGCCCTGCACCCGGAAGCCAAGGTGGGGCAGACCAAGCCGCGCCATGCCACCTTCGAACGCCGGCGGGGCAGCTGGGAACTGACGGGGACCGACGAGACCTTCCACAAGGCGGACTAGAACTGCGCGCATCGCACTGTTGACCAGCGTTACAACCTCGTCTCTAGGGCGTTCTCCTGCCACCCGGTACTCTTGAAGGCATCGAGGTTCTCTTGGATCACAGCCCCGCCTTCCGTCTGCGCCGGTTCCTGAACTGGTTCCCCCTGGGCCTCACCTACGCGGCCATGTACATGGGCCGGTACAACTTCAACATCGTGAAGAACGATATCGGCGCCTGGTACCACCTGGACAAGGCGGAGATGGGCCTCATCGCCTCGGCGGGCTTCTGGACCTACGGCCTGGCGGTGGCCCTCAACGGGCCCATCGCCGATCGCATCGGGGGCCGCAAGGCCATCCTCATTGGCTCGATTGGCGCGGCCCTGCTGAACCTGTTCATCGGCCTCATGTTCCTGAACAACCAGGTGACCCGGATCCTGGTGAGCATGAGCCTGCTCTGGAGCCTGAACATGTACTTCCAGAGCTTCGGGGCCCTCTCCGTGGTGAAGGTGAACAGCACCTGGTTCCATGTGAAGGAGCGGGGCGTCTTCGGCGGCATCTTCGGGATCATGATCAGCTCCGGCTATTTCCTGGCCACCACCAT
>JAYVRY010000020.1:0-2678 GCA_043775845.1 Acidobacteriota bacterium
GTCCGGTCAAGCGAGGGGTTTCATGAATCGTCAGGTCAAGCAGGTTCTGGGTTTGTCGGCCTTTGCGGCCGGGTGCATGGCACTGGGCATGGGGCTCAGCCATGGCTGGCAGGTGGCGGCCCAGGAGGAGAAGCCGGTCACCGTGGACGCCAGGGGTCTGGACCGGCTGCCGCCCATCGCAGATGTGGCGGAGAAGCTGAATCCCACGGTGGTGGCCATCACCAATACCAGCTTCGTGAAGGGCCGGCGTGGATTCGAGCACCCCCAGGTCGGCGGCCAGGACTTCTTTGATTTCTTCTTCGGCCCCGGTGGGCCCCAGCAGCGCCGCACCCCCCGCGGCGGCGACGATGAGCAGCGGGCCGTGTCGGGCGGATCAGGCGTGATCATTTCGCCCAACGGCGAGATCCTCACCAACTACCATGTCATCGCCAGCATGGGCGGCGGCGAAAACGCCCTGGAAGTGAAGACCAGTGACGGGAAGTCCTTCAAGACCTACAAGGCCACGGTGCTGGGCAAGGACAAGGAGCTCGATATCGCGCTCATCAAGATCGACGCGGCGCACCTGCCCTATGCCAAGCTGGGCGATTCGAATTCACTGCGCATCGGCGAGTGGGTGGTGGCCATCGGCAACCCCTTGGGCCTGGAGCACACGGTCACCCAGGGCATCATCAGCGCCACAGGCCGCAAGCTGGATACGGGGGTCAGTTCCTTCCTCCAGACCGACGCCGCCATCAACCGTGGGAACTCTGGCGGCCCCCTGCTGAACCTCCGCGGCGAGGTGGTGGGCATCAACACCGCCATCAATCCCGCTGGACAGAACATCGGCTTCGCCGTGCCCATCAGCCAGGTGAACCGCATCCTGAAGGACCTGCGCAGTGGCAAGCCTGTGAGCCGGGGCTACCTGGGCATTGGGCCCGCTGAACTGGACCAGGCCTACCAGGACGCCCTGGGCGTCAAGGAAGGGGTGGTGGTCAGTACCGTTGAAAAGGGGCAGGCCGCCGACAAGGCCGGCGTGCAGCGGCTGGATGTCATCACCGCCCTGGACGGACAGCCGGTGCGCAGCCCGGACGAGGTGGTGGCCGTGGTGTCCAACCGGCGCGCCGGGGACACCCTCAAACTGACCGTCTGCCGGGACGGCAAGACCCTCACCCTCAATGCCACCCTGGGGGATCGCAAGGCCCTTGAGGATCAGCGCCGCCGGGAGGCGGGGGAGGAACCCGAGGAGGACTCTGCCCGGAAGCCCCAGGGCGACCTGAAGAGCCTCAGCCTGGAAAAGACCTATGGCTTCACAGTGGAGTCGGCGGACGCGAAGAACCGGATCAAGGGGGTGGTGGTGACCACGGTGGATCCTCGCTCCCCCGCAGCAGACCGGCTGGCCCCGGGCATGATCATCACCGAGGTGGGCCGCCAGGCCGTGAACAACCTGGCCGAATTCAGCGCCCAGGTGAAAAAGGCAGGAGGCAGGACCCTGCTGCTCTACATTCAGTCCCCCAATGGCAGCCAGAAGACCACCCTGGCCATCCCGCCCCGCTAGGTACCCGGCCTCTGAGGGCCCAGCAGAGCTGATTCGAAGCCCCGGAGTTCCGGGGCTTCTTTCAAACAGTTGAGCATTTACGCACTTCCGGGCATTCCAATTAACCGAACAGGCTTCTAGACTCGAAGTTCAACCAAGGCTAAGGATCAACCATGGGCCAACGCCTCCTCCTCGTGGACAGCGACCGGAGCTTCCTGAAGGAGCACCAGGTCAGCCTCGAAGCGGCCTTCGACCTCGAAGTGGCGAGTACGCCCGAGGGCGTGGTGGCCCGGTTGGAGAGCGGAGCCTTTGCCGGGGTCTTCATCTGCGTGGAGGTGGCCGACAACAAGGGCTATGCCCTCTGCTCCACCATCCGGAAGAATTCCAAGCTGGATGGCGTGAAGATCGTGCTCATCAGCGCCAAGGCGACCGAGGAGGAATACCGGCGCCACCAGAGCCTGAAGGGCAAGGCTGATCTCTACCTGCACAAGCCCATCGCGCCCAGCGCCCTGGTGGCCGCCCTGACCCCCCTGGTGCCGGGGCGGGCCCTGGATCCAGACAATCCCCTGGGCGAGTTGGTGGATACGGAACTGGGGGATGACTGGCTGGATGGCCTGCGGAACGTGCTGGATGGCCCGCCTGAAAGCGTGCCGACCACCCCGATCTTCTCCCAGCGCCCACCCTCACCGGCCCAGACCGTCAACCTGGAGGCCAAGGAGGAGCCCAAGGACGTGCCCCATGATTCCCGGCACGTGCGGCTGCTGGAGGAACAAGTCGCCACCTTGCATGAGGAACTGCGGGGCAAGGATCAGCGCCTGGCGGCTGCGGAACAGCGCATTCAGGCAGCCGAGGCCGAGGTCCAGCAGTTCCAGCGGCAGTTAAACTCCGTGACTCTGAACCTGGATGAACTCGAACGCAGCAACCGCGAATCTGAAACCCTCAAGACACGCCTGGCGGAAACCGAGGCCGCCATGCGCCTCCTGGAGGAAAGCCGTGGCCGGGATGGCGAAACGGCCGAGACCCTCAAGGCCCAGTTGAAAGAGGCGCTCACCGAGCGCACCGACCTCATTCAGCAGGTGGAGACCCTAAACCAGCAGGTGGGGGAAAAGGCGCAGCGGGCCATCGAACTCCTCAAGGAGCGGGACCGGTTAATGCACGAAGTCCT
>JAYVRY010000021.1:0-2675 GCA_043775845.1 Acidobacteriota bacterium
AGATGGCAGTTTTCTGTTCTCCGCTTTCCTCAGCCCCTCCGTTCTCCTCCGCTTTCAAAATGCCTTTCCAGACCTGATCTCCAAACAACGGATTCGAAGCGTCAGACTGCGTCGGCGATGGCCCTACCCATGTCTGTGGTGCGGGCCGTTCCGCCCATGTCCGGAGTGCGCAGGCCGCTGGCTAGCACCTTTTCGATGGCGGCCATGACCGAGCCGCCGGCCTCGGGACACCCCAGGTGGTCCAGCATCATGGCCCCGGCCCAGATCTGGCCGATGGGGTTGGCGATGCCCTTGCCGTAGATGTCCGGGGCCGAGCCGTGGACGGGCTCGAACATGGACGGGAACTCGCGTTCAGGATTCAGGTTCGCGCTGGGGGCGATGGCGATGGTGCCCGTGCAGCCGGGCCCCAGGTCCGAGAGAATGTCGCCAAAGAGGTTGGAGCCCACCACCACGTCGAACCAGTGGGGATTCCGCACGAACTGGGCACAGAGGATATCGATGTGGAACTGGTCCACCTTGACCTCGGGGTAGCTCGCCGACATGGCCTTCACGCGCTCATCCCAGTAGGGCATGGTGATGGCGATGCCATTGGATTTCGTGGCCGAGGTGAGGTGTTGCTTGGGCCGGGACTGGGCGATGTCGAAGGCCACTTTCAAAATGCGGTCCACGCCCTGGCGGGTGAATACGCTCTGCTGTACGGCCATCTCCTGGTCGGTGCCTTCGTAGAGCCGGCCACCGATGCTGGAGTATTCCCCCTCGTTGTTTTCGCGCACCACAATGAAGTCGATGTCGCCCACCTGGCGGCCAGCCAGGGGGCAGGGCACGCCGGGCATGAGCTTCACAGGCCGCAGGTTGGCGTACTGGCGGAAACCGCGCCGGATGGGGATCAGCAGGCCCCAGAGCGAGATGTGGTCGGGCACCCCCGGGAAGCCCACGGCGCCGAGGAAGATCGAGTCGTGGTGGCGGATCTGGTCCAGGCCGTCCTCAGGCATCATGCGGCCGGTCTGGAGGTAGGTCTCGCAGCTCCAGGGCAACTGGTCCCAGTGGAAGTGCAGGCCGTGCTTGGCCCCTGCGGCCTCCAGCACACGGATGCCCTCGGGCACCACCTCCTTGCCGATGCCATCGCCAGGGATGACCGCGATCCTGAACTCAGGCATGGGAACCCCCTCGGAAGAAACCATCAAACACTGGAAATGAGTAGTAAATGAGCAGGAAAAAGTTAGCGGGATGGCCCTTCACAATATCCGACTGGCGAGTAGACTTCGCAGCGAAATCCCCCTTGAGGAGGCTCCCCATGAGCCAGGCATCCGTTTCAGCGACGGCACCGGCCGGAGGTATGTCCGGCTGGCAGGGCGCGAGGCCAGGGCCAGCCTTGGCTGCGCTCATCCTGGGTCTGGCGCTCTACTTCGGGCTGCCGAGGCTCGTGCCGGTTCCCGATGCCAAGCTCTTCGCGGGACAACCGGTAGCTGCGAAGCCAGCGCCGGCCGCCAAGCCGGCGCCGAAGCCCGAGGCCAAGCCTGCCGCAGCGGCCGTGATACCGGCTGCGGCAGCGCCCCTCACCAAGGCCCAGCTCGTAGCCAAGGTCCAGGCCGAAGCAGCAGCCAAAGTGAAGACCGAGGCGGAAGCAAAGACAAAGTCGGAGGCCGCGGTGAGAGCTCAGGCCGAGGCGGAATCCAAGGCCAAGGCCGAAGCCGAAACCCGGCGGAAGGCCGACTGGGTGAAGGGCCTGCACCTCTTCGCCATCTTCGTCACCACCATCGTGGGCATCATCCTCAAGGCCCTGCCCATGGGCGCCGTGGCCATCATCGGCATCGCGGTTACGGCCCTCAGTGGGACCCTGTCCATCGCCGATTCCATGAGCGGCTTCGCGGACGTAGTGATCTGGCTTATCGTCCTGGCCTTCTTCATCTCCCGGGGCTTCATCAGGACCGGCCTCGGCGCCCGCATCGCGTACACGTTCATGGCCCTGCTGGGCAAGCGCACCCTGGGCCTCAGCTACGGCCTGGCCGCCACGGACCTCGTGCTCTCCCCCGCCATCCCCAGCAACACCGCCCGGGGCGGCGGCATCGTCATGCCCATCATGGCCTCCCTGGCCAGGGCCTACGGCAGCCATCCCGGCGACGCCAGCGCCCGCAAGATGGGCTCCTTCCTGACACTGGCCGCCTACCAGGTGAACTGCATCACCAGCGCCATGTTCCTCACGGCCATGGCCGCCAATCCCCTGGCGCAGAAGCTGGCGGGCGATCTCAAGGTGACCATCACCTGGGGCGGCTGGGCCCTCGCGGCCCTGGTGCCGGGCCTGGTGGCCCTGCTGGTGGTGCCCTATCTGCTCTACCGGCTGCACCGCCCCGAGATCACCGAGACGCCCGAGGCGGTGGTGATGGCCAAGGGCCACCTGCAGGAGCTGGGGCCCATCAAACGGCAGGAGTGGGCCATGCTGGGCGTCTTCGTGCTGCTGCTGGTGCTGTGGATTTTCGCCAAGCAGCTGGGCGAGCTCAACCCGACCACGTCGGCCCTGGCGGGCCTGGCGGTGCTGCTGCTGTCCGGCGTGCTCACCTGGGACGACATCAAGAATGAAACCGGCGCCTGGGACACCCTGGTGTGGTTTGACCCTGGTGATGATGGCCAGCTTCCTCAACAAGCTGGGCATGGTGCCCTGGTTCAGCAAGACCATG
>JAYVRY010000022.1:0-2668 GCA_043775845.1 Acidobacteriota bacterium
AAGTTCATGGGCCAGATCCCCGTTCAGCTCGGACAGGCGCGTGAAACCTGATTCCAGCTTGTCCAGGGCCCGGTTCACGGTCTGCACCAGGGGATCCAGTTCCCTGGGGAAGGGCGAGGGGTCGATCCGCTCCCGGAGGGTTTCCGGGCCGATCTCTCCTGTCTTGGAGCGCAGGCGTTCCAAAGGCGAGAACCCGAGGCGGAGCAGACCAAAGCCCAGGGCCGCGGACACGAAGGGGATGATTCCCAACAGTGCCAGCAAGGATTTCCGAAAGTCTGTCAGGACGGCCACTTCCGGGTGCATGTCTCGGGCGATTTGAATCCATCCAGCCTGGTAACGAAAAGTCACGGTTTTGACCCGAACCTGTGCTTCCTTGGGACTTTCCCACCAGGACCCGTTCTCCGTGGGTGTGGGGATGACCACGGGCACCCGCTTGGCCATGTCCTTGCTTTCCAGGACCACCTCTCGGGAAAGCGTCAGGATCCGCAGGTAGAGGTTGTCACCCAGATCGAGCAGTTCCTTGTTCGGCTCCATCTTGTCTTCTTCGAGGCGATGCAGGGTCAGCCGGGCGGATTCGAGCAGGTCCCGGTTCACCTGGGCGTAGACGGTGTGAGTGACCGAGGCATGCAGATAAAAACCAGCCCCCCCAACCACCACGGACATGCCCACGGCGAACAGCAGGGCTAGATGTAAAATCATCGACCGACGGATCGTTTCAAGCATGGCCGGGCTCAACCAGGTAGCCCACCCCACGGCGGGTCTGGATGATCTTGTCCGGATAGGGGTCGTCGACTTTCTTCCTCAGCCGGCGCACGGCGGCATCCACCAGGTTGGGGTCACCCTGGTAGGAGACATCCCACAGTTCCTCGGCAATGCGCGTACGGGTCACGATGTGGCCCGCATTCCTGATCAGCAGTTCCAGCAGGGAGTATTCCTGGGAACTGAGCTCGATGCGATCTCCCCCTCGGTAGACCTTCCGCTGGAATGGATTCACCGTGAGATCGCCCATGACCCAGGTCTTGGGGCCCGCGGCCGAGCCGCGGGCCAGCAGGTTGTTGATCCGCAACAGCAGCTCGGAAAAGGCGAAGGGTTTGATCAGATAATCGCCGCCACCCAGTTCCAGGCCCCGCACCTTGTCGGGGAGCGAGTCCTTGGCCGTGAGGAACATCACGGGCGTCTCCACGCCGGCGGAACGCAGTTCCCAAAGCAGCGAGAAGCCATCCATTCCCGGCAGCATCACATCGAGAATCAGGCAGTCAAAGGTGGCCGACTTCCCGCATTCCAGGCCCTTGATGCCATCCAGTGCCACTTCGACCGAAAAGCCCTGTTCGCGCAGGCTTCTTTCCAAGGTGGCGGCGGCGCGTTGATCATCTTCGACCAGCAGAATCTTCATGTCCCGTGATCCTTCCCCACAAAGGCCGCACCCAGAACCCGCAGAATGAGGGCCTGCGTCAGCGCCCGGTACTGCCGTAGCCCCCCTCGCCCCGTTCCGTGTCGCCAAGCGCTTCGACGCTGCTCTCGGCCACCCAGGTCCAGCCCGCCACGGGTGCCACCAGGAGCTGGGCGATGCGTTCGCCCCGCTTCACCTCGAAGGTCGTATCTCCGTGGTTGATGAGCAACACCTGTACCTCGCCACGGTAGTCGGCATCGATGGTGCCCGGCGCGTTGAGCACCGTGAGGCCATGCTTCAAGGCCAGGCCCGAGCGGGGGCGCACCTGGGCTTCGAAGCCCACCGGGATGGCCATGACCAGCCCCGTGGGCACCAGGCGACGCTGCCCCGGCGCCAGCGACCAGGTTTCGCCTTCGGGAACCGCCGCCCGGAGATCCATGCCTGCCGCGTGGGGCGTGGCCGCCACAGGCAGGTCGAGGCCGAGGCCATGGGGGAGCTGGTGGACGGGGATGCGCATATGAAAAGACTCCATGGAAGGGTGCCTCGACGCAAAGGGATTTCTGCGGACCTGCTCGTTTCAGCCTGATGTGATCAAGAACAAAGAAGGAACCGCGAATGCCGCGATTGGCCGTGAATGGCCGCGAATGGTCGCGAATCGTCGCGAATGCTAGTGCAGGAATTCTCATACCCAGTTGCCCCCCGGGCGCACGTACACTCGAAGGCCCAGATCCCCTGGGCAAGTCATCCTGGGAGCGACATGGCCTTTCGTGGGCATCGGTGGCAGGCGTCGACGGTCGTCATGACCGCCCTGCTGGGTACCGTCACGGCCTGCAAGCGCGAAGATCCCCGCATCCGCGCCCTGACCGTGCAGGCGGCCCAGGCTGATGACGCCGCCCAGCAACTCCGGCAGGCCTGGCGGGCGCAGTTCCAGCGGCTCACCCTGGCCCGGGTCAAGCACCTCCCCTTCGACGCCAACCTGCTGCTGCTGAGCGCGGAACAGAAGTTGGCCCTCGAAGCGCGGGTGCGCATCGAAAAGGACAGTTCCCGCCGGGCCCTGCTCAAGGAGATTCTGGACAAGGATGTAGAACTCCAGGCTCTGAACGGCAAGGTCCTCGCCCTCAAGGCCCTGCTGCCCCAGCCTGAGATCGCCAAAGCCAACGACAGCCACTACGGCATGGCCCTGCGCTTCCTCAAGGGCCAGGGCCACACCGATGCGCAGGCCAGGCAGGCCCTCAGCCAGGTGGTGCTCTCGGAGCGGATGGCGCCGGGCTTCGAGGT
>JAYVRY010000023.1:0-34305 GCA_043775845.1 Acidobacteriota bacterium
CCTGGCCATGATCTGCCAGGACCTGAAGGACACAGTGCTGCGCGGATTCAGCGTGGAGATCCTGGGCACCGACATCAGCGAAAAGGTCTTGGCCCAGGCTCAGGATGGCGTCTACAACAGCTACACCCTGCGCAACCTCACACCGGAGCAACTCCAGCGCCACTTCATCGCGCTGGGCAAGGACCTGTTCCAGGTGAAGCCGGATGTGCAGCGGCTCACCAGCCTCAAGCACTTCAACCTGGTGGACTACCTGGCTTACCGCCAGTTGGGCACCTTCGACGTCATCTTCTGCAGGAATGTCCTCATCTACTTTGACGAGGCTGTGAAATCCCAAGTGCTCAAGGGTTTCCATGGCCAGCTTCACCCCAAGGCCTATCTGCTGGTGGGACACAGCGAAAGCATCCATGCTTTCAACACCGGTTTCGAGTTGCTGCATTTCAGCAAGGCCATGGGATACAGGAAGCGGACATAGCGGAGCGGATCATGCCCATCACCCCCCAAGAACTCATCGCGAACCTCGGAGACCTGCCGCCGCTTCCGCAGGTGGCCTCCCAGGTGTTGAGGGTTTCTGCCGATCCTGATGCTACGGCCGAGGATCTGCGCAAGGTCATTTCCATGGATCAGGCCCTCACCAGCCAGATCCTCAAGATCTCCAATTCCGCCATGTTCGGCATGGTGCGGGAAGTCACCACCCTGACCCAGGCGATCATGACCCTGGGCTTTTCCACCATCAAGAGCGTGGTCATCGCCAGCTCGGCCAAGAACCTCTACCACCGCGGTACCGTGGGATTGCAGGAGCGCCTCATCTGGGAGCACGCTCTCGTGTCAGCGGTGGCCAGTCGCGCCTTCGCCAAGAGCCTCCGCTTCCCCAGGCTGGAAGAGGCCTTCATTGGCGGTCTGCTCCATGACATCGGAAAGTCGGTCATGGGCGTGAAATTCCCCGAGCGGTACAGCCAGCTGCTTCGCACGGTCTACAACGAGAATGGCATCTGCCTGGACCTGGAGCTGGATACCTTCGGTTTCGACCATGCCATGGTCGGTGAGGCCCTGGTGAGCCAGTGGAACCTGGCCCCCAGCCTGCAGGCGGCCGTGCGCTTCCACCACGATCCCATCCACGCCCCGGAAACCCATCAGGGCCTGGCCGCCATCGTCGCCCTGGCCAATCACCTGGCCCTGGAAGAAAAGGTGGGCATCGGCGATCCCCAGCACCTGGAAGGGGCCTCCATGCAGGCCATGGAGATTTTGCAGCTGACCCCCGAATCCCTCGATGGCATCAAGGAGGGCGTCCGGTCCGCCATCGAGCAAGACAAGACGATGATCTCGGAGTTCTAGATGGTCGCGGAGTCATAAATGATTACCCGGGAGCAGTTCACCGCACGCCTGAAGGCCAAGTCCCTTCCCAGCCTCCCCCTCACCGTGGTGGCCCTGGGCGAAGCCGTTCAGGACGAGCGCTGCACCGTCGACCGCATCCTGGCCATTCTTTCGAAGGACCCCTCGCTTTCCGCCACACTTCTGCGCCTGGCCAACTCGGCCCTCTACGCCGGGGAGGGTTCCATCCTGGATCTCCGCACCGCGGTGCTGCGCCTGGGCTTCGATGCGATGGTGAACCTCGGCACCGGTGCCGCCGTGATCCGGACCTTGAAAGGGGGCGCCCACCTGGATGCCGTCAAGCTCTGGCAGCACAGCGTGGCCGTGGGCCTCACGGCCAAGGGCGTCTGCATTCTGGCCAAGCGGCACGGCCAGGCCGAAACGGCCTTCCTCGCGGGCCTGCTGCATGACATCGGCAAGATCGCCCTGGACACCTGTTTCTCCGCTGAATACATCCCGGTGCTCCAGAAGGTCGCCGAGGGCGCAACCTTTGTGGAGGCGGAGCGCGAGATGCTCGGCCTGGATCATGCCGAGGCTGGAGCCCTGCTGGCGGCGGACTGGTCGTTCCCCCAGGTAATCATCGATGTCATCAGAGACCACCACGAGCCCAAACCCGAAGACTTCCTGTCCAACCTGATCCATTTGGCTGACCTTCTCGTGCGCACCCGCATCCCCATGGGGCCTGCGGACGAGCAACTGATGATCTCCTTCGACGACATGCCGGCCTTCAAGGCGGTCATGGCCGGCGCCCTGCACAAGGACATGGATTTGGAACGACTGACCTTCTCCATCGACGATGAAGTCGACCACGCGCTCGCCTTCGTCCAGGTGGCTTTCCAGGCTTGAGGTTGATATGACGATCCGAATCCTGGTGGTGGATGACAGCCCTTTCATGCGGAAGTCCCTCCAGAAAATGCTGGAGGAGGCCCCCGACCTGCGCGTGATCGCCACCGCTCGGGACGGCATCGACGCCCTGGAGAAGATCGCGGAGCACAAGCCCGACATCGTCACCCTCGACATCGAAATGCCCCGCATGGACGGCCTCACCTGCCTGAAAAAGATCATGGCGGACTTCCCCATGCCGGTGCTCATGGTCTCCAGCCTCACCCAGGAAGGCGCCCAGGCCACCCTGGATGCGCTCTCCCTGGGCGCCCTCGATTTCATCCCCAAAGAGAGCGGCTTCGCCAGCCTGAGCATCCTGCAGATCCAACAGGACCTGCAGGAAAAGGTGCGGCGGCTGGCCACCAGCCCCCGCTTCCACAAGCCCTCCTCAGCCACCGCGCCGCCCGCCTCCGCCCCTGGCACTGGCACTGGCATTGGCGCCGCCGCTGCGATGTCCCGACCTTCAGCGCCTCAGGCCAAGCAGGCGGTCCCCACCGGCACCAGCCTGGGCTCGCAGATGGCAGACCTGCTGGTCATCGGTAGTTCCACGGGGGGCCCCAAGGCCCTTCAGGACATTCTGCCCACCCTTCCTGCCAGCCTGCCGGTGCCCTGTCTCATCGTCCAGCACATGCCCAGCACCTTCACGAAACCCTTCGCCGACCGCCTGAATGGCCTCTGCCAGGTCCACGTGAAGGAAGCCGAGCAGGGTGAGCCCCTCAAGGCGGGCACGGTCTACATCGCGCCCGGCGGCATCCACATGACCTACGGCACCCGCACTCCCAAGGGCTGCATCGAACTGAGTCCTGAACCCGTGTCCTCCCTGCACCGTCCCTCGGTGGATGTGCTGTTCCTCAGCGTGGCCGAACTGTTCCGTGGCCAGGTGCTGGCGGGCATTCTCACGGGGATGGGTGCCGATGGCGCCAAGGGCATGGAGCAACTGAAGAAAAAGGGCGCCCACACCCTGGCTGAATCCGAAGAATCCTGCGTCGTCTACGGCATGCCGAGGGCCGCAGTCGAGCGCGGCTGTGTGGATGTCGTCGCGCCGCTTCCCGAGATTCCGGGCCACCTGCGACGGCACTTCCGAATTTAGGAGTGTGTCCAACCCATCGATAGGGGCTGCATTGATGGCAAAGGGTTTCCAGGCAAGGAAGCGGGCGCAGGGCGGTGCGGGTTCACCGTTCAAGCCCGGTGACGCCGCATGGGAGCCCTTTGACATCAACCCTTCGGGCTGGGGCGGCAGCCGTCGGGATGCTGCGTCAGCCTCCTCGTCCTTGGAACCACCAAGGCCTTCGTCGCCTTCCTTGCCTCCCTCGGCTGGCGCCCCAGTGCAGCCCCCACCCATGGCTTGGACACACTCCTGATGGAAACGCCCGCCATCCTGGGGTTCTTGAGGCTTCCAACCTCGGCGTTGCCTGCCCTCGCTGCCCCTGCCAATGCCCTGCTCGGGCAGTCCCTGGAAGCCACGCTGGAAGCGGTTTTGCCCGAGGGCCTGCTGCTGCGCTTGGCGGACGGAAAGCAGCTGCAGGCCCAGGGCAACCTCCCGTTCCCACCGGGCAGCACGCTCACCTTGAAGGGCGTGGCGCTCCCTGAAGGGGCCGGCATCCGCCTCCAGGTGATGCGGGCCACGCCGCCGCCCAGCCCGGCCCTCCTGACGCCACTGGTGCAGGGCGAAGCCGGCCCGTTGCTGGCGCGCCTCCAGACCAACATGGCGCAGACGCCCCTGGGCAACCTGCTACGCAACCTGCTCCAGACTGGGGCGGCCGTGGCCGAACAACCCGAGGCCTGGTCCACCTGGATGAAGGAGGCCATGACGCACCTGGCCGATCCCGCCACGTCTCCCGCCGAATCGGCCTTCCATCGCCTGCAGGCCAAGGAGGGCACGGGCTGGTTCGAAGTCCCCCTGCCCTGGGCCCCCCATGCCGAGCCCATGCGCATCTGGATCGAAGGGGAGAAGGACACGGCAGGCGAGGAAGCCGACCCGGTCCACCGTGTGTTCCTGAGTGTCCCCTTCAGCACCTTGGGCGAAGTTCGGGTGGGGCTGGAACAACGGAGCGCTGGACTCAAGGTTCGCCTCTGGCTGCAGGATCCCGAGCAGGCCGCCACTCTGCGCCCAGCCCTGGAAGCGGAACTGACGACCCTGGGCCGCCCCGTGGATCTCCAGATCTTCGCCCTTCCCCCGGGCAGCCCCGATCTGCGGGCCCTGGCCGGGGGCAGCCCCCTGCAGGCCATGGGGTGAAGTCATGACCGATTTCCCCCTGCAGCAACCCTTCAGCGGTGCCACCTCCACGCAGCCTGGCCCGGGTCTCCGGCGCCCCGGCCTGATGACAGTGCTGCTCGGCTACTGGGTGGTCTTCATCCTGCTTCAGCTGATCTCCCAGGCCCTGAGCACCCGGGATGGCGTGACCCTCTGGGGCTTCCCGGCCGCGCTCAGTGTGGCGCTGCTGCTGGTCCATGGGCCGAAGGTGCTGCCCGCCATCATCCTGGCGCCCCTTCCCGTGGCGCTGACCTTCCATCCCATGGGGATGGGGCCTCTGGCCATCCTGGCAATGTCCACCAGCTATGCCTGCGGCCATGCGCTGGCGGTCCTGGCCTTCCGGCGCCTGCAACTGTCCTCGCGGTTGCGCCGCCCCCAGGATGTGGCGGGGTTCCTGGCGCTCGCCGTCCTCGGCCCCTTGATGGCCTCGTTGCCCATGCTCCTTCTGCTCCGCGCCAGTGGCTCCTTCCAGGACATCGGCCTGGTGCAGGCCATCCGGGTCCTCTTTCTGAGCGATGCGCTGGGCGTGTTGACACTGGGGCCCCTCCTGCTGCTCTGGATCCGGCCCCTGCTGAGTCTGGGGTGGACGCCTTCCAGCCCTTGCCCTCCCACGCTTCGCACCCGGGCCTTCCTCCTCCAGGTGGTGGCCCTCGCCGTCACGGCTTTCGTGGTGGTTCGCTTCAGTGATCCGGGCACCCTCCACTTGAAGTACCTGCTCTTCCTACCCATGACCTGGATGGTGGTGAGCGGCGGACTCGGGCTGGCCAGCCTCGGGTTTTCCCTGCTGGGCCTGCTCCTGACGGCCTTGATCCTCCAGGTGAATCACGCCCCGGATGCCTTGCTGGGCATCCAAGCCTTCCTCTGCCTGCTCTTTGGCACAGCCCTGTTCCAGGGATCCGCCACCGATGCCCAGCGCGAGGCCATCCGGATCCGCGACCGGCGTAGCCTGCACCTGAACCAGCTGATGGATGCCACGGGCGCCATCCCCTGGGAGATGAACCTGGAAACAGGGCAATGCACGTATCTGGGCCACGCCGTGGAGTCCCTCCTGGGCGGGTCGCCGGAAGTCTGGCGGCAGAAGCCCTTTTGGGGCGAGGTGATTCATCCAGAGGACCAGCTCGCCTTTCTGCGCTTCCTCCTGGAAGCGGCCCGGCCCGGCCAGGTGCAACAGATCGAATTCAGGCTTCGTGACATCGAAGGGGGCCACCACTGGGTGCGTGCGACCGGTGGCCTGGAATCGGGCCAGAGCCGGGTCATGGGTTTCCTCTTCGACATCCACGCCCACAAGCGCGCCGAAGAACACGCCTTTCAAGCCAGGCTGCAGGAAAAGGATCTGCTCCTGCGGGAGATCCACCACCGCGTGAAGAACAACCTCCAGGTGGTCTCCAGCCTGCTGCGCCTGCAGGCTTCCACGTCGGAAGACCCCGCCCTCCAGCGGGCCCTGAAGGAGGCCCAGGAGCGCGTCCAGGCCATCGCCCTGATCCACCAGAAACTGAAACACGCACCGGACTTCTCCCAGGTGGACCTGCCCGACTACGTGCGCACCCTGGCCGACCGCCTGGTCCGCAGCTATGCCAGCGCCCCGGCCCTCATCGACCTGCAGGTGAAGGTGGCCCACGTGGACATCGGTCCCGATGCCCCCGTGCCACTGGGTCTTATCCTGAACGAACTGGTGGCCAACGCGCTCACGCACGCCTTCCCGCCGGGGACGGGTGGCAGCCTGAACATTGACATTGGCCAGGACACGAAGGGCTCGATCACCCTCCGGGTGGCCGACTCAGGCCAGGGCCTTCCTGGTAGCGTGGACCTGGATCATGGTGGACTGGGATTCCAGCTGGTGCGGGCATTGACCGATCAGTTGGGAGGGTCTCTCAAGCTGGAGCGACATCCGGGCACATCCTTCCTTCTCACCTTCCCACCGACGCGCCACCCATGAACCAGGCCCATCCCTTGAAGCCCCAGATCCTAATCGTTGAAGACGAGGCCATCGTGGCCATGGACCTCCGCCTGCAGTTGCAGGACCTGGGTTACGGCGTGGCGGGCATGGCCTCCAGTGGCGAGGAAGCCGTGGCCCTGGCCACCAGCCTGAGGCCCTCCCTGGTGCTCATGGACATCTCGCTGGGTGCAGGCATGGATGGCATCGAGGCGGCCACCCAGATCCAGGCTCTGGGACCGCCCGTGGTGTTCCTCACGGCCTTCGCCGATGAAACCACGCTGAAGCGCGCCAAGGACAGCGCCCCCTATGGCTACCTGCTCAAACCCTTCGATGAACGCACCCTCCACTCCACCATCGAGATGGCGCTCTACCGCCACCGCATGGAGCAGGAGCTGAAGGCCAGCGAATCCCGCATGCGGGCCATCATCGAGCACGCGCTGGATCTGGTGGTGATTCTCGACCGCGACGGGCGAGTGTCCTACAGCAGTCCCGCCGCCGCGAAGATTCTTGGCTACGCAGCCGGGACATGGATCGGAATGCTGGCCACCAACCTGATCCACCCCGATGACCGCGGCATGTACCGACGCATTCTGGCCGAGCTTCAGCAGGCTCCCGGCGACTCCCGGACCCTTGAGATCCGGGTCATGCATGCCAACGGCTCGCCCCGGCTCATGGAGGTCGTCACCCACAACGCGCTCGATGTACCGGGTGTGCATGGCATCGTTATCAACGCCCGTGACATCACCGATCGGCGCCAGGTCGAGCTCGATCGCCAGGTCATGGAAGCCAAGGTGCAGCAGGCGCAGAAACTGGAAAGCCTGGGCGTCCTGGCGGGTGGCATCGCCCACGACTTCAACAACCTGCTCATGGGCATCATGGGCCACGCTGGCCTGGCCCTCCTGGACCTCGACGCCGACAACCCGCTCCGGCGGCGCCTGCATCAAATCGAGGTGGCCGCCACCCGAGCCGCCGAGCTCACGAACCAACTGCTGGCCTATTCAGGGCGCGGCAAGTTCCAGATCGAGCCCCTGTCGCTCGCGCGCTTGGCGGGTGAGATGGCAGGCCTGCTGGTGACAGTCATCTCCAAGAAGGCAGTCGTGGAGCATGTCTACGCCGATGACATACCCCTGATCGAAGGGGACGCCACCCAGCTCCGGCAGGTGATCATGAACCTCATGACCAATGCCTCGGACGCCCTGGGGGACCGTGCAGGGAAGATCACCCTCCGCATCGGAACCATGGCCACGAATGCCCGGACTCCTTGTCTGGCCGGCACCCCTCCAGAAGGGGAATCCGTCTTTCTCGATGTGAGTGACAACGGCACTGGCATGGAACCCGATACCCTCGAGCGGATTTTCGACCCCTTCTTCACCACGAAATTCACCGGCCGTGGCCTCGGTCTCGCCGCTGTCCTGGGCATCGTGCGCGGTCACCACGGGGCCATCCAGGTCACCAGTCATCCCGAGAACGGCACCACGTTCCGGCTGCTCTTCCCGCAGTCCACTCAGACCGTGGAGATGGGGGGCTGGAAGGATCATCCCACCCAGGATTACCAAAGCTACGGCATCATCCTGGTCATCGATGACGAGGAGATGGTGCGGAGTGTGGCCGCTGCCACCCTGGAGCGATACGGCTTCACGGTCCTCACCGCCAACAACGGCCGCGACGGCCTGAAGGCCTACCGGGAACGGGAAAGCCTCATCCGGGCTGTGGTGCTGGATTTGACCATGCCCATCCTGAACGGAGACGAAGTCCTGGCGGACCTCCGCTCGGGCCCGGCCCCGGGTGCCACCGTGCCCGTCCTGCTTTCCAGCGGCTACAGCAGTTCCGACGTGGCCGGCAACCTGCTGCGCCATGGCCCCATCCACTTCCTGCAAAAGCCCTACAACCCCAGCGACCTCATCCAGAAGATCCGCGTCTGCCTGGGCGAATGAACGGGAACCGCGAAATCGGAACGAGAAAAGCAAAAACAAACCGCGAATGGCGCGAATCGCCCTCCGGGCGCGCGAATGAAAAGAAAAAGCACGGATCTCTTGGCTTTTCATTCGCGTTCATTCGCGTCATTCGCGGTTCCTCTTCTTGCGGTCAGCCCTTCGCCCGCAGCTGCTTCATGAACTTCGGCAGGCGATTCAAGGCGGCTTGGGCTTCGGTCCATTCGCGGTGGGGGCGGGCGGGAAAGCCCGTGACGAAGCTGCCTTCGGGCAGGCTCTTGGCTACCACGCTGTTCCCACCCACGATGCTGCGGCTGCCGATCTCGATGTGGCCCACCACGCCCACCTTGCCCGCCAGCGTCACGAAATCACCCAGCTTGGTCGATCCGCTGATGCCCGTCTGGGCCACCAGGAGGCAGTGGTTCCCCACCTGGACGTTGTGGGCCACCTGCACCTGGTTGTCGATCTTGGTGCCGGTGCCGATGCGCGTGGGGCCCAGCACGCCGCGGTCGATGGTGACGCAAGCGCCGATCTCGACGTCATCCCCCACCTCCACCCAGCCCACCTGGGGGATCTTCACGTGGCGCCCCTCCGCCAGCACATAGCCATAGCCATCGCTGCCCACCACGGAGTTGGCGTGGACGGCCACCCGGTTCCCCAGCTGCGTGCGGCGGTAGAGCACCGCGCCGGAAAACAGTTCGCAACCTTCGCCCAGCACGCAGTCATTCCCGATATGGGCACCGGGATGCACCACGCACCGCTTTCCGAGGACCGAACGGGCCCCCACGGTGGCGCCCGGCGCGATGCGGCAACCTTCGCCAATCACTGCGGTCACATGCACCGGTTCATGCCCCCAGGTCGGCACCGGTTCGGGGTGCAGCCAGCCGATGGCCTGGGCGAAGGCCCAGTAAGGATGCTTCACCCGCAACACGGGATGCTCGCCCATCTCCACGGTTGTATCCACGAAGATGAGCCCCGCAGCGCTCTCCCTGGCCTTTCCGGCGTACTTGGGGTTGGCCAGGAAGGAGACGGATGAGGCCCCTGCTTCTTCCAGGGGTCTTACTTCGGAAATCGGACGATCCGGGGGACAATGCTCCAGGGTGCCCCCCAGACGTTCGGCCAGATCATGTGCGGTCAGGGTCATCGCGGTCCGGGACATGGGGGCCTCCTTAGCAACCTTCAGAGTTCAGCCTACCGCCCTCCGCTTCCAATCTCCTGTTCGGAATCAGACCATGCATCCAGTCCTCTTTGAAATCGGCTCCTTCCCGCTCGGCACTTACGGGTTGCTGCTCGCCATCGCCTTCTTCGCCGGCACGGCCCTGGCCCAGCGGCAGGCCAAGCTGGATGGACTGGCCCCTTCGGCCATCACCGATCTCGCCATCGCCATGCTCATCTCGGCCATCCTGGGCTCGAAGCTCCTCATGATCGTGGTGGACCTCATCCACGGCGAGTCCCTGAGTCAGGTCTTCTCCTTCGCCACCCTGCGGGCCGGAGGCGCCATCCACGGCGGCATCATCGCCGCCACGGCTGTGTTCTTCTGGAAGCTCCGCAAGGGCCAGGGTCTGCCCTTGCGGCTCACGGGCGATGCCCTGGTGGCGGGCGTGGCCCTGGGCCAGGCCATCGGCCGCCTGGGCTGCTTTTCAGCCGGCTGCTGCTACGGCACCGAAAGCCACCTGCCCTGGGCTGTGACTTTCACGAATCCCATCGCCCAGGCTTTCAGCGGAACACCGCTCGGTCTCTCGCTCCATCCCGTGCAGCTCTACAACACCTTCGCCAACCTCATGGTCATGGCCGTGCTGCTGCTCTGGCGGCCCAGGCGCGCCTTCCAGGGCCAGGTCTTTGCCCTCTACTTCCTGGTGGAAGGCCTGGGGCGCGTGGTCACCGAAACCTGGCGCGGCGACGTGGACCGCGGCACGGGCTGGCTGGGTTCGCTGTGGCTGAGCACGGGACGCCTTACGGGCATTGCATTCATGTTGCTGGGACTGGGCCTCTGGTTGGTCTGGAGCCGGCAGAAGGGAAAGAAATGATCAGTCTCATCGCCGAAGAGGGCGCCCCCCGCTTGGATCGCTTCCTGGCGGACCGCTTTCCCGAGATTCCCCGCGCCCGCTGGGATGTGCATGTGCGCACGGGCGCCATCAAGGTCAATGGCGAGGCGGTCACCAAGGGTGGCGTGAAGCTGCGGGCGGGCGATGTGGTGGAAACGGAACTGCCCCTCGTCGCGCCACCCGCCGCTCACCTGGAGGCCGAGGACATCGACCTGCCCACGCTCTTCGAGGACAACCAGCTCTGGATCGTGAACAAGCCCACGGGCATGGTGGTTCATCCCGGCCCCGGCCACCAGGGCGGCACGGTGGTGAACGCCCTGTTGCACCGGCTCAAGACCCCCGTGGTGCTGGAGACTGCGGTGGCCGACGAGGACGAACCCACGGAAGACACCGAGGAACTCTCCTCGGGCTGGCCGGGCCTCGTGCACCGTCTGGATCGCTACACCACGGGCTGCCTCTGCCTGGCCAAGACCCTCGACGCTCAGCACGCCATCCAGGACCAGTTCAAGGCCCGCACGGTGGAGAAGCGCTACCTAGCCATTGTGCGCCACTCGCCCAAGCTCCCCCAGCTGGGCAGCCTGCTCATCGATGAGCCCATCGCCCGCCACAAGCGGGACCGCCTGCGCATGGTGGTGGCCGCCGGTGGCCGTTCCGCCCAGACCCGCATCCGCGTGCTGGCCCGCACCACCAGCGCGGCCCTGGTGGAATGCGAACTGCTCACGGGGCGCACGCACCAGATCCGTGTGCACCTGGGTCACCTCCGCGCCCCCCTCATGGGCGATCCGCTCTACGGCGGCCCCGGCAAGTGGAAGGATGTGGATGGCCAGCAGCTGATCCTGCCCCACCCGGCCCTTCACGCCTGGAAGCTCTCCGTGGATCACCCGGTGACGGGCGAACGCATCCATGCGGAAGCCCCCATTCCCGACGCCTTCCGGGCCCTGGCGATTTCCCTGGGCTTGCCTGGGTTCTGAGGCCAGCGCATCATCCATCCCACACGAGGGATCCATGTTCATGACCGCCTTCGACCCCACCTCCCTGGATAGCTGGCTGAAGGAGTATCCCTACCTGCCCGGTCTCCTTTTTGCGGCGTTCTGCCTGCTCATCCTGTTCTTCGTGGCCCTGCCGCGAATCCAATCCGCGCGCCGCGCCCGGGGTCGACAGGTCCTTGACCCAGTGCAGGCCGAGGAGCTGCTCATGGGCGCCGGCGCCCTGGTGGTGGACCTGAGAAGCCTCGAAGCCTTCCGCACCGGTCACATCCGCGGCTGCCTGCACGTGCCCTTCCCCGAGCTGGCCACCCGATTTACCGCGCCAGACCCCAAGGCCAAGCGAGCCCTCATCCTCATGGACGAGACCGATGAACTCTCCCACCAGGCCTATGAACTGCTGGTGAGTCGTGGCTTCGATTGGCTCTACGTGCTGAAGGGCGGCATGAGGGCCTGGAAGAGCGCCAGCCGGCCTGTGGCTAAGTAACCCCTCGGGATCAAACAGACGCTCGGGATCAGACCTTCTCCTCTTCGGGGAGTCCCCACCGGTCATAGAGCAGCAGCAACAGCAGGCCCGGAATGGCCGCTGCGGCGCAGACGGGGAAGTAGAGCTTCCATCCATAGGACTCGGCCATGAACCCCGTCATGCCCCCAAACAAGGTTCGTGGCAGGGCCGCGAGGGCGCTGAACAGGGCGTACTGGGTGCCCGTATAAGACCGGTTGCAGCTACCCATGAGCAACACCACCAGGGCACTGCTACCCATGCCGTAGGCCAGGTTCTCCAAGGTGTTCGCCGCCACCAACAGGGGCAGGTGGCGGCCCAGCAGCGAAATGGCCCAGAAACCCAGGATGCTGCCCGCCTGGACGAAGCCGCAGATCCACAAGGTCTTCCGCAGGCTCATGCGCATGAGCATCCACCCACCAATCAACCCGCCCAGGATGATGGCCACCATGGCCGTGGTCTTCTGCACGGTGCCAATTTGCAGCTTCGTGAAGCCCATGCCCCGCATCAGGAAGGGCATGGTCATGGCCTCCGCCAGCCAGTCGCCCAATTTATAGAACACGGAGAAGGCCAGGAGGTAGCCGATGCCTTTGCGCTGAAGCAGATCCTTCATGGGGCCGGTGATGGCCTCCTGCAAGGTCCGAGGGGCCTTGGCGACATCATCGGTGTTGTTGGCGAGCCAGGTTCCTGCCATACCCAAGCAGGTCAGGGCCGCCATCAACAAGTAGGTGGTTCGCCATCCGAACACCTGGGCCAGGATCATCGCCAACCCACCACTGACGAGCATGGCCACCCGGTAGGCCGCAATGTGAATGCTGTTGCCCAGGCCCAGGTGTTTCTGATCGAGCGCCTCGGCCCGCCAAGCATCCACGGCGATGTCAAAGGTGGCACTGGCCACGGCGACTGCCAGGGCCAACATCGCCACACGAAACAGATTCAGGTGGGGCTGACTGCCCGCCAGCAACACCAAGGCAGCAGCCATGGCTCCCTGCATGGCCAGCAGCCAACCACGGCGCCGCCCCAGACCAGGCAGGGCGTAGCGGTCCAGAAAGGGGGCCCAGAAGACTTTGAGGCTGTAGGGCAGGGTCACAAAGCTGAACAGTCCTATGGCACCCAGGCTCAACCCTTCATCCGTCATCCAAGCCTTCAGCGTCGAGCCCGTGAGAAACAGCGGCAGCCCCGAGGCGAACCCGAGCAGGATGAGGACCAGGAGGCGGCGAGATGGCATGCGTGATGGTAGCGGGTGCGCCATCCATGCGCAGTCACTGGTTCAGTTCCAGGGTTCAGTTCCAGGGTTCAGTTCAACGGGGGTTCGGGCCCTGCATGAGTGTGCAAGTCGTGGACCAGATGGCCCCCCAGGTGCCCCGTTCGGGCCAGGGCCAGGAGGCCCAGACCACTCAGCAGCAGCCAGGCCATGAGCAGGCAGGCATCCATGACTCTGGACACCTCGCGCTTGAGCAGGGGCAGACACCACAGCACGGTGAAGGCCAGCCCCAGCATCCCAAAGAGGAGGGTCGTCCGCTGAGCCGCCCGCTCATGCTCCTGCAAGCCCGCCAGAAGGGCCGGCGTGGCACGGGCGTAGCGCTCCACCGCATCACCGCTTCTCAAGGCCAGCAGCAGCCCGCCAAACCCCAGCAGCAGGAGCAGCAGGGCCGCCGCGTGGAGGCCTCGCCGCTGCTCCTTCCACATCACCCCCAACAGCACCAGCAAGGGCGCCACGGTCAACAGCGCGATGGGGAAATGGACGATGGCCGGGTGGAGGTGGTTCCAAGGCGGCATGGGGTGCTCCGGGTAGAAGGTATGCCTGAACTGATGATGGGCGTTCACGTCGAAATGAAAAGCCCGGAGGGGTCAAGAAAGGCGAACCGGATCTGGAGGGCCTGAGGCCTGCCGACCATTGTGGAGAAGCCCAATGAACGGCGATCGTGGAAGCCGCCTGCGGCGTCTCCCGGCGATCGAGTCAGACCGGGTTCTGCCTGCTTCAAGAGGAGTAGCCGTGCGCTCACTTACCTATCTCCTGGCCTTCCTCATGACGGCAACGTTGGCTGCCCAGGAATCGGAAGTGCCCCTGTCCCTGAACCTCCCAACGGGCCAGATGCTGCAGAACTGGCAGACGGCCATCCGCTTCACCCACCGATTTACGGAACCCGCCAAGGGTCATTCCAAGGATCTCTACGGCCTGGATGGGGGCAACTACGCCGGGTTCGGCCTGGATCTCGGCATCCAGACGGTGCCGGGGCTCAATGCGCAGATCTACCGCACCGCCGATAACAAGACCCTGGTACTCGCCCTTCAGCAGCGGTTGTTCGCCTCGAACCAGGTCTTCATGTCGCTTCGCCTCGAACGTTTTGACGAAACCATTCCGCAGGCCATCCTGCCCGGGGGATCGGTGGGCATCTCTGGGGCCGCCGCTCAGCTGCCCGTGCAGGTGCTTGCGGGCGCATTCTCCTTCAGTCTCGTGCCGACCTGGCTGTCGCGCACCAGCACACAGGATCGCGGACTCGTCACCTTCGGATCTGGGGTCGCCTGGAACCTGCTGGAGGGCCAGTCCCTGCTCGCGGAGTTCTATCCCAGACCCAGCCGCCTTGACAGGAGCAGCTACAACCCGGGATACGCGGTGGGCTACCGATTTACCACCAAAGGCCACCGTTTCACCCTCCTGGCCACGAACACCTCCGGCACCACCACGCACCAGGTGCTGGGCGGAGACTACAACGGAGGACCCCGTGAGGCGGGACACTGGTCCCTGGGCTTCAACCTGGTGCGGATGTTTTGATCTCGACCCTGCCGCAAAAGAATGAAACCGCGAAAGGCGCGAATTGCCCTTCGGGCACACGAATGAAAACGAACCATGACAAAGAATCGTGTTTTTTATTCGCGCCCATTCGCGTCATTCGCGGTTCCCATATTTTTCGTCCCGAAAGCCCCGGCCCTCAATCCGCCAGGGTGCTCAAATCCCCCGGATCCTGGCCCAGGGCCTCGGCCTTGAGTGCCCGGCGGACGATCTTGCCCGAGCGGGTCTTGGGTAGGCTGGTGCGAAGCTGGATCTCGCTGGGCATGGCGATGCCGCCGAGGTCTTCGCGCACATGATCCTTCAGGCTGGCGATGAGGCCGGGGCCCGTGGCAGCGCCGGGTTTCACCACCACAAAAGCCACGATGCGCTCGCCCTTGATGGGATCGGGCAGACCCACCACGGCGCTCTCGGCCACGGCGGGATGCCGGATGAGCGAGCCTTCCACATCGGCGGTGCCGATACGGTGGCCCGCCACGTTGAGCACGTCGTCGGCGCGGCCCAGCACGGCGATGTAGCCATCGGCATCCATCACGGCCACGTCGCCCGCGCTGTAGCAGCCCGGGATGTCCTTCCAATAGTCCTCGTAGCGTTTGTGGTCATTCCAAATGGTGCGCAGCATGTAGGGCAGCGGGAACTTGATGACCAGCAGGCCGCCCTGGCCGTTGGGCACGGGGGAACCATCCTTGTTCACCACAGCCAGCTGGGCGCCGGGCATGGCCTTGCCCGCCTTGCCGGGCCGCACTTCAAAGGTGGGCAGGGTGCCGATGACCGGGCCCGCGATTTCCGTCTGCCACCAGTTGTCCACCACCTGGCCATTGCCCTGTCCCACCAGGTGCGTCTGGGCCCAACGGTGGGCCTCGGGGTTGAGCGGCTCGCCCGCGCAGGCCATGAGGCGCAGGCGGCTGAGGTCGAACTTGCCCGGGGCCTCGGAACCATGGCTCATCCACATGCGCACGGCGGTGGGGGCCGTGAACATCACGTTCACGCCGAAGCGCTCGCAGATCTCCCAGGTCACATCGGGGCTGGGGTAGTCCGGCGCGCCTTCGCGGCAAAGCACCGTGGCGCCGATGCTCATGGGGCCGTAGACGATGAAGCTGTGCCCCACCACCCAGCCGATGTCCGAGGTGCTCCAGTAGATGTCGCGCTCCTGAATTTGATAGAAGGCCTTGCTGAGGTAGTTCACGCCCACCAGGTAGCCACCCGTGGCATGCACCACACCCTTGGGTTTGCCGGTGGTACCGCTGGTGTAGAGGATGAACAGCGGGTGTTCCGCGTCCACCATTTCGGGATCGCAGTGGATCTCGCGGCCCTGCTGGATGTCGTAGAAATCCTTTTCGCGTTCGCTGTTGAAAGTGACAGGCGCGTCGCCGGGTCGCGAGCCTCGGCGGTGGACAATGACATGATCCACGAAGGCCAGGTCACGCACGGCCTCATCCACGATGGGCTTCAGGGAAGTCGCCTTGCCGCGGCGGTAGGTGAAATCGGAACACACCACCACCTTGGCCCCGGCATCCTCGATGCGCGTGCGCAGGGCGGCATGGCCCATGCCCGCGTAGACCACGCTGTGGATGGCGCCGATGCGGGCGCAGGCCAGCATGGAGATGATGCCTTCGGGCACCAGCGGCATGTAGAGGATGACCCGGTCGCCCTTTTGCACGCCCAGGCGCTTCAGGGTGTTGGCGAAGCGGTTCATCTCGCGATAGAGGCGATTGTAGGTGTAGGTGCGCTCGTCGCCATCCTCCCCCACCCAGATGAGCGCCGCCTTGTTGCGCCGGTCGCTGTGCACATGGCGATCAATGCAATTCACCGTGACGTTGAGCTTGCCCCCCAGGAACCAGGCGTGATTGGGGGCCTTGAACTCGAAGACCTTGGTCCAAGGCTCGGCCCAATCCAGGGCCTTGGCCTTGTCCCCCCAGAAGGCCGCCGGGTCCTCTGCGGCCAAGGCCCGCTCCACTTCGTAGTTGATGGCCGCCTGTTTGGCCAGCCAGCCCTTCATGGGGATGGCGGCTTCGCCCTTCTGCAGCGCTTCGATGGTGGCCTGCTGGGTGATGCTGATTTCCACTTCGCTCATGGAGGACTCCGGTGAACGGGATGGGTGCATGGGGATGGGAATGGTTGGCTGGGAAGGTAGCACAGACATTCGGGGAAGTTGGGAAACGATGACGGTCATCACAGCGAGTCGGATCACCGGGATTTCCTCAGTAGCTTCCAGCCCCTGAAACATATCTGCTGCGGTTTCATCTGACGGAAGCTTGCCCCGAGCCTGAACCCGCTGAGATGTCACAGGCAGGTGACCCACGTTTTTGACCTTGTCGCGATAATGGAGGAATACATGGGGATCACTTCCCCCGCCAGGATGTTTGTCATGCTGAACCCTCTCATCTGTCTCTTGCTCGCACTGGCCCCAGGCCAAGAACCCAGGCCCGCCGAACCCGCAGGTGTGCACACCTTAGGGATCATCCCGCCTTTCCGGGCAGAGCCCTTCCCACCGGACTGGCTGCGGTTGGAGTCCCATGCGCTGGCGGATCCGGATTGTCGCCACTACGCCTACGAGGCCTATTCCGACGGCACGCATTGGCTGGCCCGGTACGTGATGCTGCCCGAAGAGGGTGAGGGCTTCCTCAAGATCGAGCAGATCTTCCTGTTCCCGAAGGAACACGGACGGAGCAAGCCGGAGCGAATCGATCCCACCAAGGTTCAGTTCGAGCCTGCGGGAGCGGTTTGGAAGGGGCGGACGTTCAAGCTGGTCGACCGGAGGGATCTCATCCAGGACTGACCCTGCCGCCCCACATGAAGGCAGCCCGAAAATCGTGAGGAACGGCTTCATTCAGCATCGCTAGACTGGCCGGGGGTCCTTCTCATGGCCACATCCAAGCGAGCCTCGACAACCTACGATCTGCATCCCAGCGTGGCTTACGTCCAAGCGGTGATCGCCAACTTCCAAGCCAAGACGGGTCGCAGCCTAGAGGCCTGGGTCGCGCTCCTCCGCCAGGAAAAGCCTGCTGATGCCAAGGCCTGGCTGAAGGCCCAGGGCCTCGGCACCAACCAGGCCGCTTTCGTGCTGCAACGGTCCGGAGCAGCCCCCGGACACGCCTTCGACGACTCGCCTGAAGGCTACCTGGCAGCAGCACCCGGTTACGTCGCGGCCCAGTACAGCGGCAAGAAGGCCGCTCTCCATCCCCTTTTCGAGGCCCTGGTGGTCCTGGCCCGCAGCCTGGGCCCCAATGTGAAGGTCTGCCCCTGCGAAACCATCGTCCCCTTCTACCGCAACCATGCCTTCGCCGAAGTGAAGCCGTTGGTCTCCAGGCTCGATCTGGGTTTGGCCCTGGGGGATCCCGCCGGCGTGAAGGATGCCAGCGGGAGGCTCAAAGACACCGGCGGCTTCAAGAAGAAGGACCGCATCACGCACAAGCTGGAGATCGTCTCGAAATCGGATCTGGACGACACGCTGCGCACATGGCTGCGCCAGGCTTACGAGCGTGACGGGAAATAGTTTGTCCGATGATCGGCGAGCCTCAGCCTGGAAAGCAGTGAACCGCGAATGGCGCGAATCGCCCTTCGGGCGCGCGAATGACGAACGGCCACCCTTCCGCCTCCACTCACGGGGCGGATCCGCCGGCTCTTGAAGGACGGCAGAGCCGTCCCGTGAGTGGCCAGCCACGCCTTGCGCGGCTGGGGGCCGGAGGCCCAGGCGGCCTGCATCCGCTCTATTCGCGCCCATTCGCGGCATTCGCGGTTCTATTTTTTCGCGAAACGGTGGCTGAAGCAGGCCGACAATCAGGATGGACTATTCATCCGTCACGTCGCCCCGGGCTGACGCGGCTTCGAACTTAGAGAGCCAATGTCCTCCCATCGGCCAAGCCAATGAAGGCCTTGCCCCGCTCCAGGAGCAGCAACGCGCCGGCCTTGCCATCCTTGAGGCCTGCATCCACTCCGATGACACGGCCGCCATGGAAGGCCGTCACGGTCTCCAGAGTGCTGTGGCCCACCACCACGCGATCAGCGTCGAAGGCCTTCAGCAGGGCCTGCACATGCTCCGGCGAGGCATCCCCAAGCTTGGTCTCGGCGCCGGGAATCAGGCCGCGGTACCAGAGCGGGCCATGGGTGCCCAGCACCGCCTTGCGGGCTTCTTCGGAGGTCTCGGGCCTCCACACGGCCGCCAACTGTTCGTTCACGGATCGCAGGCTGGGTTGTTCGGCCAGAAGCCGGGGTGAGATGCCGCCGTGCATGAAGAGGGTGCGGCCGATGCGAATCATGGCGGGGCGCAGGCGCAACCAACGGCCCAGCTCGCTGTCCGGCCCGTACAGCATGTCCAGGCCTGGCAGCATGCCCTTGGACAGCTCGGCATATTTGGGGTTCACGTACCGATGGTCGCCCTCCAGCACCATGGATTCGTGGTTGCCCATGACCATGTGGACCCGTCCGCCCTGCCCCGCCGCCTGGGCCTCCAGGCTGCGCAGCAGCCACAAGGCCTCGGTGACCTGGGCCCCACGATCCATCACGTCGCCCACCACCACCAGATGGCCCTTACCGAAGGTCCACCGGTTGGCCGCGTTGATGATGTGGTGGCCTCGCAGCAAGGCCAGAAGGCCCGGCAGGTTCCCATGGATGTCGCTGACGGCCGCCAGCCGGTCGGGCGCTGGAACATCGACCTGCGGTGCCTCGGGGCCTGCCGGATGGAGCCGCAAGGAAGGCAGGCCGGGAAGCGCCAAGGCATTCTTGGCGCCCAGTCTGGTCGTTGCGAGTTTGCCCTCCCGCACGGTGAGGACGTCGGCCTTCGCCCCATGCCATAGGACATGGGGGCCATCGTTTGGGGTTGCCTGGGCCACGGCGGCCGGAAGGGCCTGTGCCACGGACCCGCTGGTCACAAGGCACAGGCTGGCAATCAGGAAGGAGGCAAGCAACCGTTGGCGCATACCTTAAGGATGGCATGCGCCGAGGAAGCATCCGTCAAGCGCCCCAGGACTGGAGAGCCTTTCAGACGACAGCGTTGGGCGTTCCCCTAACGGCGGCTGGCGGGCGGCACGATGCCGTTCATGCGGAGGTATTCCACCATCTGGCCGTAGTGGTCCATGCCGTGGAAGGAGAGCAGCGTGGCGATGCCGATGGGGGTCAGGTCCCCGGGGCCGAAGGGGTTCTTCACGGCCCGGCTGCCGCTCTTGGCCGTGATGCTCTGGATGGCTTTGCGGGCGTAGGCGAAGGAATCCTTCATGTACTTCACGATCTCGGCCTTGGTCTTGAGGCTATCGGGGCCCATTTCCGGATTGCCCACTTCGGCGGGGGGCTTCTCCCCCAGGATGGTGGCGCCCAGGAAGAAGTTCACCGCAGAGACATGCTTCACCTGCTGGGCAAAAGTCTTCACGCCCTTGAACTCACCCTGGGTGGGGGCAAAGTCGAACTTGTCGTCAGGCATGGCCTCAGCGGCGCTCATGAACTGCCCCACCACCCACTGGTAGGTACCATCCATGGCCACACCCACCGTGGGCTCGGCGGCGGGTGCGGGGGCCGGTGCAGGCGTCTTGGCGGCAGGCGACTGGGCCGCCAGCGGCAGAGCGAGCAGGAGGGCGAGGGTCGTCTTTTTCATGGATGCTCCTGAGATGGGGACTCAGATTACACCCACAAGCCAGCCCTCATGCAGAGAGAGGCTAGAAGGCGGTCCCTTCACCCTGACAAGGTCTCATCCCCTCGAGAATTCCCTGGGCTTAGGCCCTCGCGACCTCAAGACTTCCCACACGCTTCAACAAAGACAGGACACCCTTCAATTCAGCGTCATCCAGCAGCCCGAATGGAAATAGCCATCCGGGTGTGCCTTCAGAGCTCAGGCACCAGTGCCGAGCCGGCCGAAAGGCGATACCCACTTTTTCGGCGCCTTGGCGAAGCGCCTCCAACACCTTGGGCTCAGAACGTATCCAGATCCCCAACCCAGCCTCGGGGGGCAGGAATGTGAGGGTTCCTGCACCAACCTCGTGAAGCTCAGCGCAGGCAAGATCCCGCCGGAAACGGTATGCCGTTCTGGCCTTCCGAATATGTCGCAAGAGACTCCCGTCCAACAGGAGGTCCCGCATCACTCCCGACAGCAGGCTCAGTTCGGCTCCACCTTCCTCTACACGGCATCTGCACAGCAGATCCAGGGCCGATTTCGGTCCTGTGATAAATCCCAGACTGAAGGCGGATCCCAGGATCCGTTCAAATCCTCCTAGGTAGAGCACCACGCCACGTCGGTCTTCGGCTGCAAGGGGACGCCAATCACGCTCCTGGTAGAAGAGTTCGGAAGCATGATCATCTTCTAGGATCGCCATTCGATAGCGACCCGCCAGTTCCAAAACGGCCTTCCGCCGTTCCGGACTCAGGACAACTCCGGTGGGGTACTGGGCATTCGGGGTGAGATAGAGGGCTCTGGGCTGTTTTTCGATGCAGACGTCTTCCAGTGCCTCAGGGCGGATCCCTTCCCCGTCAACAGGTACAGGCACGAGCTCCAAACCGGCCTGCTGCAGGGTGGCCCAGGCCCTGGGATTCCCTGGGTCTTCTACGGCCACACATGCGCCAGGGACAAGCAGGTTCCTGGCAATAAGACCCAGCGCTTCCTGTACCCCACCCACCATGAGGAGCCCGGATGGTTCCACACGGAGTGCCCGGCGTTCGGCCAGAAATTCCGCAAGGGACTCCCGGGCATCCAAAGGCCCATAGGGATCGGTGCTGCGACTCCGCCGTCCGAAACTCCTGATGACAGGCCGTTTGAAGGCTCTGGCTAATTCTTCTGCAGGCAGGATCCGTGGATCGGGTCCGGGATCGCGAAGGTCCATCCGAACGTCCACGGATGAACAGTCACCCTTCCAGGTGGAGGTGAACTCGAATCCACAGGAAGACTGGAGATGCTCAATGGCCGCAGCCCTCTGGGCCTGGCAATCAGGTGGAGTCGTTGCGACGCGTGTTCCTAGACCCACTTCGGTATGGATCCAACCCTGGCTGTGCAACTCTCCATAGGCCGCAATGGCGGCATTGCGACTGATGCTCAAGGCCTTGGCCAACGTGCGGGTCCCCGGCATGGGCGCTCCCGGTTGGAGTTTGCCCGCCTGGATGACCTCCGCCACTCGGAGCGCCACCTGAAGGTAGATGGGTTCTTCACCCTCGTGATCGATGCTCAGGTTGAACAGCAGGTTGTAGAAGGGAACGCTCATGGAAATCTCGATGCAGCCATCACCTATTCTTGCCGACCCATCCGGTGGGCAACCCATCGAATCCGGGTGGACCCACTGGATTCTCGAGAGTGGACCTTCCTGTGTGGGAGTCAGGGATGAAGGCTGGGGGTCTGTTCAGGAGAACCTCATGCGATTCCCAGCCGCCGTAATGCTCTCCGTCAGTAGCACCATGTTGCTGGCCCAGGCGCCGATCCAGCTGCGTCCGAATCCCTCCGCTGTAGGGAATGCATCCCCCACCCTTCCCGAAACAGTCGAGGACAACCTTCAAGGCCGAACCGATGGAATACCTGCCACCACCGTGACTGTTCTCGTTGGGGAGAAGCAGATCAAACTCGATTCCGCTCCTGGCACCATCGGACGCACATGGGCTTATTTTGCAACCTTGTTCTGGGCGGACTTTCCCGGCAAGCATTCCACCTGTCGCCTGACGAATGCTCGGCCAAGTTTCCTGATCGCCATGGACAAGACCCCCCGCAACCGTCTCTTCCTGGTCCGTTGCCGTGTGAACAGGTGGGACGCCAATCGTTCCGTCAAGCTGGGCCAGGCGGGCATCTTCACCTACAAGGGAATCAACGCCCCGGACAGAGATTGGGTCATCCCAGTGGTCATCACGGAGGAGCGCCCCGGGCTTTGGCGGGTGGTTCCAGAGGAACCGTTGTCCCCGGGTGAATACGGCTATTTCTCGGGGCCTGCGGCCGCCTACGTCACCAAAGGGAACCCAGCAGGAGAGCTCTTCGAGTTCGGTGTCGATCCAGCAGGCGTGTAATCCGGGCCCAGGACACCGGGATCATGCGATCGCCACGTTCACCAAATTCACGTCCAGGATATGCCTCATGTCCTTCGGCGCCAGCCCCACCAGGAATCCCCGGCTGCCACCGTTGAGGTAGATGCGGTCGAGCTCGAAGATGCTGGCCTCGGCGTGGATGGGCATGGCCTTCTTGGTGCCCAGGGGGCTGGTGCCGCCCACCAGGTAGCCGCTGTGTTTGTTGGCCACCTCAGGCTTGCAGGGTTGCACGCTCTTGGCGCCGATCTGGCGGGCCAGTTCCTTGGTGCTCACGTCGCGGTCGCCGTGCATGAGGATGATCAGCGGCGCGCCCTGGTCATCTTCCATCACCAGGGTCTTGATGACGGCATGTTCTGGCACGCCCAGTTCCCGGGCACTCACGGCCGTGCCGCCCTTTTCTTCGTAGCGGTAGAGGTGCTCTGTGTAGGCGATGCCCGCCTGCTTCAGCATCCGGGTGGCGTTGGTGGAAGGCGCTTTGGACATGCGATCATCATTCCATGACTCAGCGTGTCGTGATCGCAGGCGGAACCGGGGAAGTGGGCCGACAGCTACTGGCCCTAATGGCGGGCCGAAGCGACTTGCAGGTCCGGGCCCTGGTGCGGCGGCCCGGATCCTTGGCACCCACCGCCAACCTGGAAGAAGTCCCCTTCGACTTCGAGGATGCCGCAGCCTACGGCCCGGCCCTGGCGCCGCCCTGCGATCTGCTGCTCATCGCGCTCGGCACCACCCGCGCCAGGGCAGCCAGCGACGAGGCCTTCCTGCGGGTGGACCGCGATTTTCCCATGCGCCTGATTTCGGCCCTGGCCGCCCTGCATCCCGAGGCTTGCGTGGGCCTGGTGAGCAGCGTGGGCGCGGATCATCCCCGTGGCCTCTACCTGGGCGCCAAGGCCACGGTGGAAGCAGAACTGGCCACCAGTGGCTTGGCCCACGTCATCGCTCGGCCCTCCTTCCTGCGCAGCAACCGTTCGGAATTCCGTCTGCTGGAAGTGATCGTCCATCGCCTCATCGCACCGCTTTGGCTTGTGCTGGGCCGCGCCGCCTTTGCTGATAGTGACGGCTTCTGGCGCTGGGCCCCTGTGCATGTGCGGGAGGTGGCCGCCTCGCTCCTGGAAGCCGTTCTTAAACCACAGCCCGGGCTGCGGCGCGTGCTCGAAGGCCGCGACCTGCATCCAGGTCCCATCCACCAATGGGGGAAACCATGAGCCAACCCATCGCCCTCGTGACCGGCGCCTCGCGTGGCCTGGGCCGTGCAGTGGCCCGCCGTCTGGTGGAAGAAGGCTATCTCGTGCTGGCGGGCGTGCGCGACCCCGCGCAGATGAAGCCGCTGCATGGCGTCGAGCTGCTGCCATTGGATGTGTCGGACGCCGAGTCTTGCGCCACGGTGGCAGCCACGATCAAAGCCCGGTTTGGCCGCCTGAATGTGCTGGTGAACAACGCGGCCATCCTGCTGGACCGCGCCGATGACATCCTGCATCTGGAGGCAGATCTCCTCCGCCGCACGCTGGAGACCAACACCCTGGCCCCGCTGCGGCTGGCCCAGCTGCTGGCGCCGCTGATGCCAAAGGGCGGACGCATCGTGAACGTGAGCAGTGGCGGCGGGCAGCTGTCCACGCCCTCCACCTGGTCACCGGCCTATTGTCTGTCGAAGACTGCCCTCAATGCCGTCACCGTGCAGCTGGCCGAAGCCCTGAAACCCCACGGCATCGCCGTGAACGCCGTCTGCCCCGGTTGGGTGCGCACCGACATGGGTGGCGCCTCGGCCCCGCGCAGCATCGAAGAAGGCGCCGCCAGCATCCTGTGGCTGGTGCTGAAGGCCGCACCGGAACTCACGGGCGGCTTCTGGCGTGATGGGACGCGCATCGACTGGTAGGGTCAGCCCTGGAGCGCCCTGAAGGTGGCTCCCTCGGGCACATCGATGCCAAAGACCTCCCGCAACACGGGAATGACTTCATCCATGGCCAGTTCGCGGCCCTCTACGGCCTCGCCGCGAACCTCGGCGTAGGCGCGGTTGCGGAGGATTCGGCGCACTTCAGGGCCCGGCAGCTGGGCCGTGAGGGTCTTGATGAAACGGGACTCGGGGAAGGTGCTGGTGTAGTGGTTGCCCATCTCGAAGTCGACGGCAAAGCGCTCCTCGGGGATGAAGGCATAGAGGTCCTCCCAGGTGCCGTGCTGGAAGGATTGGAACACACGAAGCGCACCTTCTTCGGCCACCCGGTACGTATCCAGGAATTGTGCGTGGGCCTCGCCATCCAGCGGCAGGGGTTGCAGCAGACCTTCGCCGCCGAAGCCCACATCGCAAAGCCAGGTGAGGCTGTCCAGGCGCACCAGCAAGAGCATGTGGGTACGAGGGAGTGTCTCCGTCGTGCCCCGGCGCACGCGGGCCTCGCATGGCATCACAGCAAAGCCGAGGGCCTTCAGCACGGCCAGGAACAGCGTGTTCTGCTCGAAGCAGTAGCCGCCCCGGCGCCGCTGCACCAGCTTGGCCTGGATGGAAGCCAGGTCGATGCGGATGGGCAGACCCATCTGGATGTCGAGGTTCTCGAAGGGGATCGTCGATGCGTGGGCCAGGTGCAGCGCGCGCAATCCCGCCAGGTCCGCCCGGGGTGTTTCACTCAGGTTGATGCGCCGCAGGTAGGCGCCGAGATCCAGCTCAGCCGACATACTGGGCGACCCCGTTCTGGATGGCCACCCAGTTCCCCGTGCGCTCGATGCCCAGGAAATGAGAGTCATGGATGAGACCAGAGGCGTGTTCCGTGAGGATATGGAAGCGATCATCGGCAGGCACGTTCACCGTGCTGGCCATGGCCTCCTGCACCCCATCCGACAGGGCCTGCCGATAGGCATCGGTCACCCCGGCGCGATGTGAAATACGAACGAGAGGCATGGGGACTCCAGAAAGGGGCAGTCTAGCGGTTCTTCCAAGCCGCACCATTTCGCCGAATCTGCGCCGCGTGGAGTTCCAGATGCTCCCCGTAGCTGCGCAGCCAGTCATCGGTGCCATAGGGGCCACTGTGGCTGTGGCGGCGAAGGTAGGGCTCCCGCGTGGTGGCATCGAAGGACATGGGGCACCTCAACTCCAGGATGGCCCGAATGAGAGAAAAATGAAGCCTCAACAAGCGATGCAAGCGTGCTTTCATGGACCTGTTCCCGGAGCTTCCATGCGCCTCCCGACCGCCTGTCTCGTTGTTGGTTTCGCAGCCATGTCCCTGCAGGCGGGTGACCGCATCACGGGCCGGGCCTTCGCCACCCGCTCGGAGGTGGCGGCCCAGCACGGCATGGCCTGCACCAGCCAGGCCCTGGTCACGCAAATCGCCTTGGATGTTCTGAAACAGGGCGGTTCCGCGGTGGACGCCGCCATCGCGGCGGACGCGGCCCTGGGCCTCATGGAGCCCACTGGCAGCGGCATGGGCGGTGACCTCTACGCCATTGTCTGGGACGCCAAGTCGAAGAAACTGCATGGCCTCAATGCCAGCGGACGCTCGCCGCAGTCGCTCACTCTCGATCACTTCCAGAAGCTGGGCCTCAAGCACATCCCGGCCCAGGGCCCCCTGCCTGTGAGTGTTCCTGGCTGCGTGGATGGCTGGTTCGAGCTGCACAAGAAGTTCGGCAAGCTGCCCATGACCCAGGTGCTGGCGCCTGCCATCCGCTATGCCAAGGAAGGCTTTCCCGTCAGCGAGCTCGTGGCCTACTACTGGGAGCGCAGTGTGCCGGTGTTGGGGAAGTTCCCGGGCTTCCTGGAAACCTACACCGTGGATGGAAAGCGGGCGCCAAAGAACGGCGAAGTGTTCCGCAATCCGCGGCTGGCCAAGACACTGGAGATCGTCGCCAAGGAGGGCCGCGATGCCTTCTACAAGGGCGACATCGCCCGCAAGATCGGCGCCTACATGAAGGCCAACGGCGGCTTCCTCAGCTACGAGGATCTGGCCGCCCACCATTCCGACTGGGTGGAACCCGTCAGCGTGAACTACCGCGGCTACGACGTGTGGGAGCTGCCGCCCAACGGCCAGGGCATCGCGGCGCTGCAGATGCTGAACATCCTTGAAGGCTACGATTTTTCGAAGATTCCTTTCGGCAGCCCGCGCCATGTGCACCTCTTCACCGAGGCCAAGAAGTTGGCTTTCGAGGACCGGGCCAAGTTCTACGCCGATGCGGCCTTCATGAAGGTGCCGCTGTCCTGGCTGCTCTCGAAGGAATACGCCGCCCAGCGCCGGGCACTCATCCACGAGGACCGCGCCGCCCGCCGCCTCGAAGCGGGCCATCCACCCCTGAAAGAAGGCGACACCGTCTACCTCACCACCGCCGATGGCGAAGGCAACATGGTGAGCCTCATCCAAAGCAACTACCGCGGCATGGGCAGCGGCATGACGCCGGGCGACCTGGGTTTCTGCCTGCAGGATCGCGGCGAACTGTTCAACCTCGAGGCGGGTAATGCCAATACCTACGCCCCCGGCAAGCGCCCCTTCCACACCATCATCCCGGGCTTCATCACCAAGGACGGCGTGCCCTTCCTCAGCTACGGCGTCATGGGCGGCGAGTTCCAGCCCATCGGGCATGCGCAGATCGTCATGAACCTCATCGATTTCGGCATGAACGCCCAGGAGGCCGGTGATGCGCCCCGCATGAGCCACGACGGGTCGCCTGAGCCCACGGGTGAGCCTGGCAAACTGCCGGGCACCATCCAGCTGGAAAGCGGCTTTCCCTACGAAACGGTGCGCGAGCTTATGAACCGCGGCCATGGCGTGGGCTGGCTACTGGGGGGTTACGGCGGCTACCAGGCCATTCGGTGGGATCCCAAGCAGAAGGTCTATTTCGGCGCTTCGGAATCGCGGAAGGATGGCCAGGCGGCCGGGTACTGATGGCTTTGCATTGTCAGCCTGAAAAGCCATAAACCGCGAATACTGCAAGGCGAGCGAATGGCGCACCGGCCAAGGAGTGGTGGCGCCGCTGGATCATGGCTTCAAAGAAAAAATCAATAAGCGGAGGTAAGCAGAGGGGCTGAGGAAAGCAGAGAAAGAAAGAAACCTTCTCTTTTCTCAGCTTTCCTCCGCTCCTCCGTTGTCCTCCGCTTATGAAATTCCTTTCCTGCCAATCGGTATCACCCTGCCAAAAAAGCCGAAATACCGTCTGGCAAGGGTTAAAGGTACTCGTAGGGATCCACCGCCCAGTTGATCGGATCCTCGTAGCTGATGATCTGCTCCGTGCTTTGGCTCAGGTGCAGGTCCCAGGGATCCAGACGCATGCCCCGGCGGGTGTCATAGATCACGCGCACCAACGGGCGGAGCAGATCCTCGCCCTGTTCCACCACCACGGCCAGCCGGTTCCCGTCGAGGAGAACCAATGATCCAACCGGGTAGATGCCCAGGGTGCGGATGTACTGCTGCACCAAGTCGCCATCCAAGTGCGGGCCGCTCCACTCCAGCAGTTTCTTGAGGACTTCGCTGGGCTCCTTGCCCTTGTGATAGACCCGGTTGGAAGTGAGGGCATCGTAGACATCGACGATGGCCGTCATGCGACCGATCTGAGAGATCTCCGCCCCGACGATGCCACGAGGATAGCCGCCGCCACCCATCTTCTCGTGGTGCTCTCCTGCGATCTGCATGACCATCTCGGACACGCCCGGAACCCCGGTGAGGAGGTCCCGGCTCATGGAGGCATGGGATTTCATGACTGTGAATTCATCGTCGGTGAGCTTGCCTGGTTTGTTCAGGATCTCGTTGGGCACCTTCATCTTGCCCACGTCATGAAGCAGCCCGCCCAATCCGGCTTCCTCCACCGTGGCCGGTTCCATGCCAATGGCGTGGCAGAAGGACACCAGGAGGGCGCAGATGCTCACGGAGTGCTGGAAGGTGTAGGTGTCGGCATGCTTCAGGCGCGATAGGCTGATGAGGGCGCCGGGATTCCGCAGCACCGAGGCATGCATGGCCTTCACCAGAGGGCGGGCCTTGACGGGTTCCAGCTGCTTGCCCAGCCGCACATCCATCAGCAGCCCGTTCACCACGCCTTCGGCCTCGCCCAGAATGTGCTTGGCCGCGGCGGATTCCTCCCGCTGGGAGACCCGGGCCGGTTCCAGGGTGGCGCCCTCCGAGGCTGTGTCCTTCATCTGCTGTTCAATGGCCTGCTGAATCTCAACCTGAGTGGGGGCCCCCACTACGTCCCCGCCCTTGTCCGTGTCGATGTAAATCTCATCCAGGCCCTGCTTTTTCATCTTCTGGATTTGGCTGGGGCCCTTCAGCAGGAACTGCTGGCGCAGGAACCCATGCTGCAGCCACCCGCAGTTGAGATCGTGAACGTACATGCCCTCTTTTAGGTCGTCGACCCGCACTCGCTTGATGGCCATGCCGTGCGTCCCTCCAACCCTCACTTGATCGGTGCGCACACCTCGAAAGTTGAGCTATGGACCGCACCATGGCCTCAGCCGACCTCAAGTAGCCCGCTGCCTTCAGGAGCGCGATCCATGACCAGACAGCCACCGGATGTAGAATGGGGGTTCGGACCGCGGCCAGCGGTGCATCAAGGGGGTTGACCGTGCTGCAAGCCTATCGCCAACATGTCGCCGAACGCGCCGCCCTGGGCCTTCCGCCCCTCCCCCTCACCGAAGTCCAGACCTCGGCGCTGGCTGATCTGCTGGCCCATCCCCCCGCCGGTGAGGAAGCCTTCCTCCTCGATCTGCTGATCCACCGCGTTCCCGCCGGGGTGGATGACGCCGCCCGCGTGAAGGCTGCCTTCCTGGCCAGCGTGGCCAAGGGTGTCGAGAAGGTCGCGCTGCTCTCCCGTGAGAAAGCCACGGAACTGCTGGGTACCATGCTGGGCGGCTTCAACGTGAAGCCCCTCATTGATCTGCTGGACGATGCCGTGGTGGGCGCCGTGGCCGCCGCAGCCCTCAAGAAAACCCTGCTGATCTTCGACGCCTTTGCCGACGTGAAGGCCAAGGCCGATGCGGGCAACGCCAATGCCCAGTCGGTGCTGAAGTCCTGGGCCAATGCGGAATGGTTCACCAGCCGCCCCGAAGTGCCCCAGAGCCTCACCCTCACCGTGTTCAAGGTGACGGGCGAGACCAACACCGATGACCTGTCCCCCGCGCCCGATGCCTGGAGCCGCCCCGACATTCCGCTCCATGCCTTGGCCATGCTGAAGAACGCCCGCCCCGGCATCGAGCCCGATGAGGCTGGCAAGATCGGGCCCCTCAAGCAGCTGGCGGCCCTGCAGGCCAAGGGCCACCTCATCGCCTACGTGGGCGACGTGGTGGGAACCGGATCATCGCGCAAATCCGCCACCAACTCCGTGCTGTGGTTTACGGGCGAGGACATTCCCTTCGTGCCCAACAAGCGCTTCGGCGGGGTGTGCCTGGGCACCAAGATCGCGCCCATCTTCTACAACACCATGGAGGATGCCGGCGCCCTGCCCATCGAGCTGGACGTGAACAGCATGGACATGGGCGATGTCATCGAGCTGCGCCCCTACGAGGGCAAGGCCCTGAAGAACGGCCAGGTCATCGCCGAGTTCAAGGTGAAGTCCGATGTGATCTTCGATGAAGTCCGCGCCGGGGGCCGCATTCCCCTCATCGTGGGCCGCGGCCTCACCACCAAGGCCCGCAAGGCCATGGGCCTGCCCGAGTCCACGATCTTCCGCTTCCCCGCCATCCCCAAGGACACCGGCAAGGGCTTCACCCTGGCGCAAAAAATGGTGGGTCGCGCCTGCGGCACCACTGGCATGCGCCCCGGCACCTACTGCGAACCCCACATGACCACGGTGGGCTCGCAGGACACCACGGGCCCCATGACTCGCGATGAGCTGAAGGATCTGGCCTGCCTGCAGTTCTCCGCGGACATGGTCATGCAGTCCTTCTGCCACACGGCACCCTATCCCAAGCCCGTGGATGTGAAGACCCACCGCGAGCTGCCCCCCTTCATCACCAACCGCGGCGGTGTCTCCCTCAGGCCCGGCGATGGCGTCATCCACTCCTGGCTGAACCGCCTGCTGCTGCCCGACACCGTGGGCACCGGTGGCGATTCCCACACCCGCTTCCCCATCGGCATCTCCTTCCCTGCCGGTTCGGGCCTGGTGGCCTTCGCCGCCGCCACGGGCGTCATGCCCCTGGACATGCCGGAATCCGTGCTGGTGCGCTTCAAGGGCGAGTTGCAGCCCGGCGTCACGCTGCGCGACCTGGTGAACGCCATCCCCTACTACGCCATCCAGCAGGGCCTGCTGACTGTCGAAAAGAAGGGCAAGCAGAACATCTTCAGCGGCCGCATCCTCGAGATCGAGGGCCTGCCCAAACTCAAGGTGGAACAGGCCTTCGAGCTCTCTGATGCCTCCGCCGAGCGAAGTGCCGCGGGCTGCACGGTGCGCTTGGACAAGGAACCGATCATCGAATACATGACGTCCAACATCACGCTCATGAAGTGGATGATCGCGGGCGGCTACGAGCACCGCGAGACGCTGGAGAACCGCATCCGCGCCATGCAGGCCTGGATCGCCAAGCCCGAGCTGCTGGCCCCGGATGCGGATGCCGAATACGCCGCCATCATCGAGATCGATCTGGCCGACGTAAAGGAACCCCTGCTGGCCTGCCCCAACGATCCCGACGACATCAAAAAGCTGTCCGATGTGGCAGGCGACACCATCGACGAAGTGTTCATCGGCTCCTGCATGACCAACATCGGCCACTTCCGCGCCGCCGGAAAGCTGCTGGATGGCAAGACCGATATCCCCACCCGCCTCTGGATCGCCCCGCCCACCAAGATGGACGAGTACGTCCTCACGCAGGAGGGTTACTACGGCATCCTGGGCCGCACCGGCGCCCGCATGGAGATGCCTGGCTGTTCGCTGTGCATGGGCAACCAGGCCTCCATCCGCAAAGGCAGCACGGCCATGTCCACCTCCACGCGCAACTTCCCCAACCGCCTGGGCCTCGACACCCGCGTCTACCTGGGTTCCGCCGAACTGGCGGCCATTTGCGCGCTCCTCGGGAAGATCCCTACCGTGGCCGAATACATGGCCCAGGTCGGCATCGTCGACGCCAAGGCGAAGGACATCTACCGCTACATGAACTTCGATCAGATCCGCGACTTCTACGAAGTCGCGGATACGGTGAAAATCTAGTCCTTTCCTACCTCATAAATGGCCCGGGGCGATGCCCCGGGCCATTTATGAGTGACCGTAAACGCTGGATATGTTAGCCTCGACCCTCACACCTTTCGGGGGGTTCCCATGGGGATCTTTGAGGGCCACATCCGCGTGCATGAGGGCGACCGTTTCGCCCTGGTGGCCTCGCGTTGGAACGACTTCATCGTGGAGCGCCTCATCGAGGGCGCAAAGGATTGCATCCTCCGCCATGGCGGCACCGAAGATCAGATGGACCTCATCCGCGTCCCGGGCAGTTTCGAACTGCCGCAGGCGGCCAAGCTGGCCGCCACCAGCGGTCGCTACGCCGGCGTCATCGTGCTGGGCACGGTGATTCGCGGCGGCACACCCCACTTCGACATGATCGCCGCCGAGGTCACCAAGGGCGCGGCCCAGGTGGCCCTCGACACCGGCCTGCCCCTGGCCTTTGGCGTCCTCACGACCGACAGCGTGGAGCAGGCCATCGACCGGGCTGGCGCCAAGATGGGCAACAAGGGGTGGGAGGCCGCTCAGAGCGTCCTCGAAATGGTCGATCTGGCCCACACTCTGGGCTCGAAGAAAGGGCGCAAGTAGATGGGAGTTCGTCGCCGCGGGCGGGAGTACGCCCTGCAGATGCTGTACGCCATGGACCTGACCGGCTACGCGCCGGATCAGGTGTTCGCCGGTTTCTATGCCATCCAGGATTTGAACCGGGATGCCTTCTACTACGCCCGTCGCCTCGTGGATGGCGTCCACGGGCAGATGGAAGAGATCGATACCGTGCTGACGAAGTACGCCGAGCACTGGAAGATCCACCGCATGGCCGCGGTGGACCGGAACCTGCTGCGTCTCGGCCTCTATGAACTGATGTTCGTGAAGGAAGTCCCCTTCCCCATTGTCATCAACGAGGCCCTCGAAATCGTGAAGGAATTCAGCGACCAGGAAGGCACGCAATTCCTCAACGGCATCCTCGATGCTGCCCGCAAAGAATTTCGCTCGGAAGAAACCGGCCCCCGCGCCAAAAAGAAGGCTTCCGTGGTGGAACCCACCGAAGAATCGTGACCTGACCAGCCCTCCCGGGTTTGGTATGCTCGATCCCTTCCCTAGCCCGATCCGACCGTTGGAGCCCTGATGAGCACCTCCCGTAAGAAAACCGTGGCCGTGAAGAAGAGTCCGGCCCCGCGTTCCGCCGCCAAGTCTGCCCCCGCCACACCCAAAGCCACTGCACCTGCCGCCAAGGCTCCGGTAAAAGCGACTGTCCAGACCATCGGCCTCGAGGAGATCAAGAGCCTCATCGCCCTGGTGGGCCGTGAGCCCTTCCAGGAGTTCGAGTTCGAGGCTGGCGACATGCGCTTCCGCATCCGCAAGGATGGCCCGGCCCCCATCATCCAGCAGGCCCCGATGGCCGCGCCCATGATGATGGCCGCGCCTGCGCCCCAGACGCAGAGTTTCCAGGCCGCAGCTCCTATCCTTCAGGCACCCGTCGCGGCTGCGGAAGATCCCAGCATCCACTACGTCACCAGCCCCATCGTGGGCACCTTCTACCGCTCCTCCAATCCCACGGCCACGCCCTTCGCATCGCCCGGCGATTTCGTGAAACCTGGCCAGACGCTCTGCATCATCGAAGCCATGAAGCTCATGAACGAGATCGAGAGCGATGTCGCCGGTGAGATCGTGAAGGTGCTCGTGGAGAACGGCACCCCGGTCGAATATGGCGAACGTCTCTACGCCGTGAGAATCGGGTAGGCCATGGGCGCAGCCATCAAGCGCAAGACTGCACCCGCTCCCGCAGCCCACATCGACGCACCGCCGTTCAAGAAGGTGCTCATCGCCAACCGCGGCGAAATCGCCCTGCGCGTCATCCTGGCCTGCAAGGAAATGGGCATCCAGACCGTGGCCGTGTATTCCGAGGCGGACCGCAATGCCCTCCACGTACGCTTCGCCGATGAGGAAGTCTGCATCGGCCCCCCGCCCTCCTCGAAGTCCTACCTGAACATCCCCCAGGTGATCGCCGCCGCCGAAGTCACCGGGGCCGAGGCCATCCATCCCGGCTATGGCTTCCTCAGCGAGAACGCGCACTTCGTGGAAGTGTGCCTGGCCTGCGGCATCACCTTCATCGGCCCCAGCGCCGAGATCATCCGCAAGATGGGCAACAAGGCCCAGGCCAAGGCCACCATGCTGGAAGCCGGTGTGCCCCTCATGCCCGGCAGCGACGGCCTTGTGGAGACCGTGGAAGAGGCCCTGGTGTGTGCCGAGCAGATCGGCTATCCCGTCATCGTCAAGGCCAGTGCCGGCGGCGGCGGACGCGGCATGCGCATCTGCAACAACCCCGAGGAACTGCCCGACCTCTACAACACGGCCCGCAGCGAAGCCAAGGGCGCCTTCGGCGATGATAGCGTCTACATGGAGAAGTACCTCCTGGAGCCGCGCCACATCGAAGTCCAGATCATGGGCGATCTCTTCGGCAACGTGGTGCATCTGGGCGAGCGCGAATGCTCCATCCAGCGCCGCCACCAGAAGCTCAT
>JAYVRY010000024.1:0-2655 GCA_043775845.1 Acidobacteriota bacterium
GTATTGGCTTCAGCGGTCTTCTTGGCGGTGTCCACCTTGATTTTGGCCATCTCCTCCATGGCGGCCATGACCTCGTTCTGGATCTTGGCGGCGTCGCCCCGCATGAGGGCTTCCGCTTCCTTCACCTTGCCGGCGGCGGCCAGGGCGAAGATGCGGTCGCCGATGGTGGCGTACCGGTTCAAGGCGTCGGTGAAGGTTTTATGCAGGTTCTTGCCCGCCTCGCTGAACAGGGTCTTGTGATAGGACTCTGCATTCTTGCGGAGTTCGACCTCCAGCTCCTTGAACCGCTTCTGGTAGCGCTCCACGTCTCCGGTCATGATGCCGTCCCGCACATTCACCCGCAGGCGCTGGAAGTACTGTCGCATCTCGCCCATCTCGGCGAGGGGGACGGTGATTTTTTCGTAGAGGACGGTATCCGCCGCTTCGATGACATGGATCTTCTGGATGCCTATCCCCCCGATCAGCCCGGCGATCATGGCGATCAGGACATAGGAACCGATGAGTTTCGGGCCCATCTTGATGTTGTCGAGGAAGGACATGGGTGGCTCCAGGCGGTGGGTTGCAGAGGTCAGTGGGCAGAGGGGAAAGGCGTATCAGTCAGGACTGAGCCGAAGTGCTTCAGAAGGCTTCCCAGTCCCCATCGCCCGCGTTCTTTGACGTGGACACGGGCTGCTTGGCGGCGGCCAGCTCGGGGCGGGCGGCGCGCTTGACCGTGGCCTGAGTGGGCCTGGCCGGGGGCCGGGGGGTGGCGTGCTGGGGCGCGCGGGCGCTGGCAGTCCGGCGGACTTCCACGCCGGTCTTGAAGCGGGCCACGATCTCGGTGAGGGCGTGGGCCTGCTCATCCAGGGATTCGGCGGCGGCGGCGGCTTCTTCCACCAGGGCGGCGTTCTGCTGGGTGACTTCGTCCATGGAAACCACGGCCTTGTTGAGTTCGTTCAGGCCGGTGCTCTGCTCCTGGGTGGCATTGGCGATCTCGCTGACCAGCGAGGTTACGCGCTGCACGTTGCTGACCACTTCCTGGATGGTCTCCCCAGCGTGGGCGGCGATCCGGTTGCCGTCTTCAGATTTGGCCACGCTTTCGCGGATCAGGCCCTTGATCTCCTTGGCGGCGTCGGCGCTGCGCTTGGCCAGGTTGCGGACTTCCGCGGCCACCACGGCGAAGCCGCGGCCCTGCTCCCCGGCCCGGGCGGCTTCCACGGCGGCGTTCAGGGCCAGCAGGTTGGTCTGGAAGGCGATCTCATCCACCACGCCGATGATCTCGTTGATCCTGGCCGAGGACTGGTTGATGGCGTCCATGGCGCCGATGACCTGGCTGACGGCGGTGCCGCCCTCCGTGGCCACCTGGCGGGCCTTGCCGGATTCCTGGTTGGCGGAACGGGCGTTGTCCGCGGTCTGGTTCACGTTGCTGGTGATCTGCTCCATGCTGCTGGCGGTCTCCTCCAGGCTGGCGGCCTGTTCCTCCGTGCGGCGGCTGAGATCCGTGTTGCCCATGCTGATCTCGCCCGAGGCGGTGGAGATGGCCAGGGCGCTCTCCTGGATCTGCAGCACCATTTCCCGCAGGCCCTCGTTGGTGGTGTTGAGGATGCGGCCCAGCTCGCCCAGCTCGTCTTTGGAGTCGATCTGCACCCGCTGGGTGAGGTCGCCCTGGGCCACGGTTTCGATGACCGCCCCCATGGCCTGCAGGGGCCGGGTGATGCTGCGGGTGATGAGGAAGGCCAAAACGGCTCCCAGCACCAGGGCCAGGACCACCACCGTGATCACGATGGTCACGGCCTGCCGGTAGGCGGCGGACGCATCCTCGTAGGCCTTGTCCACCCGCGCACTGAAGTATTTCGAGGCCTTGTCGAGGCTCACCTGCAAGATCTGGACGGCCCCGCGGGCCTCGCCGAAGAGGAGGCGGTTCGCCTCCTTGTCCTGCCCCGCCAGGGCCAGGGTCAGCACCTGGCCATTGGATTGCCGGGCCTTGGAGATGAGTGCGGTAAGTTCCGTCAGGATGGCCTTGGATTCCGCCGACTTGCTGCTGGCCTCCAGCTTCTTGGCCAGCTCGTCGTAGGCCTCCCGGGCCTTGCCGATGCGGGCGGCGTTCTCCTTCTTGTCCGCCAGGTTGTCCATGAGCAGGATGGTCCGGATGAGCCGCGACACGATGTGGATCTGTTCCGACATATCGCGGGCCAGGTTGTTCTGCACGTTGTAGTGGGTGACGATCTTTTCGGTATCGGCGGCGATGGCGCCCATGCGGTTGAGGCCCACCCCCGCGATCACCAGGAGCAGGGCGAGGATGAGGGCGAAGCCCACCGTCAGGCGGGGACCGATTTTCAGGTTGGTCAGCATGGGCAGGCTCCGGGGAATCTGTGGTGGCCTTGGAGGTGCAGGTCGTTCGTATTGGGCAGAAAGGGCTGGGAAAAGGTGTCCAGGGAGTCAAGCGAGGGCTCGGGGGGCAGAGCCTGGTGGAGTCGTAAAATCACTAGCGAAACAGATTTAGGAAAGGTGAGAAGGGGTAGTTAGAAGTTTTTTAGAAATCGAAAATTTCTTAACACAACTCAGCACCAGCCGGGCAAAAAATGACCAACCTCCTCCGGCTGGATATTGCTGCTTCGGCGGGAAATCTGGACGGCTGAGTTATCAACGATCCGGATGTGATTGAAGTCACACAGG
>JAYVRY010000025.1:0-2641 GCA_043775845.1 Acidobacteriota bacterium
TGAGCTGCTGGAGCTGCGCAGCGGTCTCCTCTGCGCCCGCCTCATCCTGAATGCCGCCCTGCAGAACCCCGAAAGCCGGGGTTGCCACTACCGGGTGGACTAGGGTCTGGTTTGACAGCAAACCCCAATTCAACCGCGACTCCTTTGCACCTGGTGCAAGTCTGGATTCTCATGACCGCCGATCCTGTTCTTTCTGCTCCCTCCGGCCGCCGCCCCCTCAAGACCCGGGGGCGGGCCTGGGCGGGGGCTCTCGGACGATCCCTCGCCACCCATGGGGTGAGTCCTAACGGCATTTCGGCCGCCGGCATCGGCGTGGCAGCCATGGGTGCCGCAGCCTTCCTGCTCTCTGGCCGGTCTGGAGCTTCGCGGGCAATGTGGTTGGTGGTCGCCGCGGCCTGCATTCAACTCCGCCTTCTTTGCAACATGATGGATGGACTGGTGGCCGTGGAAGGCGGGCGCAAAACACCGACCGGAGACCTTTGGAATGAGGCTCCGGATCGGATCGAGGACTCGCTGTTCCTGGTGGCTGCCGGGTATGCGGCAGCGGGGGTCGCCTGGGGACCCCTCCTGGGTTGGGCGGCGGCCCTGCTGGCCATGGCCACGGCCTATGTGCGGGCCCTCGGCCAGTCTCTGGGTCTGCCCGCGGATTTCCGAGGGCCCATGGCCAAGCCGCACCGGATGGCCCTGCTCACCGGGGCCGCGCTCCTGGCTGCTCTGGAGCCCCTGATGGGCGTTCGTGACCGAGTGCTGCCCTGGGCCCTGGGGCTCATCCTGACAGGGGCCATCGTGACGGCGACCCGTCGCTTGCATCGAGCGTCCCGGCTGATGCGGAGCCGGGCATGAACTGGCTCATCCTTCCCGCTCCGCTACAGGCTCTTTACGCAGGAGTCCTGGCGATTCTAATGCTGGCCAGCACCATCGGATTCCTCCTCTCACAGTTGAAGCCTGACCGCGACTTCCGGGAACTCCGCGCCAGGATCCGGACCTGGTGGTTCATGGCCGGACTCTTCCTGGGTGTCATGTTGCTGCCCAGGCACTGGGCGATCGGCTTCATTGCCTTCCTCAGTTTCCTGGCCTTGAAGGAATATTTTTCAATCATCCCAACCCGCCGGGCCGATCGGCGGGTTCTCCTGCTCGCCTATCTAAGCATCCCCCTGCAGTACTACTGGGTCGGCGTGGACTGGTACGGCATGTTCGCCATCTTCATCCCCGTCTATCTCTTCCTGTTGATTCCCATCCGCATGGTGCTGATCGGGGAAACGGAGGGTTTCCTCCGCGCCGTGGGCACCCTGCACTGGGGCCTGATGACCATGGTCTACAGCCTGTCGCACCTGGCCGCCTTCCTGACCCTCGCACCAAGCGTGCCGGGGACCGGTGGTGGGGTGGCCTGGGTGGTGCTTACGGTGTTCCTCACCCAGTTCAACGATGTGGCCCAGTACATCTGGGGACGGCTCTTTGGCCGGACCCCCGTCCTTCCGAAGGTGAGCCCAAAGAAGACCGTGGAAGGCCTGCTTGGAGGCATGGCGACGACCTTGACGCTGGCGGTGTTGCTGGGGCCGCGGCTCGTGCCCATGAGCCTCCTCCATGCGGGCATCATCGGCATCATCGCGGGTCTGGGTGGCTTCCTGGGGGATGTGACCATCTCCGCCGTGAAGCGTGATCTCGGCATCAAGGACAGCGGCACCCTGCTTCCGGGTCACGGGGGAATCCTCGACCGGGTGGATAGCCTGCTCGTCACGGCCCCCCTGATCTTCCATGTGGTCCGCTACCTGAAACTGCACTGATCCATGGTCGCCGTCCTTCGCTGGATCTTCTATCGCGTGTTCGTCATGGGGATCATCCGCATCGCCCTGGGCCTGAATGCCAGGCACCGCGAACGCCTTCCCCAGGATGGTCCGGCGGTGGTGATCGCCAACCACAACAGCCATCTCGATACCATGCTGCTGGTGGCCCTCCTGCCCGGGCATCTGCTGCCAAAGGTCAGGCCCGTGGCCGCGGCCGACTACTTCCTCCGTAACCGGCTGCTCGCCTGGTTCGCTGAGCGCATCGTCGGCATCATTCCCATCCGCCGAGGTGGCGGGAAGGAGGCGCTCCAGGGTGCCTCCGAAGCCCTCGATCGGGGCGACATCCTGATCTTCTTTCCTGAGGGCACCCGGGGTGAACCCGAACAGCTTTCGGCCTTCAAGAGTGGCCTGTGGCACCTGCTGCGAGACCATCCTTCCGCGCCCGTCCACCCCGTGTTCATGCACGGCCTGGGCAAGGCGATGCCCCGCGGCGAGGGTATCCTGGTGCCGTTCTTCGTGGATGTGTACGTGGGCGACCCCTTCTCTTGGCAACTGGACCGGAGAGCCTTCATGGAGGAACTCGCCTGGCGCATGAATCGACTGGCAGCTAAGGTGGGGCTGGATTCTTTCGCCTGAGTTCCCGGATGCCGTGACCTACGCCCATGATTCGATCCTTCCGGAGTCTCGATGCGACGATCTGCTGCCCTCCTCCTGATGACCCCAGCCATCCTCAGCGCTCAGCCAGCGATCCTGGATGAGGGGCGTCTCGACCCCGCCTGGTTCGGTCCTGCTGCGGTCTTCCAGCCGTCGAAGGCCCTGGGGTTCCAATGGCTGAAGCCCGGCCTGGTGGTGCACCA
>JAYVRY010000026.1:0-2625 GCA_043775845.1 Acidobacteriota bacterium
GTTTGGGCCCCTCCCGGCTGGCGCTGTTCGCCAATTGAGTTGCCGCTTGGCACACTCGCGCAGGGATAGCCCCGGGAGAGACCAGTGAGTGATACCACCTTTGCAGCCCTCGGCTGCAGCGAAGCCCTTTTGGCCGCCCTGGCCAAGCGCGGCTTCGAGACCCCCATGCCCGTCCAGGCAGCGACCATCATGCCCGGCCTCGAAGGTCGCGATCTGCTGGTGCAGAGCCGCACGGGCTCGGGCAAGACCCTGGCCTTCGGCCTGCCGCTGCTGCAGCGGCTTTCCGACGAGCGCCATCCCCAGGCCCTGATCCTGGCGCCCACACGGGAACTGGCCCAGCAGGTGGGTGCCGAACTGCACACCCTTGTGCCCAAGCTGCCCATCGCCTCCCTGGTGGGGGGTGTGGCCTACCCGCCTCAGCTGCGGGCCCTGCAGCTGGGTTCTCCCGTGGTTGTCGGCACCCCGGGCCGGGTCATGGATCACCTGGAGCGCGGCACGCTGGATCTGAGCCGCGTGAGCATGATCGTCCTGGATGAATGCGACGAGATGTTGAACATGGGCTTCCTGGAGGACGTGGAGACCATCCTGGCCAAGGTGCCCGCGGGCCCGCAGACCTTCCTCTTTTCCGCCACCCTGCCCGCCCCCATCGCCAAGCTGGCCAAGCGTTTCCTCAAGAACCCGGTCCAGATCCAGCTGGCGGAGGCTGGCGAGCATGCGGTCCACGCGGACATCGCCCACACGCCAGTACTGGCGCCCGACCACCAGCACGTGCGGGCCCTGGTGAACCTGCTGCTGCGGGATCAGCCCAGCTCCGCCCTGATCTTCACCAAGACCAAAGCCCAGACCGAGGAAGTTGCCGAAGAGCTGACCGTCTCGGGCCTGCCCGCCGCCTTCCTCCACGGCGACCTGGCCCAGGCCACGCGGACCCGCATCCTGGGCCAGTTCAAGGACGGCAAGTTGCGCTACCTGGTCGCAACTGATGTCGCCGCCCGCGGCCTCGATATCGAAGGCCTGCCCCTGGTGGTCCACATGGGCATTCCCACCCAACTCGAAAGCTACATCCACCGCAGCGGTCGCACGGGCCGCGCCGGCGCCAAGGGCACCAGCATGGCCCTGGTGGGCTGGAAGGAAAGCCGCATCCTGCTGGCCTGGAGCCGCCGCGGCGGCCTCACGCTCGACTGGCGCGCCGTACCTACCCCTGCGGAGATCCGCGAAGCCCAGGCCACCAAGCTGCTCGACGGCATTCAGGGCGCTGCCAGCGCCGCCCTGCTCAACCAGGCCACCCAGATGCTCAAGGACGCCGACCCTGTGCGCCTCGTGGCGGGCCTGCTGGGCCTCGTCCAGGCCGACCAGGCCTCGGGCTTCGACCTGCCCAACGAACCCGAAAAGAAAGTCAAGTCGCGCTTCGACCTGGCCCGCGAGCGCAAGGACTGTGGCCCCCGCCCGCAGCGGACCTACGCTGAGCGCACCGCCGCGCGAGGGACCGAGCGTCCGGATTCTGCCTTCGCCAAGACCCGCTCCGACGGCAGCTTCAAGCCCCGCCGCGAGCTGGACGAGAAGCCCCGGCCCTACGCCAAGCCCAAGCCAGCCGCCGCCGGTCCCCGCAAGACCTGGGAGGACAAGCCCGCGCCCAAGGACACCCCGCGGCCCTGGAAGGCGGCGCCTGCGAAAGCATGGAAGAAGAAATAGTCAGTCCTTTTCATGCTCCAAAAACGGGCGCCGAATGGCGCCCGTTTTTGGAGATAGGGAACGGCAAGACAGGTTAGCCATTTGGATCGGTCGCGTTCAGATCCACGGGCCTGGCTTCCTCGACCACCTGGGGGCGGCCCCAGATGCGGTTCTCCACCGCCTGGGTATGGGCCTTGTCCCGGGCCTCCTTGATCTTCTGGATGGCCTCGGCGTCGCTGCCGGACTTGGGCACGGTGCCGGGTTTGAAGGCCAAGTGGAGAACACGGTCTGTGGTGGCCGAGGTGGCCAGCAGGCCGGTGTAGCGGTCGATGTCAGCCCATTCCATGCCCTCCGGCGCCTTGAACTCTTCCCGCTCGGTGGTGGGGAGGGCCACCTTCATGAAGTCGATCCAGATGGGCAGGGCCACCCTGGCACCGTCCGCGCCCCGGTAGATGGTCTTCTTTTCATCCAGCCCCACCCAGACGCCACACACCACGCGGGTGGAGAAGCCCATGAACCAGGCGTCCGTGTGCTCATCGGTGGTGCCTGTCTTGCCCGCCACGGGCCACTCCAATTCGTTGCTGCGGGCGCCGGTGCCACTGGTGGCCACCCCCTGGAGGCACTGGATGAGTTGGAAGTTGCTCATGGGATCTAGCACCTGCTCGGAAGCTGAACCGCTGTGGCTTTCCAGCACCTTGCCGTTGCGATCCGCAACCTTCTTGATGAAGAAGGGCACCGGGGCCTGGAGGCCGCCATTGGCGATGGTGGCATAGCCCCGCACCATCTCCTTCAGCGTGAAGTCGCCGGAACCGAGCGCCATGCTGGGATAGGGTGGGATGTTGCCGGTGAGGCCGCACTTGCGGGCATAGTCGATGACGTTCATGACTCCGGTTTCCTCCAGGGTCCGCACCGCGGGGACGTTGCGGGAATCCCGCAGGGCCTCCCAGATGGGGATGG
>JAYVRY010000027.1:0-2621 GCA_043775845.1 Acidobacteriota bacterium
GGGGGTGTCCGCGCAGCGGGGAACCCCCGGAGGGCATTAACTATCCAGCTCCTCTTTGACCCCGCTGGTGCCCATGGTCACGAGGCGATCGGCGGCGCGGCGGGCCCATTCGGAGCCGGGGTAGCTCTCCACGAGCTTCTGGTAGTAGCTCTTGGCCTCGCCCCGGAAGACCTTGACCCGTTCCTGGCCGAACACGTTGAAGTCCTTGTTGTATTCGGCGATCTGTTCCTTGGTGAGGTCTTTCAGTTCGTCCTTCTGCAGCTTGGCGGCGGAGTCCTTGCCGAACTGGACGATTTCCTCACTCGACAGCAAGCGCTGGCGCATGGCCTCGCCCAGGAAATAGTAGGCGCGTTCGCGATCCACGTAGTCGGGGTAGGTTTCCAGCAGATTCTTCAGGCGCCGCTCGGCGCCGGGGTAGTAGTAGGTGTTCACGTAGAAGATGCCCACGATCAGTTCATGCTCTGCCACCCGGCGCCAGCACTGCAGGATCTTGGCCCGGACTTCACCGGCATAGGGACTGCCGGGGGATTCCGTGAGCAGCAGCTGGAAGTCGGCCAGGGCTTTGCGGGTTTCGGCCTGATCGCGCTCGGCGCTCTCGATGGAGGAAAAGTGACAGAGGGCGCGGTGGTACAAGGCGTAATCCCGCAGTTCGTGCCGGGGGAAATAATTCAGGAAGCTGCTGTATTCGACCTCAGCCTCGGGGTAGCTGGGGCTGCCCTGGAAGAAGAAACTGTCGCCCAGCATGAGCTTGGCCTTGGGGAACTCAACGGAACCCGGGAGATACTGTTCCAGGTGGCGCAAGGTGATGCGGGCATCGTTGAACTTCCCCTGTTTCATTTGTTTGTCCGCAGTGGTCATCAATTCCACGGCCGTGATACCGGTGTCGACGGTCTTGGCTTTTCGGCAGCCCAGCCCCAGGCCCGCCAGCGCGGCGACCAGGACGAGGGGGGTAAGGATGCGCTTCATGCGGACTCCGGAGACATCACTTCAAACATGGCGGGACGGTGCGAAGGGTTCCAGGCCAGGGCGAGCTTCTCCAGCCAGGGTTCGACCAGGGCCTGGGCCTGGGCCCGGAGCCGGTCGTGAAAGATTTCGTGATAGAAGGCGGGCAGCCGGTGGCGCTCCAGGATCTCAGGGCGCACGGCGGACCAGAGGGCTTCCGCCCCATCGTTATCCACCACCGTATCGACCCCGGCTTCCAACAGGAGGATGGGGCGATCCAGTTCGTGCCCCAGGGGCAGCACTTCGGCCCGGCCCTCCTCCAGGGCGGCTCCGAAGGCGGCCGTGGCCCAGCGGTGACAGAGGGGGTCGGCCTCGTAACGCTGGACGATGACGGGGTCGGAACAAACCTGGCTCTTGTCACCGTGCAGGCGAATGGGGCGGTGCGGCATGAACCAGCGGAGGAACCGGGAGAGAATCAGCAGGAGCCTGGAGTTCGACCGCACGGCCACGGCCGGGCTGGAGAGGATGAGGCCATCCAAGGTGTCTGCATGCCAGAGCAGGGTGAGGAGCGAGACCAGCCCGCCGAAGCTGTGGCCGAGCACCACCTGGGGGCAGACCGGAAGGGGGGGCATGGGCACGCCCTCCACCACCCGGGCCGTGGCGCCGGTGCGTTCCGCGTCATAGCGGCGCTCCTGGCGGAGGAAGAGCGCGAGGTCGTCCACGAAGGCCCGGATGCCCACCGCATCGCCCCGGAGCCCACCGGAACGGCCGAAACCGCGATGGTCCATGCTGGACACCGACCAGCCCAGGGTGTGCAGCCAGTGGGCCGTGTGCCGGTACCGCTCGCCGTGCTCGCCGTAGCCGTGGGAAATCACCACCCGCCCTTTAGGCTGGGGATGCTCCCACCGGGCCCAAGCCAGGGGCGTGCCCCCATGACCGGTCAGGACCCCACGAAGGGTGGGCTCCAGATCGGCGGGGATCACAGGGATGAAACCGGGCATCCCATCAGAATAGCGTGGGGACGGGACATCCTTGATTGCATTAAACTCAAAGGTTCCCCTGGCCCTGAGGTTGCCGCCGGGGCAGGAGACGCCAACGATGGATTTCGAGACCCTGGTACGGGCCAAAAACGAGCTGGAACCCCGCGTCCAGCAGTTGGTTGCGCACCTGGACCCCGAGCGGAAGGCCCTGGAGCTGGAGCAGATCGAGGAACGGACCACGGTCCCGGGCTTCTGGGACGATCCGGATGCCGCCAAACCCCTGCTGCAGAAGCGCGGATCAATCACCAATGACATCGCCCTAGCCAAGCGCCTGACCGGTGGCATCGAGGATCTGGATACCGGCCTGGAGCTGGCCCAGGAAGATTCCGACATGCTGGTCGAGGCCGAGGCGGTGGCGGTCGAGCTCCGCAAGACCGTGGAAGATGCCGAACTGCGCATGATGCTCAGTGGCGACCTCGACAACAACCACGCCATCGTGGCCATCGCCCCCGGGGCCGGTGGCACCGAAAGCCAGGACTGGGCGGCCATGCTGCTGCGCATGTATCTGCGTTTCTGTGAATCCAAGGGCTGGGCCACGGAAATGATCGACTACCAGGATGGCGAGGAGGCGGGCATCAAGGGCGCCACCTTCATCGTGGATGCCCCCTTTTCCTACGGCTACCTACGGGCGGAAGCGGG
>JAYVRY010000028.1:0-2619 GCA_043775845.1 Acidobacteriota bacterium
TCCCGGCAGCCCTCATTACTGGCGTGCCCGCGTGGCGGCGCCGGAGGGCTCCGACCCGGTCGCGACCTGCACGGACTCAATCAAGATGGGCTGGTTGGGCACATCGCTCATCCCGTTTTTCGGGCCCGTCTTCACGGCCATGATCTTGTAGACGACATCCATCCCGGAGATGACCTCGCCGAACACGGCGTAGCCCCTGCGGCCCGACGGAGTGCGGTCGAGGGTGGGATTGTCCACCAGGTTGATGAAGAACTGGGCCGTGGCACTGTTGGGATCCGCCATGCGCGCCATCGCCACCGTGCCAGCCCGGTTGACCAGGCCGGCCTCGTCCTCGAGCCTGATCGGCGCCTTCGTCGCCCTTTTCTCCATGCCTGCGGTGTACCCGCCGCCCTGGATCATGAAGCGGGTGATCACACGATGGAAGATCGTGCCGTCATAGAACCGGTCCTTCACATAGCCGAGGAAGTTGTTGACGGTGTCGGGCACCTTGTCCTGGAACAACTTGATACGGATCTCGCCGAGTGAGGTCTTCACGACGACCATGGGCCGGCTTGCTTCGGAGATCGGTTGGGGGACCGCCACGACCTTCTTGGCCAGCACCATGTCGGCCTGGGTCCAGCGGCCCTTCTGGACCTCGAATCCCCTTTCGAGGACTTCGTATCCAGGCGCCTCCACCCGCACCCGGAATTCGCCCACGGGGAGGTCCGGCAGGTTCAAGGCCTGGGCGGGTGAGGCCTCACCTTTCCACTCGCCGTCCACAAACACCTTGGCTGCCGGGACATTGACAGAGATCTGCAGACCACCCACCAGGGCGGCGGGGACGGGCGCCGGGGCGAGGCCCGTACCTGTCCCACCCTGGGGACCCAAGACCGGCTCTGGCGTGACGAGTGGAGCTACGAAGTAGAACTCGCCCAGGGCCTGATCGTAGAGCGCCGGCACCTGCTCGTGACCCACGCCCCGCGCCAGCTTCACCACCTCGGTCCGCACATTGCGCAAAACCCTGTCCACGGGGAGGCCGGGCTTCCCCATCTCCTTGAGCAGGACGCGGGTGAAGAGGCCATTTGCGTTGCGATCCTGGCTGCCAAGGGAATCGAGGGCCTGCTGTCCGGCCCCAGCGGAGAAGAGGACCATCTGTCCTGTGGCCGCCGTGGTGGGCGCGAGGCCCCTGCCACCCAAGGACCGCCCGGTCGACTTGAAGGGGTTGTTCCGGCAGGCATCGAGGATCGCCAGGGAGAACTTGGTTCTCTGCTCCTGGAAGTCATCCAGCACCCGCTGCAGCGGGACGGCCTCGTCCTTCACCTGGTCCTCGCTGTCGCCCCGGATGTCGATGGGAAGCAGGTAGTTGGCCCCGCCCAGCTGCACCCCATGACCAGAGAAGAAGAACACCACCACATCCCCACCCTGGAGCTGGGCCTTGAAGGTGCGGAGGACCGCCTTCATCTCCTTTTCTGACAGGTCGAGCTTGAGGGTGGTGGAGAACCCCGTGGCCTCGAGCCCCTTGGCTATGGCCTGGGCATCCGCACGCGCATTGCGCAAGGCACCCACATGCTGATAGCCGTCATTCCCGATGACCAGGGCAAGGCGGCGCTCGGTCGCCTGCGCGGCCTGCTGGGGGCGGAGGGTGCGAGTATCTTTCTTCGCACCCGGGACCTGCGCCCACGACCCCAAACAGGCCAGGATCATCAAGGCACTTATCCACAGGTGCTTCATCATGTCCCTCGATCTTGGGTTGGAGGTCAATTCTACCCAAGGTTCCCTTTTCATCGCTTTCGGCACCTTCCGACCCGGAGCTTACCCACGCCCAGGCGGGCAAGCCAAACCCAGGTTTACCGGTCCCACCGAGCGGGTAGGAGGTCCCTGCTCATGGCGTTCGTGCGGTCGCCGCCACCCGGAAACCAAGGTCCGTGATGCGCATGTCTGGGACGCCGAAGGCGATCATCGTCGAGCCCATGGCCGAGCCATGGTACCGCCAGGACCCCCCATAGCTCACTCGATTTTCACCCGCAGGGGCGCCCTGGGGGTCCCAGGAGACCGAGGGCTGCTTGCTGATTGCTTCGTACCAGTCCTGGCACAACTGCAGCACGTTACCGTTCATGTCGTACAGCCCGAAGGCATTCGGCTGCTTCTGGCCCACGGGGTGGGTGGTGCCTCCGCTGTTGCCCTCATGCCAGGCGATGGCCTCCAAGGGCCCGTAGCTCTCACCCTCGGTGCCGGCCCGGCAGGCGTATTCCATCTCCGCTCTGGTTGGCCGCCGGAATGTCCAGGTCTCCTGCATGGCATTCAACCGGTCCAGGAATTGGGTTGTGTCGTCCCAATTGATCTGTTCCACGGGCGCATCGAGTCCCGCCTGCTTGAAGGCCGCTGGGTTCACTCCCATCACCGCCAGCCACTGCCGTTGGGTCACCGGGAACCGGCCCAACCAGAACCTGCTGCTGATCCGGACCTCGTGGGCCTTGCCTTGATCGTTCCTGCTTCTGAAACTTCCCCCGGGAATCTCCACCAGATCCAACGTGACATGCAGACGGTCTTTCGGTGCGTTGATCTGTTTGAACCAGCCCACCAAGCCACGGCGCGCCCCCAGTCCGATATCCAATTGGGCCTCCCATAGCCCATTAGTCC
>JAYVRY010000029.1:0-8650 GCA_043775845.1 Acidobacteriota bacterium
GCCTTGGCAGAGCTCCGTACTGCCCGACATGCCTCCAGGATGAGAGCCCTCACGGGTGCCCTGGAGGTGGCCATCGGAGCAGGAACCCTGCCGCTATCCCAGAACCTCGCACTCAAGACCGTGGTGGAGGGCCTCAACCTTGAGCCAGGAGAACTCCTGACCCTCTTCCGGGAACGGACCGGTAGCGAACTTCCCCGCGCTTGGGACCCGTCAAATCCATTGGCCTGGCAAGGGCGATCCGGCGATGAACCAGGTCCGCAAGGACCCTGGGACGATGGGGGACCGCACCCTCCAGCGCCTGGCCCGATAGGCGAGCCCGACGGGCGCTTCGCACGGATCAAGGCGCTGGCCTTGCTGGGGCTGGACGAAGGCGCCACCCGGGAGGACATTCACCGCGCCTACCTTCGGGTCAGCAAGGTGCACCATCCGGATCAATACCTTCCCCACGGACCGGAAGCCACCCAGGATGCCGCCAAGGTCTTTCGAAAAATCAAAGCTGCCTACGACTTCCTCATGGAGGGCAAATCATGAGGAACCTATACCTGATGCTGGGTTTCAAGGGCATCGTGGATGACCGCAATACCCTTGACCAGGCCATCCGGAAGAGCGGCCAGGCTTCGACACTGCGAGAGCAGGCGCACTTTGTGCTTCTTCAACCGGCCCGGAAAGCCCGCTATGACTGGGCTTTGCAAAAGGCCCTGGAACTGGCCGAGGCACGGGTGCGCCTGGGACTTCCCACAGACATCCAGCTCCCCGGGTCTGATGCAAGAACGCCCCACCCAGACTCGGGCAGTGCATCGAATTCCGCCGACGCTCGCCGTGTGTGGCCAGGCTGGCTCGGCATTTCAGCTTTGGCGGTCTTCGGCCTCCTGATTTGGTTGGGGGCTTCTGCCTTCCAGAGCGATGTGGCTCATCGCGTCGGATCGCCGAGCGGTGCTCCCAAGTCCCAAACCGGCAGCAGTCCCGGAAGGGAGTTGAATCCAGTGGATCCAACTCCCCGGGGCACTGCGGGGAAGCTCCGCCCCATCCACCCCCCTGACCACGGCTGGACTCAAGGGGACACCAGCCTGATTCTCAAGGTTCCCTGGCGCATCGAGACCGAGGCCGGCCAGGACTACCTTCTGCGGCTCTTGGATGCCAAGACCCATGCAGTGGTATTGACCATCTTCCTCCGGGGTGGCGAACCATTCCTGGGGCTCGCCCCCGAAGGAGAGTTTGAGTTCACCTACGCTTCCGGCCACGAGTGGTTTGGTGTTGCCGATGGCTTTGGCCCGGAAGCCAGGGTCGCCAGGTCAGAACGCATCCATCGAATCACGCTGGGTCCTGATGAATCCTGGGCCTGGGAGCTTCAACTCCACCCCACCAGTGGCGAGGGTGCTCGCATTGATCCAGTGGGTCCGGTGGAACCCGATTCCGAGAAGGAAAAGTGACCATCCCTTTCCACCGTGATCGGTAATATGCACGGAGGCAAATGGCCTGGACGGGATGTGGACTCATGGATCAGCAAAGACGCATCCTCTGGCTTCTATCGCCCATGGTCCTTGTCGGCTCCCTGGCTCAAGCCCAGGGCATCAATCCAGAGCCGCCTCCTGTCCAAGTGTCGAAAGCGGAATGGAATAGACTCCGCGAGTTGGCTTCGGCCTTGGCTACGGAAGATGGCACGCGGGACCTCTACACCAAGTGCCCAAGGCTCATGGAGACGTTTTCCTCAGCGGATTACTTCCACACCTTTGTCGCCCCTTGGCGGCCCCGCCTCGCCCCCCTCCCATCCAGTCAGAAGGAGGCCGAGGGGGTGGACTTGGAAGTGACGCGAGATGCCTACGGGGCCAGCACCTATCGCTTGACCTACCACCATGAACAGCCTGCAAACGCCATTACGATCGTGAAGTCGGTGTGGCAGGGCGAAACCCTACTGAAACTGACCTTCCTCAAAGGCTTCGCGAATATCGAGGTGGGGCCGGCGTCGGGGGTCCACCGCAACTGGCGCGGAGCTGCTGTCCGGCGTGGATCTACCTACTGAAGGTGAGCGGCCCGATGAGGTCTATTCTGTAACAGCAAGACCAGCGGCCACCCCGGCAGTATCACTCCTTGTCCTGCACACCCAGTCCAGCGCCCTGCAGGTGGCGAGGCAGGGCGGGGGCGCCCTGGGCGCTGAAGCCGGGAGCCCCACCGGGGCCAGGCCGGGGTGGGGCGGGCTTCTGACTGGCGGAGGCATCCAGGGCCTTCATCTGCTCGGCGGAAGCGAACTGCTCCAAGCGGGACAGCTGTTCCACATTGGGGAAGCCCGTGTAGCGCACCCGCCGGGGGCCCCAGATGGAGACGGCCTCGCCACGAAGTTCGTGGATGCGGGGCAGGGTCTGGCGGGCGTAGATGCCCAGTGGTTCATGCTTGGCGTTTGTGAAGGCGATGAGGTCGGTCTCCGCCAGGAGCAGCGGCGCGCCCTCGTTCCAGAAGGCCATGGTGAGGGGCTTGCCCTGGTTGGTCTTCACCATGGTGACGACGGCAGGCACGCCCAGGGCGGGATCGAGATCCTGTTCCTGGTGCCGCAGGGCCTCCATGAGGTCCAGCTGCTTCATTTCCTTCTGGGGCCCGGACATGGGGTGTGGTTCCTGCAGGCGGGCGGTCATGAGCTGATCGCCGATGCGTTCGATCACCGCCAACTGCAGGGGCCGGACGCCGGATTGGGCGCCGGTCTTCATGCTCCGGCCCACCTCATCCATGAGCTTGGGCAAGAGGATCTGGGGTGCGGCCAACAGCGTATCCGCCGCAGGAATGGCCAGGAAGGGATGCTGATCCTTGAAGAGCCCATTCCACACCTCAGGCAGCAGCAGCCGCGCGGCGTCGAGCCCATCGCGCCAGGGGCTGCGGTAGGCCCCGGAGGGCAGGCGCTCGAAGGCGCCTTCGCTGCGATGGCGGAGGTGGTCCAGGGCCAGCTCCAGCACCTCGTCAGCACTCTGATCCCAGAGTTTCAACCAGGGGGCAGGCATCACCACGTCCCCCACCCGGATGCGCTGGCTCAGGCCGTCGATGAAGCCGCGGTTCCAGCGGTCTTCCCGGTCCGCCAGCCAGGCGGGCACCAGCTCGGGGAGCAGGTGATCCTGGGCCTCGCCCCAGGGCTCGGGCAGGGTCAGGCCCGTGGCGCAAAGCTCCGCCACGGCGTCCGCCCAGGCTTCCCGTTCCTCGGCCTTGCGGTGGGCCTCGAAGCTCGGCCGCAGCGCCGCCAGCCCCGGCAGGTCCGCCGACAGACCCCGGGCCTCCAGCAGGGCCTCCAGGCCCGGAAGGGGCGCCTCGTCGGCGCGGGAACGGAAACGGTCGAAAAAGCCCATATTTGCAAGTCCATTCAAACAATCCATTGTGACCGCACAGACGCAATTATGCTTGTGGGATATGCAGACCCTCGACACCCTGGCCCGGCCCCTGAAGGCCCTCCGCATCTCGGTCACGGATCGGTGCAACTTCCGCTGCACCTACTGCATGCCCAAGGATGTGTTCGGGCCCGACTACGCCTTCCTGCCCCGGGAGGCCCTGCTGAGCTTCGAGGAGATCACCCGGCTGGTGCGAATCTTCACGGGGCTTGGCGTCTCAAAGGTGCGCCTCACGGGCGGAGAACCACTGCTGCGCCGGGAGCTGCCCGCCCTGGTGCGCATGCTGGCCACCGTTCCGGGTCTTGAGGATATTGCCCTCACCACCAACGGCGTTCTGCTGCCATCTCTCGCCCCAGCCCTGCGTGAGGCTGGACTGAAGCGGCTCACGGTGAGCCTGGACACCCTGCACCCGGATCGTTTCCAAGCCCTCAGCGATACGGAGCTGCCCCTGTCGCGGGTGCTGGAAGGGCTTGAAGCAGCCCAGTCCGCAGGCTTCGGCCCCCTCAAGCTCAACTGTGTGCTCCAGCGGGGTGTGAATGACGACGAGATCCTCGACCTCGCCGCCTTCGCCCGGGAACGTGGCCACGTCATGCGCTTCATCGAGTTCATGGATGTGGGCAATACCAACGGCTGGCAGATGGAATCCGTGGTGCCGGCGGCGGAGGTCCACGCCATCCTGCATGCCCGGTGGCCCCTGGAGCCCCTCCACACCGCCCAGGGGGCCGTGGCGCGCGGGTGGCGATACACCGATGGCCAGGGCGAAGTTGGCCTCATCTCCTCGGTCACCGCCCCCTTCTGCCGAGGCTGTGATCGCACCCGCCTCTCGGCGGATGGCCACCTCTACACCTGCCTGTTCGCGGCTGAGGGACTGAACCTCAAGGGCTTCCTCCGCGGCGGCCACAGCGACTCAGACCTGGCCTCCCTCCTGGGTTTCCACTGGAAGCGCCGCGAAGATCGCTATTCCGAACTGCGTCGCGCAGATACGCCAGGACTGCCCCGCATCGAGATGTCCCATATCGGTGGTTGAGCAAAGGAAACCCATGTCCCGATTCAGTGCAGCCCTGCTTGCCCTCGCAACCGTTTTCCTCGCCGCGGCCCCCCCCGCCGCCGTGGTTCACGGAGGCGCGGGCAGCCCCCGCACCCGCATGGTGGGCACCGATCCTGCCGCCGAGAAGGCTCTGGCCGAGCTGAAGGCCGGGAGCAGTGCCCTGTACGCGGCCTTGGCGGGCGTGGTGGTGCTGGAGGACGATCCCCACTTCAACGCCGGCACTGGCGCCAACATCCGCCTGGACGGCAAGACCATCCAGATGGACGCGGCCTGCATGGATGGCGAGACCGGGGCCTTCGGGGCCGTGGCCGCCATCGAGCGGGTGAAGAATCCCGTGCTGGTGGCTCGCCAGGTCATGGACACACCGCACATCCTCATCGTGGGCGAGGGCGCCACCCGCTTTGCGCGGGCCATGGGTTTCCCCGACTACGATCCCACCTGCGCCGAGAACAAGGCCCGCTTCCACAAGGTGCAGACCATCCTCCAGGGCGATGATCCCCGCCAGGATGATCCACGCCAGATCGAGGCCTGGAAGCGCTATGACTGGAAGAAGGGCTGGAACTTCCCCACCCCGCTCAAGGAGGCCCTCGGCTCGCCCGACACCGTGGGCTGCGTCACCCGGGATGCCAAGGGCCGCTTCGCCGCCGCCATCAGCACCGGAGGCACCACCATCACCTTCTACGGCCGTGTGGGCGATGTGCCCATCTTCGGCGCGGGCATCTACGCGGGCCCCAAGGGCGCCGTGGCCTGCACCGGCAACGGCGAGGACATCGTGAAGCACCTGGTGGCCAAGGGCACCTATGACCTGCTGGCCCGGGGCCTCTCCGCCCAGGCGGCCGTTGACCGAATGCTGGCGGCCTTCCCCGCCGACATCGATCTGGGCATCGTGGCCGTGGGCCCCAGCAGCACCGGCGGCGGCTGCAACTACTCCGCCGAAAAGAAAGCCTACGTGAAGGACTACCGCCACCAGATGGCGTGGAGCGTGGCGCCGTAGGCAACCAGTCGGGGCGCCCTATTTCGGCGGGATGGGCTTGGCCTTTTGGCCGGATTTCGCGTCGGGCTTCGAGGGCGGTGGTGCGTCGAGCCCCCTGGACATGGACGTCACGGTCTCCTCACCTACCGTGCCGATGACCCGAGTCCCACCCTCTGGAGCGGAGCTCGGCTCCGCAGCCTCCGACTTCACCGGCCGCTGAACCTGAACCGGCTTGTTCTCCTGAACCCAGCGAAACTGCGTGGACAGGGCCCAAGCGAGGCCCGTCAGCAAGGTGCCCCAGAGCAGGCCGAGGAAGACTTTGTCCCGCCGAGGCATGACCATCCTCCTCCTTCGGTTCCCATGGTAGTTCCGGACCGAAGGGAGGAGACGCGCAATCCTTCCTGTCTACCGGATCATCTGCGCGATGAGGAAGGCCATTTCCAGGCTCTGGCTGCGGTTGAGGCGGGGGTCGCAGCCGGAACGGTAGGCCCGTTCGAGGCCTGCTTCATCCAGGCCCTCCATGCCGCCCGTGCATTCGGTCACAGGCTCCCCCGTGAGCTCGAAGTGGACGGCGCCCATGCGCGAACCATGGGCCCGGTGGAGGGCAGCGACCTCCTGCAACTCCTGGAGGATGTCGCCGAAGGCCCTGGTTTTTTGCCCCCCGGCGGCCGTGCGGCCGTTCCCGTGCATGGGGTCGCAACTCCACAGCACGGGATGGCCTTCGGCCCGGGCGGCTTCGATGAGGTCGGGCAGCACGGCCTCGGCCTTGCCTGCGCCAAAGCGCGTGATCAAGGTGAGGCGTCCCGGTGTGCGCGCAGGATCCAGCTTGGCGAGCACCCGGCGCAGGGTCTCGGGTGTCATGGCCGCTCCCACCTTAAGACCGATGGGATTGGCGAGGCCGCGGATGTATTCCAGGTGGGCGCCGTCGAGCTGACGGGTGCGCTCACCGATCCACAGGAAGTGGGCGCCCAGGTTGTAGTGCTGGCCGGTCTCGGGCACGAAGCGGGTGAGGGCCCGTTCGAAAGGCAGGTGCAGGGCCTCGTGGCTGGTGAACAGTTCGCCCGTGCGGAGGTGTTCCGGCAATCCACCCAGGCGTTGGACGAACTCCAGGGAGTTTTGCACCTGGTCCAGCGTTTCGAGGTAGTGGCCCGCATCCTCGCGGCTCCAGGAGAGGTCCCAGTGCTCGGGATGCTGCAGGTCCGCAAAACCGCCATCCACCAGGGCCCGCAGGTGGTTGAGGGTGGCGGCGGCCCGGTGGTAGGCCTCCAGCAGGCGGGCCGGATCGGCCTCGCGCTGGTCCGGCGCCAGACCATTGATGAGGTCGCCGCGGTAGACCGGCAGGTCCTGGCCGTTCACGCGCTCGGTGAGGCCGCTGCGGGGTTTGGCGTACTGGCCCGCGATGCGCCCCAGGTGGATCACGCCCGTGCGGCCGCCATGGGTGATGAGTACGGACATCTGGAGCAGTACGCGCAGCTTGTCCTGGATGATGCGCCCGCGGCAATCCGCGAAGGCCTCGGCGCAGTCGCCGCCCTGCAGCAGAAAGCGCTTCCCCGCCGCAGCTTCGGCCAGCAGTTCCTGCAGGTGGTCCACCTCTTCGGCTACCACCAGGGGCGGCAGCTCACTCAGTTCGGCGAGCACCGTCTCGACCAGGCCCTGGTTGCGGTACACCGGCTGCTGCGCGGCGGGCAGGCCTCGCCAGGAATCCGGTGTCCACGCGGCCGTGGTGGCATCCGTCAGGAGGGTCATCTCTGGGGTCATCGCGCACCTTCCGTCATGGCTTGGGGGTAGCTGCCCAGCACCTTCAGGGAGGCGCAGGCGTTTTGAAGTTCGACCAGGGCCTCGGTCAGGAGCGGATCGTCCGCATGGCCCTCCACATCGAGGAAGAAGGCGTACTCCCAGAGCTTGCGCCGGGTGGGCCGACTCTGGATGCGACTCAGGTTCAGGCCACGGCGGGCGAGAGGTTCCAATAGGCGGAGCAGCGCTCCTGGCCCGTCCTGGGCCATGGCCAGCAGGGTCGTGCGGTCCTGGCCCGTGCGCTCGGCAGCCTTGAGGCCCAGCACCACGAAGCGGGTGGCGTTGGCGGCCAGATCCTGGATTTTCGTTTCGGCCACGCGCAGGCCGAAGAGTTCTGCGGCCAGTTCTGAGGCCACGGCCGCACCTTCGCCATCCTCGCGGGCCAGGCGGGCAGCCTCCGATGTGGAAGGCGCCTCGATGCGGTCAGCCTGAGGCAGGTTCGCTTCCAGCCAACGGCGGCACTGCCCCAGGGCCTGGGGGTGGGAGTAGACGCGCCGCACGCCACCCAGGTCCAGATCGGGCCGGAGCAGCAGGGCCTGATCCACGGGCAGGAGGATTTCCGCGCAGATGCGCAGGGGGCTGTCCAGGAAGGCATCGAGGGTGCTGTCCACGGCGCCTTCGGTGGCGTTCTCCACGGGCACCACGCCATAGTCCGCGCGGCCCCGCTCCACGGCCTGGAACACGGCCTGGATGGTGCCCTGGGGCAGGGCCTGGCTGGAGCCGCCGAACTGATGCCGGGCCGCCAGGTGCGTGAAGGTGCCCTCGGGCCCCAGGAAGGCCACCCGCAGCGGCTTCTCCAGGCTGAGGCAGGCGCTCATGATCTCCTGGAAGATGGTGCGGACGGCCGCCTCCGGGAAAGGTCCGGTGTTGTTCGCTTCCAGCCGGGCCAGCACTTCCCGCTCCCGCTTCGGAGCATGGAACAGGGTCTCCGGAGCCAGCTCCGTCTTCAGGCGACCCACCTCTGCAGCGAGGCCCGCCCGCCGGTTGAGGAGGGTCAGCACCTGGTCATCCACGGCGTCGATGGCTTGGCGGAGGTCGGCAAGGGTCTGGGGATCAGGCTGGTTCATCGGGACTCCTTACATGCAAAAACCCCCGAGCCGTGAGGTCTCGGGGGCGATGGCTGAAGCGGTTTGGGTCTAGACGCCGCCTACCCTCGCACCCGTGGTGCGAAAGCTAAAGGCGAAAGAGAGGCGGGAGGTCAACATGGCAGTCCTGACACCTTGCCTGAAATCACCAAGGATCGCAAGGGGGGTGGGAAGACAGGTAACCGCGAATGCCGCGAATCGCCCTTCGGGCGCGCGAATGAAAGAGCCAGTCATTCTTTCTCGGCTTTTCATTCGCGTTCATTCGCGCCATTCGCGGTTAAGGTCTTCGCGGTTCGCCCTCACGCGCCCAGGTGGGTCAGCATTTCCTGCAGGCAGGCCTTCCAGGTGTCATCGGGCGTCTCTTCCAGGAAGAACTCCACCGCGT
>JAYVRY010000030.1:0-8615 GCA_043775845.1 Acidobacteriota bacterium
GGAACTGGTCTACCGCTTCTTCCAGATCCGCGACTGCGACATCGACATCGACGGCAAGCGGGGCCGGGCCTGCCTCAAGTACCAGCTGCACCGCTGCACCGCGCCCTGCATTGCCGCCGTGGGCCAGGAGGCCTACCGCGAGCAGGCCAAGGAGGCGCGACTGTTCCTCGAAGGCAAGCGGGACGAATTGAAGGCCCGCCTGGAAGCCGCCATGTGGAAGGCCGCCGAAGCCGCCGCCTTCGAGCAGGCCGCCCAGCACCGCGATGCCCTCCAGCAGGTGGATGCCTGGTTCACCCGCCAGAAAGCCGCCAGCCCCGATCTCGATGACACGGACATCTACGGCAGCGCCGTGCTGGATGGCCGGGCCTGCGTGCATCGCCTCATGCTGCGCGAAGGCCGCATGGTGGGCCGCCAGGAGTATGTGCTGGAGGACATCGAGACCTTCGATGGCGCGGTGTTGGCCCAGGTGCTGCAGCGGGTCTACAGCACCGATCCAGTACCGGCGAAACTCCTGGTGGAAGTCGAGCCTGAAGAAGGGGACCTGCTCCGAGAATGGCTCTCTGGACTCCGCGGCACCAAGGCCCGCATTCATGTTCCGCAAAAGGGCGAGAAGGTGGACCTGCTGGCCATGGCCCAGGAAAACGCGCGACTGGCCCTGGAGCGCAAATTCGAACCAGCCCGGCTGAATGAAGCGGTGCTGGAGGGACTGCAGGCCTTCCTGGGCCTGAGCCACCTGCCCCGCCGCCTGGAATGCTTCGACATCAGCCACGGCCAGGGCCGCGAAGTAGTGGCCAGTTGTGTGGTGTTCAGCGATGGCATGCCAGACAAGGCCCGCTACCGCCGCTTCAAGATGAGCAACGAGCAGAACGATGACTTCGCGAACATGTTCGAGGCGGTGACGCGTCGTTACCGACGCATCCGGGATGAAAAGCAGGAATTCCCGAACCTGGTGATCATCGATGGAGGGCTCGGGCAGTTGCATGCGGCCGAGGCGGCCCTCAAGGAATTGGGCCTGGAACAGCTGGAGCTGGCCAGCCTCGCCAAGAAGGAGGAACTGGTCTTCCGGCCTGGCTCCAGCGAACCACTGAAGATTCCGAAATCATCGCCCGTGCTGCAACTGCTCCAGCGCATCCGCGACGAGGCCCACCGCTTCGCCATCACCTACCACCGCGCCCTGCGGGCCAAGCGCACGCTGCAGACGGAGCTGACGCAAATCCCGGGCATCGGTCCGGCCACGGCCAAGAAGCTGCTGCAGACCTTCGGCAGCGCCACCCAGGTGCGCGTGGCCACGGAAGCGGACCTCATCCAGACCCTCGGCCCCGCCGGCGCCAAGAAGGTGCTCAGCTGGCAACAGACTCAAAACGCCGTGCCTGAATAGCCAGCGCCCGAAAGGTCAGCGACCGCCCTCGATCTGACTCAGCTCTGCCTTGGCCGCATCGCTGCCCTTTTCGGCGGCCATCCGGTAGTAGGAGATTCCCTTCTCCCGGTCCTTGGGCACATTGAGGCCGTTCAGGTAGTAGGCACCCAGCATGCGCATGGCTCGGGTATCCCCGGCCTTGGCCTGATCGATGAGGATCTGGACATCCTTCGGCACGGCATCGGTCGAAGGAGCCGGCGCGGATGGATGCGCGACTGGTGTCGTGGCGAAGGAGGCTGGTACCTCGGGAGTGCGGGACAGGGCCAGGAAGCCCGCGACGCCCACCACCACCAGCAGTGCAAGGGCAGCTGGCACCTTCCAACCAAACGAAGGGCGCACCTCGAGAGGGGCGGACACCTTGAGCGTCTGGCCTTCGGCCTCGGCGGGGGAGTCCACTTTCAGCCGACGGAGCGGGGGCTCATCCAGGCGCGGAACAGCCATCTTCTGGGTCTGGTCCAAGCCTGGCGCTTCCAGGCGGGGGATGGCCATCTTCTGAGTCTGGTCCAGGCCTGGATCCGTCTCAGCCTGAGCCAGCTTGAGCGTGCTGTGGCTGTCGACCTTCACCGTCTCAGCCAGGGCAGGCGCCGCAGGGACGCCGATGCTCAGACGCTGGGTGGCATCCGCAGAGGGTTCGGGCTGCACAGGATCGACGTTCTCGGGAAAGCTCATGCACCTGCCTCGTCGGATGGGGTTACACAGGATACCCCGAGGGTTTAGAGTGCCTAACAAAACCCCCGCATGGCCGCCTCGTCGGGGGTTTGTTAGGCACTCTGTGTTTCCAGTGCCTTGGACCACTGTCCGAACCGTGGCACCAGTCCCACGAAGAGCAGCGGCGTCAGCAGGAGGAAGCCCCCCACATGGCGGGCCGCATGGCCGCCCACCAGCAGCCAGTACATCAGTCCACAGAAGCTGCTGATCTCGAACAGCATCGCGTAGAGGAGGCCCTCGCGCAGAATCACTGCAGGACGCCGCCCCTCGGGCACGGCCTTGAATTCGCGGAGCATGCGCCCTCGGCGCCCCCACACCCAGGCGCCTGAAAGAAACACCAACCCTGTGAAGAGGTAGCCCACCTGTTGGTAGATCCCCTCGGGCGCCTGCTGGCCGGGAGGCACCAGCCCCAATCCAAGAAGCAGACCGATCAGCCCGGGCGTGCCGAAGCAAAGCACCAGGCCCAGGGCATAGGCCCGGCGATGGGCGGAGCGGAGGGGATCCACCTGCCCGTTCACGCGGCCTCGGAGACCTTGACCCGGATCTCACCGAAGGTTTCGCCCTGCACCAGGGAAATACGCCCCGTGCGAACCAGTTCCAGGAGGGCCAGGAAGGTGAGCACCAGCTCCTCGCGGGTGCGAACCTGGCCCAGGAGACCCTGGAAGGGCTTCCAGAGGCCGTCCTGCAGGTGTCCTAGCACTTCCATGACCCGCTGCTCGAGGCTCTTGGGCTGGGTGCGCACCTGCACCGGTGGCGGTGGCATCAGGCGCTTGAGGGCCTCTCGGTAGGCGCCCAGGAGGTCGAAGAGCGTGGCGCGAATGGGTTCTTCCTCCACGCGCTTGTGATCATCCAGGTCGATGCCCGGGGCGAAGGCGATCTTTTGCCAGACGGATTCCCGGTCAGAAAGTGCCGAGGCTGCGGCCTTCACCTGCTGGTAGTCCAACAGACGCTGTACCAGGACCTCACGGGGATCTTCTTCACCACAATCCTGGGGTGGGCGGGGCAGCATGAGCCGCGACTTGATCTGCAGCAGCTGGGCCGCCATGCCCACGAACTCCGCCGCGATTTCCAGGTTCAGTTCTTCCATCAGCTTCAGGTAGTCCATGTACTGCCGGGTCACCTCGGCCATGGGCAGGTTCAGGATGTCCAGCTTCTGTTCGTGAATGAGGTGCAGCAGCAGGTCCAGCGGCCCGTCGAAGGCCGTGAGGTGGAGCGCCAGGCCCCGAAACTTCGTCTCGAAGCCCTTGGGCGGCTCGAAGGTCCGGGAGACCTCCGGCATGGGGGGCACCTCGACCACAACTTCGACCACAGATTCGGGGACTTCCTGGGGGGTGTCGGACATGGCTCCATTCTACCCGGAGGCGGGGCTCAAACATCTCCCCAGGAAAAGCATGTCAAGCCAGAGATAAACACAGATAAAAAAAGATGGATGTTTGCCCAACACCCACTATCTGTGTTTATCCGTGGCTAATCCCCCACAATGGAAGGCTATGGCTCGCCCCCCTGTCCTCCCTGGTCCCCGTCCCGCTTGGCTGAAGATTCGTGTTCCCGCGCCGGAAGTCGTGGCTGAAGTGGAAGGGCTCATCCGGGAACAGCGGCTGGTCACGGTCTGCGAGGAAGCCCGTTGCCCCAACTTGCACGAGTGCTGGGGCGTCCACCGCACGGCCACCTTCATGCTCATGGGCGACATTTGCACCCGCCACTGCGGCTTTTGCAACGTGGGCAAGGGGCGGCCCGGTGAACTCGATCCCCAGGAACCCCAGCGCGTGGCGGAGGCTGTGGCCCGCCTGGGCCTGAAGTTCGCCGTGGTCACATCCGTGAACCGCGACGACCTGCCCGATGGCGGTGCCGCCCATTTTGCCGCCACCATCCAGTGGATCCGAACCCTGTCGCCCCACTGCGGCATCGAAGTGCTCATCCCTGACTTCCGCGGCAACGAGGCGGCCCTGCTCACGGTGCTGGAGGCTCGGCCTGATGTGCTGAATCACAATGTCGAGACCGTGCCCCACCTCTACAAACGGGTGCGCCCCGACGCCGACTACGCCCAGAGCCTCACGGTACTACGCCGTACCGCAGAGTGGCGCGACCTCCACGCCCCCGGCATGAAGGTAAAGAGCGGCATCATGGTGGGCCTGGGCGAAACGGCGGCGCAGGTGTTGGAACTGATGGCCGATTGGCGCCAGAACCGGGTGGACATCGCTACCCTCGGGCAGTACCTCCCACCCTCGGAATTGCATCTGCCCCTGCAGCGCTATGTGGAGCCTGCGGAATTCGACCTCTACAAAGCGAAGGGCCTGGCCATGGGCTTCCAGCGCGTGGAATCAGCACCGTTGGTCCGTTCCAGCTACCACGCGGGGGACGGCCACGGAAGCTGAAGCCCCCGCAGCCGTCGTCGAATTGATCAGCTAAACCTTGGCGGGCTCGCGAACGCCCAGGAACCGCTCTTCGAAGAGTGTGCAGTCAAGCGTGCCGGTGCCCTCGGGTAGGTACGCCGCGCGAAGCCGCGTGATCTCATCCTGGTACCAGTCGATGACCGGCTTCCCGATTTTCAGGGAAGGCAGCTCTGAGGCGAGGTCGCTGGGCGTCATCAGGCAGACCCAGCCGCGATCGTAGGGGCTTTGCCGAAGCTGGCCCGGATCGGACTTGAGGCCCGCATTGTCATGTTCGACACGCCCGGAGACGGGCGCCGTCACTCGAATGGTGCCGGTGGCGCTCACCAGGGTGAAGAGCGTATCGCCCTGCTTCACGGTTTTGCCGCGCTCAGGCAGCTGGACGGACTTCACAGTGCCCATGGCCTTGGCGATGAAGTCGTCGATGCCGATGCGGACCTGACCTTCGGGCTCGATGCGAACCCAGGCGTGACCCGGGGATAGGAAGGCACCGCCCGGCACGCAAAATTCCGTGGACGGGACCACTTCGGCCATCTCGGGGGCCACCACGCGGACATTGGGGCGTCGCGCAGCTTCCAGGCGAGCCTCACGCTTGATGACCAGCTTCTTGGCGAACTCGCCCAACTCATCAGCCGTGAAGGGCTTCTGCACGTATTCGCAAGCTCCCTGCTGGAGCGTCTGCACGGCGGTCTCGATGCTGCCATACCCTGTGATGACGACCACATCCACGTCCGGGCGCAGGTGCTTCACCGCCTTCACCACTTCCACGCCGTCCATGTCCGGCATTTTGAGATCGGTGAAGACAAAGTCGTAGTCGTTGCGTTGCACCAGACCCAGGGCTTCGGGGCCGTGTTCCACCGTGTCCACACTGAAGCCTTCCAGCACCAGGATGCGGCGGAAGGAATCGAGCACCACGGCCTCGTCATCCACGGCGAGGATGCGGGCCTTGGGATTGGGGACCTGGACCCGCTTGAGGCTCTTGGCCTCGTGGGTGAAGTCCAGCTTGATGGAGGTGTTCAACACGGCCTCACGGGCCAGGCGGGCTTTCTTCTCCTGGGCGCGCCGAAGGTTGGTACGCACCAGGAAGTCGATGCCGACGAAAGCCAGGAACATGAAGAGAATGAGAATGGCGGTCATGACCACCTCCTAGGTGATGGTTGGAATGGTTGGCTTGCCGCCCTCGGCTTCGGCGACGGTGGGCAGTCGAAGGATGAAACAGGTGCCCTGGCCGAGCTCGCTCTGAACTTCGAGGGATCCGCCATGGGCTTCGACGATGCCCCAGCTGACCGCGAGTCCAAGGCCCGTGCCGTGGTTGCCCTTGGTGGTGAAGAACGGTTCGAAGATGCGCGGCAGATCCTCGGCGGGGATGCCGCGCCCGCTGTCCTTTAGCTGCAATTCGATGGCGCCATCGGCACCATGGCGGGTGGACACCCGGATGTTGCCCCCGTCGCCGATGGCGTCGGCGGCGTTCAACAGGAGATTCACCACCACCTGCTGAATCTGGTTCGCATCGGCATGGGCCCAGGGCAGATCGGGCAGCAAATCAAGGGACAGATCCACCTGGTGCATGGACAGTTGGGTCATCACCACGGACACGGAACGACGGATCACATCGTTGAGATCCATGGGCTGTCGTGCTGGAGCCGTGGGCCGCGCGAAGTCCAGGAGCCCGCGGATGATGCCCCGGCAGCGCACGGTCTCTCGCACGATCACGTCCAGGTCCTCGCAGGCGGGCTGGTCGTGTTCCATGCGTTTGCGGAGCAGCGAGGCGTAGCTCAGCACGCCCGTGAGCGGATTGTTGATCTCATGGGCGATCCCGGCGGCCAGACGGCCCACGGAGGCCAGCTTGTCGGACTGCGTCAGCTGCCGCTGGGTGTCCGCCAGGTTCCGGGTCATATCGTTGAAGGCCTTGGCCAGCACACCCAGTTCATGGCGCCCGCTCACGGGAATGGTCTCGCCCAGGTTGCCTTCCATGACGCGGCGGGTGCCCTCCACCAGCGCGGCCACGGGGCGGACCACCAGGCGCCGGTTGAGCCACCAGAGCATGGCACTGCCGGACAGGATGGCCAGGACTGCCGAAACCGTGATCACCAGTCGGCTGTGCGCGATCTCTACATCCACTTCCGCCAGGGAGACGTTCACGTCCAGCACGCCCAGCAGACTCTGCTTGGCGCTGTGGGCATGGCAGGCCGCCGTGGAGCAGGAGGGCTCATTGGGGATGGGGTTGATGACGCCCAGCACGCGGGTGCCATCCGGGGCCCGGAACGTGCGCGCCCGTGCCTGGATGCCCAGGCGCTCGAGTGGCCGCCCTTCCGCATGACAGGCGTAGCAGGCCTCGCCTTTCGGATCGAGGCTGGTGCCGATCTCTTCGCTGGCCGAAGAGAACATGATCCGGCCTTCTTTGTTGAAGACGCGGACCTTGCGGATGCCCTCATCCTGCAGCCCACCCACGGCCCGGATCTGGCGGTGCAGGTTCTCCCGCCGGTTCTCGAGCATGTCGAAGTGGGTGGCGCTCTTGATGGTCTCGCTCAGCTGATCGGCGCTGCGGGTGCGTTCCGCCAGAAGCTGGGCGGTGTGCGAGCGGACCACGGCCACCGACATCCCGCCGATCACCAGCGCCGTCGCGAGGCCGGCGCCGACGATCAGTTGAGTGCCGATGCGGGTCCGCATGGCTCAGGCTCCTGTTTCTGGTATTTGGGGTTGGGCCACGGGGCCCTCCGGGAAAATGGAGAAATTCCGGACAGCGAAGGCGAAGACCGCCATGCCTGTGGCCACCAGGCCCACGGAGACAATGATCTCCATGGCGGATGGCATGTAGCGAACGCCCGAGGCGGCTTCCATCCCCGTGATGCTCACATTCAGGCGGTTCATCACGAAGCCCAGAACGGCCAGGAAGGCACTGCCCACCAGCCAATCAGGATTGTTTCGCAGGCGGCGAATGGACATGAAACCCACGGGGAGGATCACGCCCAGGATGAACTCCAGGAGAAACATGTTGCCTTCGTAGCTGAAGCTGAAAATCGATCCGAAGGCATGGTTGCGGCCAATGCCCTGGAGGCGCATGAGGCCGTAGATGCCCAAGGCCACCACCATGCCCCGGGCGAGAGGCTCCAGCAGATCCATCTCCAGGTGACGGTGGAAGGCCCGCTTGCTGAGATAGGATTCCAGCACCACCATGCCGATGCCCGCGCCAATGGCTGAAATGTAGAACTGCACGGGCAGCATCGGCGAGTACCAGAGGGGGTGGAGCTTGCTGGGAACGATGAGGTAGACCGTGCCCAGGGAGGACTGATGCAGAGTCGAGAGGATCACGCCGAGGATGACCAGGGGCGTGATGATCTTGTGGATGATCCGTGCCGGGGCATGGAAGCCGAAGCGTTCAAAGACCACGGGCGAGAATTCCAGGGCCAGCACCGTGGTGTAGAGCATCACGCACCAAGCCACCTCGAACATGACGGAGTGGGGATTCCAGTAGATGATGGCGTGCCAGATGCGCCAGGGCTGCCCCAGGTCCAGCAACAGGGCCACGATCACGAAGGCGTAGCCGAGAAAGCCCGTCAGCAGCGTGGGTCGCACGATGGGCTCGAAGCGTTTGAGGTTGAAGAGGTGCACGACGGCCGTGAGGGTGAAGGCGCCAGCTGCCAGCCCCACACCACAAAGGAGGTCGAAGCCGATCCAGAGGCCCCAGGGGAAACGATCGCTCAGGTTCGTGACGGCGCCCAGGCCCTTGGTGAAACGGAGAACCGTAACGGCACAGAAGGCAAGAAACAGGAGCGCGCAGATCGCCGTCCAGAAACCGGGGCGGAATTTTCGGGAATCGAGCGTAGCGGTGGCGTTCATGACTGCTTCTCCCGTCCATTGCCATGGCCGTGGCCATTGGGTTCAGCCTTCGCCACATCCTCGCGGCGGGCCGTGATCCAATGCACCCCGTAGAGGAACGAAGCCCAGACACCCACGAAGTTCGGAATATTGGAAAGCACCTGCCAGGTGCGCATGGCCGGTGGCTCCCCGGGCAGGTTGGTCTTCAGGCCCAGCTTGTCGAAGGGCACGTTTGAAATCATCATCACCGACGTGCCACCGGCTTCTGTGAGGCCATAGAT
>JAYVRY010000031.1:0-8600 GCA_043775845.1 Acidobacteriota bacterium
TCATCTGTGTGAATCGGTGAAATCTGTGGACCAAAGGCTTTGTCTGCGCCATCTGTGGTCGAAGTCATTTTCGGCTGGGCTGCTACCAGATGGAGAGCACCTCGGTGCGCAGCGTGTCCAGGAGGGCCTGGGGGTCGGGCGTTTCTTCCAGGTTCCGCCGGAAGGAATCATCCATGAGACGCCGCGCCAGCCGGGCGAAGAGGCGCAGGTGTTCTTCGCCCACTTCCTCGCCAGGAAGGGCCAGCAGAAGCACGGTGCGGACCGGCGGATCGTCCGACGTTCCCCAGTCCACCGGTTCCGAGAGTCGAAGCATGGCCAGCGTGGCGCAGGCCATGGCCTTCGTTTGGCAGTGAGGCACGGCAAATCCATGTCCCACGCCGGTGGCGAATACACGCTCCCGGGCCCAGATGGCTTCTTCCAGCGTGCCTGGCGCTTCGGTGCGCCCGGCCAGGAAGACGCGCTCCACTAGGCGCTTGATGGCTTCTTCCTTGGTGAGACAGGGCGTGTCCAATTCCAGCAGTTCCGCCTCAACGACGGGATGGGCAGGCAGCTTGGCGAGCGGTGGCCGGAACAAGGCTTCCACCTCCCCAGCGCTGGCGCATGCCATGGCTTGGCGCGCCATGGCCTCACAAGAGGAAACGTCCAGCGTGCGCATCACCCGCTTGAGATCGAGGATGGCGGAGGGGGCCACGCTCAGGGTGTCAAAGCCCAGCCCCAGCAGCAGGGGAAGCAGCTCGGGCCGGGCGGCCATTTCGCCGCAGAGGCTCAAGGGACGCCCCGTGGCGCGGGCGGTGCGGGCGATGGTTTCCAGAAGCCGCAGCGTGACGGGGTGCCATGCGAATTCGGGCTTCGTCACGGTGGGAAGGTTGCGGTCTGCCGCGAAAAGGTACTGAATGAGGTCGTTGCTGCCGACGCAAAAGAAGTCCGCATACTGGGCCAAGGCGGCCAGATCCAAGGCCGCTGCGGGCACTTCGATCATGGCGCCCAGGGGCGGAACTTGCCTTCCGAGGTTCCGTGCTTCTTCCTCCAGCAGCTGGCGGACCCAAGCCAGCTCGGAGGCTTCGGCCACCATGGGCACCATCAGGCGCAGGTGGCCGGTCTTGGTTGTCGCTGGGGTTGTCGCTGGGGTCGTCGATGGGGTCGTCGCTGGGGTCGTCGCTGGGGTCATCGCTGGGGCGACGGCGCGAAGGGCGGCGCGGACTTGCGTGCGGATGATCCCAGGATGCTGCGCGTACCAGCGCACGGCGCGCTGGCCCAGGAAGGGGTTGGCTTCGAAGGGGAGGCGCAGGTAGGGCAGGGGCTTGTCGCCACCGGCATCCAGCAGGCGCAACGTGACGGGGCGCCCGCCCGCAGCTTCCAGCACCGAACGGTAGATCGCGGTTTGTTCGTCTTCGGTGGGAGGGGTGGCCCGTTCCAGAAACAGCATCTCCGTGCGGAAGAGGCCCACGCCATCGGCCCCCAGGGTGAAGGCCCCGCTGGCTTCCTCCGCCAGGGCGAGGTTGGCCTGGATGGACAGCGGTTGTCCATGACCGTTTTCTGCTCCATCTTGCACGGACTGCTTCAGGCGCTCCTGGCGCAGCTCCCGGCCCTCGGCTTCCACGGAGAAGTAGCGCCTCACCATGGTGGGGGCCTCTTCGACCACAGCCCCGTGCAGGCCATCGACCAGGAGCCGGGCCCCTGGGGACAGGGCGGAAGGAAGGCCATGGATGCCCGCCACGAGCGGAATGCCGAAGGTGCGGGCCAGGATGGCGATGTGAGAGGTGGGGCCGCATTCCGTGAGCACGAGGCCGCGCAGATGGGTCCGGTCCAACTTGGGGAATTGATTCAGGGGGAGATCCCGGGCCACGAGCACGTAGGGCTCTTCGGGAGTCTGCAGGGGGACCTCCGGCGTGGGCCCGCCCAGGGCCCGCACCAGCCGCGCGGAAAGCCCACGGACATCGGCAGCCCGCTCTCTCAGCAGGGCGTGCTCACTGGCTTCCAGTGTCTTCGCCCAGGTCTGCCCGGCCTCCAGAATCGCCGAGCGGGCCGAAAGGGTCTGGCCTCGGATGCCCATGGCCACGGAGCCCCGCCAGGCGCGGTCCTGAAGCATGGCCCGGTGGGCCTCCAGGATGGCCCGCAGGGTGGGATGTTCGGCATGAATGGATTCGGCCGCCAGCTCGCCTTCCACCTGGACCAGGGCGGCTGTGAAGGCCTTGATTTCAATCTCGGCGGAAGCCAGCCGTTCCTTAGGCGCTTCGGTGGGCAGCGTGAAGCCTGAGGAGAGGATGGCGATGCCTTCCCCCAGTCCCGGACTGATGGGTTGTCCCACCCACCAGCGGCTCGAAGCCCTCAGCAGCAGTTGCGGAATGATGGTGCCGATGCCCCCGAGGGGCGGCGGAGATGGCTCGCCATCGGTCTCCAGGAACTCACCGGCCAGGAACGCGGAGAGCGCCTCCAGGGCCGTGGCCGCGTCCGGTCCCTGCAGGGAGAGACGGCAGGGGTCGCCCAAGCCCGTGTTCGTGGCGATGAGGCTGAGCAGGTCCCGCAGGTCCGAACTGCGGCCATTCCGGTCATTCGTCAGCAGGCAGTCGGCCCGGAAGAGTTGGGCGCGCTCCCGCAGGGCCGCCGCAGGTCTGGCATGGAGGCCGCGAACGAGCGGGAAGGCGAATGTGACATCCAGTGTCATGAACGGAACCTCAGCCCTTGAGGCGTTCGAAGATCGCCACGGGATTCTTGATGGCCTGCTGCACGGGCACTTCCAGGAGCAGGGGAATGCCCTTGAACCGGTCCCGGCCCATCACGGGGATGTCGGCGGCGAGAATGGCCGCATCGGCATCGAGGAAATCCGCCGCAGTCAGGGCGTTCTCGATGCCCATGGCACCCTGGGTTTCCACCTTCACCTGGTGTCCGAGCTTGCCCCCGGTGCGCTCGAGCTGTTCGGCCGCCATGTAAGTGTGGGCGATGCCCGTGGGGCAGGCCGTGACGGCGACGATCTTCATGAGAACTCCGAAGGGGCGGGCCGTTTCCAGCCTTTGAGCAGATTCATGGTCAGGGCCACCACCAGGGATCCAGCGGCGATGGCCACGAGGTAGGCCACCCGGTGGTCCACCACAGGCAGGACGATGAGTCCCCCGTGGGGCGCATGGTCGCCCACGCCCCACAGCAAGGCGATGACAGCCCCTACGGAGGAACCAGCCATGATGGTGGGGATGACGCGCAGGGGATCAGCGGCCGCGAAGGGAATGGCGCCTTCCGTAATGCCAATGGCGCCCATGGCCAAGGCGGCCGCTCCGGATTCCCGTTCTTGTTCGCTCCAGCGCTTGGGCCGCAGCAGGGTGGCCAGGCCCAACCCCAGGGGCGGGATGCAGATGGCAGCGGCACAGGCGCCCATCACGCTCACATCGCCTTCCTTGATCATGGCCACGCCGAAGAAGAAGGCCGCCTTGTTGACGGGGCCCCCCATGTCGAAGGCGATCATCGATCCCAGCAGCAGGCCCAGCCACAGCCGGTGGCCGCCGCCCAGATGGCGGAGGACTTCGGAAAGCCAGAGCATGAGCCCCTTGATGGGCGGGCCGAGGACCAGGAGCAGCAGGGCGCCCACGAGGGTAGAGGCGATCACCGGCAGGATCAGGATGGGCATGATGGGCCGGAGGTTGCGGGGCAGGGGCAGGCGTTTGAGGGCCTGCACCACCCAGCCCGCCAGCAGGCCCGCCGCGATGCCGCCCAGGAAACCGGCGCCCACCACCTGAGCGATGGCGCCACCCACGAAGCCGGGTACCAGGCCAGGGCGGTCGGCCATGCCAAAGGCGATGTAACCCGCGAGCACGGGCACCACCAACGCAAAGGCCGCCTCGCCGATGGTCATGAGGAGTTTCAGCATGGGCGCCTGGCTGAAATCGGGCCCGATGCCGGGTCGCATGGGCGCGAATCCCACGGCCACGGCGATGAGGATGCCTCCGCAGGCCACGAAGGGAATCACATGGGACACGCCCGAGAGCAGGTACTGCTTGAGGCGCTGCAGGAAGGGGGGCATGGGGGCTTCTGGGAAGGGCCGAAGGAATCGGGTGTGGGAAGGGTTGGTCGTGGGATGGAGAATGGGTCAAGTTTGTCAGGGAGTCCCATCCGCAGAGTGCGTCAGGTGTACATGCGTATCCTGGGGCCTTTCATGCAATTTAAGGGACATGCACCCTGAAAGACAGCCCAAAGATCTATCGTTTCATTTGCCTCATTTGACATAACCTGTGGGGAAAGGACCCCCCTTGAGCGAACCCATCCGTAACCAATGGTCGATGACCCCCGAACCCGAGGATCTGGCCTGGGGCATTTATGTGACGGGTGTCGGGGCAGGGATGGTCGACCTGGGTCCACCCAAGGAGGGCTGGCGCCTGCTCTACCTGGTGCGAGGCGTGGCCACCCTCGTCCACGAGGGGCGCAAGCAGCGCCTGGAAGCGGGCCACCTGGTGATCCTCCACGCGCAAAAGGGCGTGACCCTCATCCCCGATCCCCATCGTCCGCCGAGGGCCCACCGCGTGGATTGCGCGGGCGCCATGCTGGAACGCTGGGGCCGAGCTGGTTTTTTTGGAGCCTTTCCCTGCATCCTCCGGCCGGGCTTCGATGAAATCCTGCTGGGCCTGGTGGGCTCCCTGGTGGAACTGGCGCGCCTTCAGCCCATGGGGGCCCGACGGTTGATGGCCGGGGTGGTGAGCCACATGATGGCCCGCCTGGAAACCCTGAGGCATTCCGGAGCCGGTGCGGGCAGCCAACGGCGCCTGCTGCTGGAAGCCCGGAACCTGCTGGCCGATCCAGAGCATGACCGCTTGGGCCTGGAAACCATCGCCGAGGAATTGGGCGTCAGCTACTCGTGGTTCCGCCAGGCCTTCCGGCGCCAGTCGGGCCTGCCCCCCCAGCGCTTCCGCCAGAACCAGCGCATGACCCGGGCCTGCCAGCTCCTCTCCGACACCCAGCTGCCCGTGGCCAACATCGCCCAGGAATTGGGATTCGGTTCCCTGTCCTACTTCTCCCGCGTCTTCCGCAAGGAAACGGGGCTGTCGCCCACCCTTTGGCGGAAGACCAGGCCGTGAACCGGGGCTGCTTCGACCGCAGACCCCATGGCTCAGGACGACTGGGCCAAAAAGTTCGGAACATCCGGAAGGTTGCGATCCGTTCTGGCCCGCGGCGCCACCCGTCTTTCGTGGACGATGTCCGCCAGGCGGGCCATGTCGTGATGGATGGCATCCAGGAAGGTCGCCCGGGCATCGTTGGTCTCATGTTCCCTGGCATATAAATCCAGGCGGAGCTGCAGGGTCGTCAACAGGCTGCGGATCCGGGCGTAAGTGTCGGGGTTTCGAAACTCAACATGGGGGTTCATGGGGGTCTCCCGAATGATTCCCACCCGCAACATGTGTTCCGACCACGCGGGCCTTCTTTGCCGCCTTTCCAAAAGACCTAAAATCCTTCAGGGATGCGTTGCCCCGGCACCCAGATTCACACTCAGAGGTGTGTGGGTCTTGAAGCCAGCGGCCCTGATTTTCTCTGCCTGAGCCTCATCGTCCGGTAATGCGAAGGCCACCTGATGGACGGCGAAGGGGGTGCCGGCCAGGTCCAGGATGACCGCCGGTCCAGGCCCTTCGGTCACCAGGCGACCCTGAAGAAGAGACTGAGAATGGTGTAACTGGAAGATCACGCACTCACCTTGACCCGATGATGCCTTGGGCCAGGGAAATCAGGCCAGGGATTTCTGGAAGCGGGCCCACCATCCGACCGCAGCGGAGCGAAGGGAGGATAGGACCGCATCGCCTGGGGCGATGGCGGCCCCGAAAGGGGTGAAGGCCGGAGGCCCGAATCAGCCTGCCCGCCGGACTTTCTCGGCGATCCGAGATCGCCCGATTTGAGGTACAGAAAAGGCCGCTTGGCAGCGGCCTAACTGGTTGGCGCGGGCGGTCTCGAACCGCCGACCCCCACCGTGTCAAGGTGGTGCTCTACCGCTGAGCTACGCGCCAGCGCGAACACCCATTCTAGCGGAACTGAGACGGCTGTCGAGCCTTCAGAGTGGGGAGGCCGCTAAGCGTTCAGGATCCAGAGCAGGAGGGCTGCCAGGGCGGCGGCCATCACGACCGCCCACTCCGGAGCATAGGGGTGATCCATGGCGAAGAGGCGGAGTGGTTGGAGGGGATGGAAGTGCTGATGGAAGTGTGGGTGGCGATGGGTGGCCATGGCGACCTCCATTCCGGGTGAACCGGTACGTCCCAAGGATGGGTCCTGGGAACCTTCGGCGCCCGGAAACCTGTTGGCTGCGGCTCAGTGGTGGATGTATGTGACCGGCCAAAAGAGCCAAGCGATCATGGCCCCGGCCAGGATCAGCAAGAGGTCAAGCCAGGCGTTGCGGCTGGGATCATGGTGGTGAAGGGAATGGGCAGCCATGGCAATCTCCCAACTGGATTCCAGGTACGAACCCAAGATGGCGCGTCGGCTGCCAAGCGCCGTGACTTTTCCGAAACTTCCGTTCGACTACTCGACCGTGACGCTCTTGGCCAGGTTGCGGGGCTGATCCACGTCGCATCCGCGCAGCACCGCAATGTGATAGGCCAGCAGCTGCAGGGGCACGGCATAGACGATGGGAGCCAGCCAGGGATGAACGGTGGGCAGTTCCAGCACATCCTCGGCGATGCCATCCAATCCGGTATCCCCTTCGGTGACTAGGGCCAGGATCTTGCCATCGCGGGCGGCGGCCTCCTGGAGGTTGCTGAGGGTCTTATCGCGGTGGGCGTCCTTGGGCATGAGGGCCACCACGGGCAGGGTTTGGTCGATGAGGGCGATGGGGCCGTGCTTCATCTCGCCCGCAGGATAACCCTCGGCGTGAATGTACGAGATTTCCTTTAGCTTCAGGGCGCCTTCCAAGGCGATGGGGTAGCAGGGGCCCCGGCCCAGGTACAGGAAGTCGGTGGCGTCCTTCCAGCGGTGGGCCCACTGGATGATCTTCGGTTCCAGGGAATTCAACCGTTCGAGGTGGGCGGGGAGTTCGCGCAGGCCCTGCAGCAGCTCTGCCTTGAGCATGAGATCCACGGTGCCCTTGGCTTCGCCGATCTTGAGGGCCAGCAGGGTGAGCACCGCCAGCTGGGTGGTGAAGGCCTTGGTGGAGGCCACGCCGATTTCTGGGCCGGCATGGGTGAGGATGGTGGCCTCGGATTGCCGGGTGGCCGTGGAACCCATGACATTACAGATGGCCAGGGTGCGGGCGCCACGGGCGGCGGCCTCCTTCATGGCAGCCAGGGTGTCAGCGGTCTCGCCGCTCTGGGTGATGCCGATGATGAGGGTGCCGGGTTGGATGACCGGTTCGCGGTAGCGGTACTCGCTGGCGTAGTCGACTTCGACCGCCACGCGGCTCAGCTGCTCGATGAGGAACTTGCCCACCAGGCCCGAGTGCCAGCTGGTGCCGCAGGCCACGATGTGGATGCGGGTGAGATCCGCCAGCTCCTGAGCACTGAAGGGCAGCTCCAGGGGAATGGGCTCGCCATCGAGCGGCAGGCGGTTCAGCAGGGTGTTCGATAGCGCCTGGGGCTGCTCGAAGATTTCCTTTTGCATGAAGTGCTTGAAGCCACCCTTTTCCGCCGCCACGGGGTCGTAGGGAATGGTGACCACGGGGCGCTGCACCTCGGTGCCATCCATGCGGAAGATTCGCGCGCCTTCCCGGGTGAGTTCCACCAGATCGCCGTCTTCCAGAAAGATCACGCGGCGGGTGTGGGGCAGGAGAGGCACCACGTCGGAAGCCAGGAAGGTCTCGCCCTCGCCCAGGCCCAGCACCATGGGCGGTCCGCTGCGGGCCGCCAGGATGCGGTGGGGGTCCGTGGCGTGCAGGCAGGCCAGGGCGTAGATGCCCTCCATGCGCCCCACGGCCTCACGGAAGGCCTCGGGGAAGGAGCGACCCTGCTTCATCAGGTGGGACACCATGACGGGGAAGCACTCGGTATCGGTCTGGGACTGGAAGGTTTCCCCAGCGGCCTTCAGTTCGGCGCGCAGCTCCAGGAAGTTCTCGAAGATGCCGTTATGCACGGCCACCACCTGGCCATCGGCGCTGCGGTGGGGATGGGCGTTCTCTTCGGTAGGACGGCCGTGGGTGGCCCAGCGGGTGTGGCCGATGCCCAGGGGCGTGGGGTCCGACAGGTCCACCTTGCCCGCGAGGTTCACCAGCTTGCCCGAGGCCCGGACCAGATTGAACGAGCCTGAGCCCGAGGAAATGGCGATGCCGGCGCTGTCATAGCCCCTGTATTCCAGGCTCCGCAGCCCGTTGACCAGGATGCTGGTGGCGCCCTGCTGACCGATATACCCGACGATCCCGCACATGGTGGCTCCCGTTTGCTGTCCTCAAGTTAGCGGGGTGGAGGCCCAGTGCCAATGTGGTGGCTCCAACCCGCCCTGCGGCAAAGGGGGGCCACACCGTGTGGCAGATCTGCCTCGCCCCAGCCTGAGTGCCTGCCACCACTGCTTCTTGAGGAGGCCGCTCATCAAATATCCCTGTTTGCCGATACCTTCCCAAGATGGCGCCCAGGCTGTGGGGAGAGGAGGGCATGGCATGGTCAAGGTCGCTGAATATGCCGCCCAGGGACTCCAGCGCGCCCGGAAGA
>JAYVRY010000032.1:0-8596 GCA_043775845.1 Acidobacteriota bacterium
ATTGCCATTTCCGATGTAGTACTTGTCGCCCTGGGCCAGGTAGCGGCCATCGCCCTGCGGCTTGAGCAGCATGTCTGTGGCGTAGATATCGGCTCCGTGCTCCTTCTCGGAAAGACCGAACGCGAAGATGGCACCCTCATCCAGCAGCTTGGCGGCCCGCCGCTTCATGGGTTCGTTGGCGCTCATCCAGATGGGCCCAAGCCCCAGGATGCTCACCTGCCAGGTGTACCAGTAGCAGAGCCCGTAGAAGCCCAGTACCTCGTTGAACACGCAGAGGCGGGAGGTGTCCCACCGGGCATCGGGACCGCCCAGGCCCTCGGGCGTGAGTAGCGTCGCAAAGACCTTCTCCCGCTTCACGAAGTCCAGGAAATCGGCGTACCACACGCGATTCTGATCGTCCTCCTTGAGGCGCCGCTTGCCCTTGGCCTCGAAGAAGGCCACGGTCTTGCGCAGAATCTCGTTCACTGCGGGATCAGGATGGGCAGAGGTCAACTGCTTCGGATTGAAGAGCATCATCACGGGCTCCTTCGGGGCTGAATGCGGCCATGACCTGAGGTGGGAACCCAGAGCATCACACAGCGCGACGAAGCCTTCATCTTGTCCTTGGGTAACCTGGCAATCCTCAGCGGCCAAGGCCCGCTTCAAAGGCGCGCAGGGCGACCAGGAAAGATTCAGGTGCGTCCCACATGACCCAATGTTTGGCCGATGGGAAGTAAACCACCCGGAAGAGGGGCAGGCCCTTGAAACCATAGTCGGCGAGCCTCGCGGCCTCCTTGGCGGGATCCGCTTCCCGCAGCCCCGCCGCCAGCTGCAGTACCGGCAAGCGCAACTGCGTCTGCCGCCCGGCCATGGGATCGCGGCTCATGGCCCGCAGGTAGGCCTGCAGTGCGGCCACGGGCACCCGCAGGGCATCGCCCACCAGACGCTCGGTTTGTGCAGGGCCGGTGGCCATGCGGCCAAGGAAGGCCGCCAAGGCCGGAGCGGGCGCCTTGGCCAGCGCCAGGACCGTGGGTTCCAGATACTGCTCAGGGATGGCACCCAGGAAACTGTCCACCAGGATCAGGCCGCAGAAGGCGTCCGGATCGGCGAGCACCGTATTGGCAGCGATGGGGCCCCCCATGGAGTGGCCCACCACCAGACAGGGCGCCAGTCCCTCCTTGCGAACCAAGATGGCCAGATCCTTCGCCACGGCACCCATGTCGGCGCGTCCATCCACCAGCACCGGGCCAGGACTCCCGCCACTGCCCGGCAGATCCACGACCATTACCGTGTGATCCCGGGCAAGATCGCCCATCAGACCCGCCCACACCTCCTTGTTGCCACCGAAGCCGTGGATGAACAGAATGCCCGGGCCCTTGCCCACCTTCTGGAAGGCCGGAATGGCCGCCTGAAGGCTGAGTGCGGCCAAGCAAGCCAGCAGAGAACGGAACCACATAGATTCCTCCGGTGGGGGAAGGGTCAATCCCGAAGACCACCGCCATCGGGGTAGGCCAGTGAGGATTTCTCCGGATTATTGTTTCAAACTTTCGGCGCCTCTAGCCCAATCTCCGCCCAGCCTTCCTTCGTGGGGCCGTAGGTGCTGGGCACGTGCAGACCCGCCTGGCGCATGAGGACGGTCATCTGCCCGCGGTGGTGGGTCTGGTGGCTCACGAGCACATAGAGCGCGAAGGCGCCGGTCCAGGTCTCGCCGTAGAGGCTGAAGTTGCGGCCCAATTCCGTGTTGCTCCAGCTGCCGATGTGATCCAGCAGGGAGTCGCTCGCGGCGCGGTAGGCCGTGGAGATCTCGGCCATGGTGGGTGGCGGGGGGGCCGCGATGAAGCCATCGGGGCCCAGTCCCACGGTTCCCTTCACCTTCAGGCCCAGGTTCTGGGGCAGTTCCAGCACCGTTTCCACCAAGTGCCAAGCCAGGCGCCGCAGGTCCCGGTGCGCCGGGTCCACCGCCTGATGGGCCGCCGCATCGGGAATGGCCGCGAAGACCGCCAGGGTCTTGTCAGCCTCCTGCTGCCAGATGGTCTTGAAGTCGTCCACACGACGGAACATGCCTGCCTCCGGGAACTGCCGGAAGCATAGCGCAAGGTGAGCCCATTGGTGCGCCAGAGATGGATGTAGAGACCCAGGAACCGCGAATGTCACGAATGAGCGCGAATAGGCCCGGCCTCAGACCGGCGTGACACCCCTGCGTTTGACCGGCCACACCTCGCGGCGGCGGGCGCGGGCCAGACGTGCGATGAGTTCGCCACGGAGTTCTGACGGCTCCAGAATGGCGTCCACGTGGAGGTTGGCGCCCAGCTTCTTCAGGTTGATGTCTTCGTTGTACTCGTCGCGGAGCTGCTGCACGTAGGCGATCCGCTCCTCTTCGGGCTTCTCGGCGATCTTGTTGGCAAACACCGCGTTCACGGCCGCTTCCGCGCCCATGACGGCGATACTGGCCGTGGGCAGCGCCAGGGTGGCGTCGGGATCGAAGCCCGGCCCGCTCATGGCGTAGAGGCCCGCGCCATAGGCCTTGCGCACCACCACGCAGATGCGCGGCGTGCTACAGCTGGCCATGGCGCTGATCATCTTGGCCCCGTGGCGAATGATGCCCTGTTTCTCCACGGCGCTGCCGATCATGAAGCCCGGCACATCGCTGAGGAACACAAGGGGAATGCCGAAGGCATCGCAGAGCGTCATGAAGCGCGTGGCCTTGTCGGCACTGTCCACGAAGAGCACACCGCCTTTTACGCGGGGCTGGTTGGCCAGGATGCCCACGGGTTTGCCGTTGAGTCTTGCCAGGCCCGTGATCATCTCCCCCGCGAAGAGTTTCTTGATTTCCAGAAAGCTGCCTTCATCCACCAGCCCCTCAATGAAATCCTTCATCTGGAAGGGAGCCATGATGTCGGTGGGGACGATGGCACCCAAGGCTTTCGCTTTGGGCGAGACCGCCTTCGGCGGAAGGGATGGCAGCGGGTCTTCACAGTGTTGCGGAAAGTACGAAAGGTACTGGCGGCAGAGGTCGATGGCCTCGGTTTCGGTCTTGCAGAGGAAGTCGCCGCAGCCGCTCACGGAGCAGTGCATGCGGGCGCCGCCCAAGTCTTCCAGGGAGATCTTTTCGCCGATGACCATCTCCGCCATGCGGGGCGAACCCAGGTACATGCTGGCGTTGCCCTCCACCATGATCACCACGTCGCAGAAGGCGGGAATGTAGGCACCGCCTGCGGCCGAAGGCCCGAACAGCAGGCAGACCTGGGGCACCAGGCCCGAGAGCGCCACCTCCATGTGGAAGATGGTGCCCGCGTGGCGCCGGCCCGGGAACATGTCCAGCTGGTCCGTGATGCGCGCCCCGGCGCTGTCCACCAGGTAGAGCATGGGCACCTTCATGCGCATCGCCACTTCCTGGATGCGGATGATTTTTTCGACCGTGCGGGCGCCCCAGCTGCCAGCCTTGATGGTGCTGTCGTTGGCCATGAGCGCCACCGGGCGGCCGTCCACCGTGGCGGTGCCCGTGATCACGCCATCGGCCGGCAGATCCTTGGCCAGGGCGTTGGCGAAGAGGCCGTCCTCCACAAAGCTGCCTTCGTCCACCAGGAGGCGGATGCGCTCCCGTGCGAAGAGCTTGCCAACCTCCGCATTCTTTTCATGGGCCTTGGCAGCGCCGCCTTTCTTGATGCGGTCTACTTCCGAATGGAATGAATCCAACTGCATGGGGACCTCGGGGGAATTCCGGATTTTAACCGGTGAGTGCCATGAAATGCATTTACCGATGAGTCTCAGCCACCGTTTCGCGAAAAGATGGAACCGCGAATGCCGCGAATGGGCGCGAATGGAGCGGTTGCAGGCCGCCTGGGCCTTCGGCCCCCAGCCGCGCGTGGCGTGGCTGGCCACTCACGGGCGACTCTGCCGTCCTTCAAGAGTCGGCGGATCCGCCCGTGAGTGGAGGCGGAAGAAGGATGACCGTTCGTCATTCGCGCACCCGAAGGGCGATTCGCGCCATTCGCGGTTCACTGCTTTTCAGGCTGAGGCTCGCCGCACGAAGAGGTTACGACCCAACGTCAGGGCCTGAGGGCCCGCCAAAGGCGGACTGGCGCAAGGCGCCAGAAGCTGGGGAGGGGGCTGCGCCAGTTCCAAACAGCCGACGCTGCCCCTCCCCAGCTAGGCACTCGGCCGCGCTGTGTGAATCAGTGAAATCTGTGGACCCAAGGCCTAATCCGCGAGATCACCGGTGTCCTTGTAGACCTCATCCCGGATGATGCGGTCCGTGGCCTCGTCGAGGTATTCCGCCAGGGCCTCGGCCAGTTGGGCGAATTCGGGCCAGAGGATGTCGTTGGCGAAACTGGGCACCACCATCAGCATCACGGTGGTCCGCCGCTGCCCGCGCCTGCGGTAGGGGTTCAAGCCGTAGCGACGGCAGAGGGCCAGGAAGAGTTTGAGGTTCCACCCATCGCCCAGCGTGAATTTCATTTCCGTCGCCCGCTCACGGCCTTCCAGTTCCCGCAGCTTTGCCAGGATGCGATCTCGCGCTGCCTGCGCGGCATGGCGCTCACCCACCGTGGCCGCCCCGGCGAACAGCGCCTCGATTTTCCGCAGTTTCTCTTTCAGCTCGGCTTCATCTCTCATGCAGCCTAGATTACTCGAACGCTGCATCGGCCGGGCCCACCCATGCGATCCTGGAGGCATGGCGGACGTGGAAGGAACAAAGCGAAAGGGATTCCTCACGGCGCCCTTCATCGTGCTTTGCTCGTTCTACTTCCTGGTCTTCGCGGCAGGCTACCAGCTGTTTCCCGTGGTGCCTTTGCGGCTGCGGGAATTCGGGGCGAGCCTGGCGGAAAGCGGCCGCTTTCAAACGGCCTTCATGCTGGGTTCGGGTTTCGGCGCGTTGTTCACGGGGCCCATGGGGGATCGCCTGGGGCCGCGCCGTGTGCTGCGGGTGGCTTCCCTGGCGGTGGTAGGGATTCTTGTCATCTATGCCGTGCTGAAGGTGCGCTGGGTTTTCTATCTGCTGGCGCCGGTGCATGGCCTGCTCTGGTCCGCGCTGCGCACGGCCTCCGTGGCCAAGGTAGGCGGCATTCTGGCGCCGGAACACCGGGCGCAGGGCCTATCGCTCTTCGGGCTGGCTGGCCCTGGGGGCGTGGCTGTGGGCCCGCTGGTGGGCCTTTGGCTCATGCCGCACCTGGGCTTCACCTGGATGCTCATCCTGCTGGCGGCCACCTTCGGCGTGCTGCACTTACTCATCGGCTCTCTGCCCCGCGAAGCTCCCCGGGAGATCGAGGCTGCGGCCTTCCAGTGGCCGGATCGCGCCGTGTGGGGGCCCGTGGTGGTGATGATGCTGGTGGGCGTGAGTTTCGGCCCTCTGCCTCCCTATAGTGCCCAGGAGGCCAAGGCCCTGGGCATGGCCTGGCCGTCCACCTTTCTCACCTGCTTCGCCCTGGGCATGATGGGCATCCGCGGTCTGTTGGCCCTCACAGGCATGGGGCGGCGCCCCGTGGCACTGCTGCCCTGGATGATCGGCCTGGCAGCGGCCGGTTACGCCCTGCTGGCCTTCCAGTCCGGGGCCATGACCCGGCACCTCCTGTCGGGATTGGTCTATGGCGCTGGCTACGGCATGGTCCACACGCTCATGTTCATGCACATCTTCGAAAGCACGCCGCCCGAGCGACGCGGCGCGGCCGTGGGCGCCATGTTCTTCGCCTTCGATGCCGCCACCGCCGTGGGCGCCCTGCTGCTGGGCTGGGTGATGGAACACGGAGGCTTCCGCCTGGGCTGGGCCCTGGGCGCCGGTCTGCTGGCCCTGTCCATCTCACCCGCCCGGCGCATTGTCCGCAAGGCGATGACACCTTCAGCGGCGCCCTCTGCCATCCTTGAAGGATGACGGATCTTTCCATACCCAAGACTCGGCTCGTCACGCGACAGTTCGCCCTGGTGTGGGCGCTGACCTTCGTCACCTTCTTTGCAGCCTTCCAACTCTTCCCCACGGTGCCCCTGCGCCTGCGAGAACTGGGCGCCAGCCTGGCGGAAAGCGGCCGGTTCATGAGCCTGTTCACCGCAGGAAGTGCGCTGGGCGCCCTATTCACGGGCCCCCTGGGCGATCGCGTGGGACACCGGCGTCTGGTGGTCGGCTGCGCCTTGCTCTACGCGGGTTTTCTTGGCGCCTATGCCATCATGCCCAGCCGCTGGGGCTTCTACCTCCTGGCCTTCCCCCACGGCATCGTATGGTCAGGGCTGCTGACCGCCACCCTGGCCTCGCTGTCCCACGTGCTGCCTGCGGATCGCCGCGCCGATGGCCTCAGCCTCTACGGCCTCGCCAGCCCTGGCGGTGTCATCTTCGGCCCGCTGCTGGGCATGTGGATTTTCAAGCACTGGGGCTTTGCCCCCATCGGCTGGTACCTGGCCAGCCTCTTCCTGCTGCTGGGCGTGCTTGGCACAACTCTGCCCGCAGATCACGCGCACGGCCGGGCGGAAGGCTTCAAATGGCCCAATGCAGTGGTCATCGGCCCTTGCGTGGTGCTTTTTTGCGTCGCCCTTGGCTATGGCGCCATTGGCAGCTACACGGCTCAAGAAGGGTTGGCCCTGGACATGAAGCTGCCCTCAGCCTTCCTCTCGTTCATGGCCATCGGCATGGTGCTCATGCGCCTGGCCATGCTGCGTCGCGGCTTTGGGAAGCGCCCCATCCGCAAGCTGCCAGGCATGCTGCTGGGCGCCTTCGCGGGCCTGGCCCTGCTGGCCTTTCTGCCTGGCGGCATGGCGCGACACATGGCCGCAGCTCTGCTGTACGGTGCGGGCTACAGCATGCTGCACACCCTGCTCAACGCCAAGCTACTGGAATCGGTGGATCCTCAACGTCGGGGCTCCGCCTTCGGCGCCCTGCTCTTCGCCTTCGACACCGGCATCGGCCTGGGCAGCTTCAGCCTGGGCTGGGTCATCGGCCACCATGGCTACCGCCTGGGCTGGGGCCTGGGCGCTCTGGCCATGCTCGCCGCCCTGCCCATGGCCTTGAAGCTGAGCCGCGACTGATCAAGACTGGGTCCACAGATTGCACAGATTCACACAGATTTGAACTGCGGCAGCTCAACTGATTCAGATGCGCCCAGGCAGGATTGACCAAGCTTTTTCTGTGTAATCTGTGAAATCTGTGGACCCTCGTTCTTTCTATCGACGCATCGCCTACTGCGCGAACGTGTCGTGCTCGGTGCGATGGATGATCTCGTCCTGCAGTTCTTTGGACAGGTCGCAGAAGTAGTCGGAGTAGCCCGCCACGCGCACGATGAGATCGCGGTGGCTTTCAGGCTGGGCCTGGGCTTCTCTTAGCTTGGCGGCGGTGACCACGTTGAACTGGATGTGGTGGCCGTCCATTTTGAAGTAGCTGCGCACGAGATGGTGCAACCGGTCGATGCCACCCTCGCCTTCCAGCAGGCCCGGCGTGAACTTCATGTTGAGCAGGGTGCCGCCGGTCTTCACGTGATCCATCTTTCCTGCGGAGCGAAGGACGGCGGTGGGGCCGTTGCGATCCGCGCCCTGCACGGGGGAGATGCCTTCGGACAGCGGCTCCGCGGCCTTGCGGCCATCCGCCGAGGCCTGGCAGACCTGGCCAAAGTAGACGTGGCAGGTGGTGGGCAGCATCTCCAGCCGATAGGCGCCGCCCTTGCCGTTGGGACGGCCATCGATGGCCTGGAAAAGGAAGCGGAAGACATGGACCATCACATCGTCCGCCGCCGCATCGTCATTGCCGTACTTCGGCGTCTTGTGTAGGAGGCGCTGCCGCAGGATCTCCTGGTTTGCGAAGTTGGCGTCGAGCGCCTTCACCATCTCCCCCAAGGCCAGGTCGCCCCGCTCGAAGACCACCTGCTTGAGGGCCGAGAGGCTGTCCGTGAGGCTGCCGATACCCACGGCCTGGATGAACGTGTTGTTGTAGCGGGCGCCCCCGGCGTTGTAATCGCGGCCCTTCGCGATGCAGTCGTCCGTAAGCACCGAGAGGAAAGGTGCGGGCATGCGGGTGGCGTAAAGGCGCTCGATGATCTGGTTGCCGCGGATCTTGATATCGAGAAAGTGGCGCGTCTGGGTTTCGAAGGCCTGGAGGATATCCCCGAAGGACTTGAACCCGGCGGCGTCTCCCGTGCGCGGCCCCAGCTGACGGCCCAGCCGCGGATCGAAGCCATCGTGCAGGGCCAGTTCCAGCATCTTCGGCAGGTTGAAGTAGCCCGTGAGGATGTAGGCCTCCTTGCCGAAGGCGCCCACTTCCACGCAGCCGGAGCAGCCCCCAGCCCGGGCATCCTCCAGGGACTTGCCTTGGCGCAGCTGTTCCTCCACCACGGCATCGGCGTTGAAGAGCGAGGGGAAGCCGTAGCCGTTCCGGATGACGCGCAGCGCGTGCTTGAGGATGGCGTCCGGCGTCTTGCGGGATACCTGCAGGTTGCTGCTGGGCTGCAGCAGGTGCATCTCGTCGATGATGTCCAGCAGCAGGTCAGTCAGCTCGTTGCTGCCATCGCTGCCATCGGGCCGCAGGCCACCCAGGTTCAGGTTGGCGAAGTCCGTGTAGGTGCCGCTCTCCGCCGCCGTGACGCCCACCTTGGAGGGCGAGGTGTGGCTGTTGAACTTCACGTAGAAACATTCCAGCAACTCGCGA
>JAYVRY010000033.1:0-8596 GCA_043775845.1 Acidobacteriota bacterium
GCCTTGTGCAGAAGCTCCTTCAGCAGGCAGCGCTGGGTTTCACCTTCGCCCTGGAGGGCCTGGTAGGTATGGGAACGCGCGCGTTCGTCCCGCTCCACCAGACCCTTCTCCACCATGATCTGCATGAGCTTCAGCACGGTGGTGTAGCCCATGTCCCGGTCCTTCGACAGTTCGGTGTGCACATCCCGAACGGTGGCTGGACCCAACGTCCACAGAACCCTCAGGATGGCGAGCTCGCCATCGGAAGGGCGGATGGGCGGGGTGGACATGAGGCCTCCAGGAGTTCTGAGAAGAACATACGAACTCATTCGTATGTTGTCAACGAATTGATTCGTACTTTTATCGAACCCTCATCCGGCCACAATCGTCCCATGCGCATCGCTGCCATCGACGTCGGATCCAACTCCATCCACATGGTCGTGGTGGAGGCCGATCCCATGGGCGGACAGCACGTGCTGGCGCGCGAAAAGGCCATGGTGCGCCTGGCCAGGGGCGAGGCGAAATCGGGCGAAATCGGCCCTGAATCCTTTCGCGCCGGGCTGGATGCTCTGGCCCAGATGGCGAAAACCATCCGGGATTTCGGCTGCGACACCGTGATGGCCTGCGGCACCGCCGCCCTCCGGGACGCGAAGAATGCCCAGGCCTTTCTCCTGGAGGCTGAAGCCCTGGGCATCCCCATTCAGGTGATCTCGGGTGAAGAGGAGGCCCGGCTCATCCATCAGGCTGTCTCCCACGCCATCCCCTTCCCCCCTGAGCCCGTGGCCCTGATCGATATCGGCGGCGGCAGCACCGAACTCACCTGGGTGAAGGCCGGACGCGTGGCGGCCAGCATCTCGCTGCCCTGGGGCCTGCAACGGCTGGCAGACGCCGCCCAGACCGCCAACCCGCCCACGGCCCAAGATCTCAAACACCTTCGCAGGATGATCCGGCGCATTCTCAAGAAGGCCCGCAAGGACCTGCCCTCAGAGCTGCCTGAACCCACGCTGATCCTGGGAACGTCGGGAACACTGGAGGATCTCGCCCGAGGCGCAGCGGCGGGCCAGGCCTTCACCGCCGAGCAGTTGCGGGATTTCGCCTTGAAGCTTTGGCGGTTGGATACCCAGGGCCGGACAGAACGGCTTGGGGTGGATCCCAAGCGGTCGGAAGTCCTGCATGTGGGCGCCATCTGGGCGCTTTCGCTGATGGAATGGCTGGGTGTCCCGCCCCTGCGCCACCTGCCTGTGGGCCTGCGGGAAGGCATGATCTGGGAAGCCCTCAAGCATGGGGGTGCGGCCATTCCGCCCCTGGCGGACCGGCGCAAGGCCTCCATCGAGCAGTTGGCGGCCCGGCTCGATCCCGACCCCGGCCACAGCCGCCATGTGGCCCGGTTGGCCGATGAACTGTTCGTCTCCCTGCAGCCCTATTTCGAACTGGGTGACACAGAACGAAAATGGCTAGCCTATGCCGCCCGCCTCCATGACATCGGCTTTTCCATTTCCGAGAAAGGCCATCAGAAACATGGCGAGTACCTGATCCGGAACGCCACCTTGCCCGGCTTCTGGCCTGAGGAAGTGGACCTGCTGGCCCAGGTCGTGCGCTTCCACCGGGGCAAGGCGCCGCATCATGTCCGGCATGAGGCCTTCCGCGCCCTGGCGCCATGGCACCGCCAGGTGGTGCGCAAGCTGGCGGCCATCCTCCGGGTCGCCGATGCCCTCGACCGGCGGCGACGGCAGTCCGTGCGCCATCTGGCTGTAGAGATGGATGAATTCCGCCTGAATCTCATCCTGGATGCCACCGGCGAGGTGGATCCCGAGATCGATGCCTTCCTGGAGAAGGGCACCCTTTTGGGGACGCTGCTGGACCGCAGACTCGAAGTTACCGTAGCGTGAAAGCACGATGACTCTCGACGAACTGATCAACGACTGGAATGGCCTTCCCTCGACGGACGCCCGGATTCCCCAACTCAATGACGAAACCTTGCGGGACGGCCTGCAGAGCCCTTCTGTCCGCGATCCCGATATCGCGGCCAAGCGAGACCTCATCCACCGGTTGGCCCGCCTGGGCGTAGACGCCGTGGACCTGGGCATGCCTGGCGCCGGTCCCAAGGCCCTGGCCGCCGTGCGGGCCCTCATGGTGGAGATCCGCGACCATCGCCTGCCGCTCTCCCCCAACGTGGCTGTGCGCACCGTGGAGGCCGACCTGGCCCAGGTGGCTGAGATCCAGCAACGCGCCGGCATGCCGCTGGAAGCTGGGGCCTTCCTGGGCTCGAGCCCCATTCGGATGGATGTGGAAGGCTGGGACCTGGCCTTTCTCGTGGCCACGGCCCGCAAGGCCATCGCCTTCTGCCGCCGCCAAGAACTGCCCGTGATGATGGTGACCGAAGACAGCACCCGGGCCCGTCCCGACGTGCTGAAGGCCATCTACGGCGCCGCCCTGGATGAGGGCGCCCAGTCCATCTGCCTGTCGGACACCTGCGGCCACGCCACGCCGGACGGCGTGCGGCGACTGGTGCGTTTCATCAAGGAGGAGGTGGTGAAGGACCGCTCCGTGCGGATCGACTGGCACGGGCATAACGATCGCGGCCTGGGGGTGGCCAATGCTCTTGCGGCCTTCGAGGCGGGCGCCGACCGGCTCCACGGCAGCATCCTGGGCATTGGCGAGCGCTGCGGCAACGTGGCCATGGACCAGCTCATGATCAACCTGCACCTCATGGGTTTCCCCAAGGGCGATCTCTCGGACCTGCCGGCCCTGGCTGAACGCGTGGCCGAACTGTGCGAGGTGCAGATTCCCGCCAACTATCCCGTGCTGGGGCGGGATGCCTTCCGCACGGGCACCGGGGTTCACGCCGCCGCCATTGTGAAGGCCCTGCACCGAGGTGATGTGGGCCTGGCGGATGCTGTCTATTCCGGTGTCCCGGCCGCCCTGGTGGGTCGTCGGCAGGAGATCGAGATCGGCCCCATGGCGGGCCACAGCAATGTCGTCTATTGGCTCGAGATGAACGGCTACGACCCCAGCCCCAAGCGGGTGGACCGCATCCTCCAGACCGCCAAGAACAGCACGCGGATCCTCACCGAAGCTGAGATCAGGGCAGTGGTTTAAGCCTCAAAGCAATCCGCTGACCTCGCCCGCGCTGAGTCGGCGGATGCCCTCGGCTGTCGCCACCTTGAGCCGCCCATCCGGCTCCCAGCCCAGGCAGGTGCCCTGCCCTTCCTCCCAGCGCAGCGGAGTGCCAGCCTCGGGCCAGCGGAAAACAGGCTGAAGGTCTTGCTCCAAATTTTTCCAAAATTTGGAGATAAGAACGGCCAGTACGTCTGTCGTCGAGAACGCCAACCCTAGATCACGTAGGCAGGCAGGAGGGATGACCCGGTCTGGGATCAGGGGAGCTTCCGTGAGGTTCACGCCCATGCCCAGGATCAGGCGTCGGCCGATCTGCTCTCCGATGATGCCGCCCAGCTTCACCAGACGGCCCTCCTTCCAGGCCACCAGATCGTTGGGCCACTTAAGACCCAGCGTGCGGCCTTCCGGATCCAGTACCTGGGCGGCAGCGGCCATGGCCCGTTGAAGCACCAACCCAGGGGCCAGCCCGGAAGGCGATGGCAGAGCCACCGACAGCCAGAGCCCAGCTCCCGCAGCGCTTTCCCAGCGGTTGCCCTGCCGACCGCGGCCCTCGGTCTGCAGCTCCGCCATCACCGCACAATGGCCCAGGTGCGGGTTTCGCCGCAGGAAGGCCTGGGTGGAATCCACCACGGCCAGCCGGATCAGCGGCAAGTCCGGTCCCATGCTACTTCCGTCCCGCACCCTGGTTGCGGAACCAGAGGATGCGCAGGCCATCCAGCGTGAGATCCGGGGCGATGTGTTTGATGTGCTTGGTGTGAGGCGCGATGACGCGGCCCAGGCCACCGGTGGCCGCCACCTTGGCTTCCGGGCATTCCTCCAGCAGCCGGTCCAGGATGCCATCCACCATGCCCACGTAGCCGTAGAAGATGCCGGACTGCATGGCCTGGACCGTGTTGCGGCCCACGAGCCGTTCGGGCTCGGCGATCTCCACGCGAGGCAGGCGGCTGGCCCGCTGGAAGAGCGCATCGGCGCTGATCTTCAGCCCCGGGCAGATGAGGCCGCCCAGGTATTCCTTCTTGGCGTTCACCACATCAAAGGTGGTGGCGGTGCCGAAATCCACCACGATGAGGGGGGCGCCGTATTTTTCGATGCCCGCCACGGCGTTCACCAGGCGATCGGCACCCAGTTCCGAGGGATTGTCGATGAGCACCTTGACCCCGGTCTTCACGCCGGGTTCCACGTAAAAAGCATCCACGTTGAAGAAGTTCTTGGCCAGGCTCATGAGCACGGGATGAAGCGGTGGCACCACGCAAGATATCGCCACGTGCTTGATCTGGCTGGCCTCGATGCCCTGGTGGCGCATGAGGGCCAGGGCCGACAAACCGTATTCATCGACGGTGCGTTCCCGGCTGGTGGCCAGGCGCCAGGAACAGACCAGGGGCGAATCCGGCCCTTTCGACAGATCGAAGATGCCCAGCACCACGTTGGTATTGCCCACATCCACGGCCAGAAGCAGACTCATGCGTTCTCCAAGCCATCCAGAATGGCCGGAGGCGGTCTGCGCCGCCAGCCCCCTTGTGGCCCCCTTGTGATGCGGATCCTGCCCGGTCTCGGTACCCTGGAGCTCTCTCTGGAGCCGCCATGCCCCGCACGATGATCGAGCCTTTCCGCATCAAGTCCGTCGAGCCCATCCGCATGACCAACGCCACCGAGCGCATGGGCATGCTGGAGGCCGCCAAATTGAACGTGTTCAAGCTGCGGGCAGAGGATGTGCTGCTGGACTGGCTGACGGATTCCGGCACGGGCGCCATGAGCTCGGCCCAATGGGGCGCCATCATGGTGGGCGATGAAAGCTACGCGGGCTCCCCCAGCTTCTTCCGGCTGGAGGCGGTGCTGAAGGACATCACGGGCATGGAGCACTTCATTCCCACCCATCAGGGCCGGGCCGCCGAGAAGGTGCTGTTCAGCGCCGTCTGCAAGCAGGGCGATCTCGTTCCCAACAACTGCCACTTCGACACCACCCGCGCCAACCTGGAATTCAATGGTGTGGAGGCCGTGGACCTGGTCATCGCCGAAGGCCTGCAGCCCAGCATCATCCACCCCTTCAAAGGCAACATCGACCTGGCCCGCGTGGAAGCCCTGCTGGAAAAGGATGCGGCCCGCATCCCCTTCGGCATGATCACCGTGACCAACAACACGGGCGGCGGCCAGCCGGTCTCCATGGCCAACATCCGCGCCTATTCCAAGCTGCTCAAGAAGCACGGCAAGCCCTTCATCATGGATGTCTGCCGCTTCGCGGAAAACGCCATGTTCATCAAGCTCCGTGAGGACGGCTACCAGGACACCCCCATCAAGGCCATCTGCCAGGAGATGTTCAGCTACGCGGACGGCTGCACCATGAGCGCCAAGAAGGACGGCATGGTCAACATCGGCGGCTTCATCATGCTGCGCAGCGATGAATGGCTGGATCCCGTCCGCAACATGCTCATCCTCACCGAGGGCTTCCCCACCTACGGCGGCCTGGCGGGTCGCGATCTCGATGCGCTCGCGGTGGGCCTGGTGGAAGGCATGCAGGAGGACTACCTCCGCTACCGCCTGCGCACCGCCGAATACCTGGGCGAGAAGCTGGAAGCCGCCGGCGTCGGCTTCGTGAAGCCCACGGGCGGCCACGCCGTCTACATCGACGCCAAGACCGTGCTGCCGGACATGCCCGTGTCGCAGTATCCGGCCTGGGCCCTCTGCAACGCCCTCTACCTGGAAGGCGGCATCCGCGGCGTCGAGATCGGTTCGGTCATGTTCGGCAAGCGCATGGACGATGGCACCGAGACCTACCACAGCATGGAACTGGTGCGCCTGGCCTTCCCCCGCCGCATGTACACCCAGAGCCACTTCGATTTCGCCGCCGAGGTCATCGCCGAGGTGAAGGCCAAGGCCAAGGAGATCCGGGGCGTGAAGATCGTCAAGCAGAGCAAGTATCTGCGCCACTTCACCGCCGAGATGGCCTGGGCTTAAAAGCATCATTAACCGCAGATGCCGCAGATAACGCAGATGGGCCCTTAGGCTTTTCATCTGCGTCCATCTGCGACATCTGCGGTTAAACATTCTTCATTGGCGATGATGGGTCGCCCCGCAGCGGGTGAACCTTTGTAGGATGAGCGAGACACTCATCCCAACGAGATCCCCCATGACCTCATCCCAGCTCGAAGCCCTCTTTACCCGCCAGCAGGCCGCCCGGTGGCGGGTGGCGGCCACCTCGGCAGACCAACGCAAGGCCAAGCTACGGGCCCTCCTGGAGGCTCTCATGGCCCACCGGGAGGAGGCTCAGGCAGCCCTCTTCGCCGACTTCCGGAAAGCGCCCGAGGAGGTCGATCTGACGGAACTGTATCCCGTCATCTCCGAGATCAAGGACGCCCTGCGCCACCTGCCCCGCTGGATGAAGCCTTGGAAGGTGTCCACACCCATCGGCTTCTTTGGCGCCGCCAGCAGCATCGTTCACGAACCCAAGGGGCTGGCCCTCATCATCAGCCCCTGGAACTATCCCATCTACCTCACGCTGGGGCCCCTGGTCTCTGCCATCGCCGCAGGGAACTGCGCCGTCATCAAGCCTTCAGAGTTCACGCCCCACACCACGGCCTTCCTGCACAAGCTGCTGGCCGGGCTGTTTCCCGAGGAAGAAGTGGCCCTGGTGGAAGGTGATGCGGAAGTCTCCCAGGCTCTGCTGGCCCTGCCCTTCGATCACATCTTCTTCACGGGCAGTCCTGCTGTGGGCAAGGTGGTGATGAAGGCCGCAGCGGAGCACCTGACCTCGGTCACGCTGGAGCTGGGCGGCAAGTCCCCGGTGCTGGTGGATGCGGATGCCAACCTGAAAGAGGCCGCCCGCAAGATCGCCTGGGGCAAGTGCCTCAATGCAGGCCAGACCTGTGTGGCGCCTGACTACGTGCTCGTCCATGAGCGGGTCCACGACGCCCTCGTGGGCCACCTGAAGGAGGCCCTTTCCGCCTTTTACGGCGATACCCCCGAGCAACGAGAGGCCAGCCCCGACCTGGCCCGCATCATCAATGATCGGCACTTTGAAAGGATCCGGACTTTGCTGAGCGGCTCCGCCGCGGAGCTAGCCTTCGGCGGAGAAACGGATGCGGCCAGCCGCTACATCGCCCCGGCCCTGCTCACCGAGGTGGATCCCGTCTCGCCTGTGATGCAGGAGGAGATCTTCGGCCCCCTGCTGCCCATCCTCAAGGTAGTAGACATGGATGCGGCGGTAGCCTTCGTGAATGCGCGGCCCAAGCCACTCGCGCTCTATGTGTTCAGCGGCAACCGCCGCCGCGCCGAAAGCATCATTGCCCGCACCACGGCTGGAGGCAGCTGCATCAACGACACCGTGCTGCACTTCGCCCACACCGGCCTGCCCACGGGCGGCGTGAATACCTCCGGCTTCGGGAAGGCCCACGGTGTCCACGGTTTCCAGACCTTCTCCAACGCCCGCGGCATTCTTCGCCAGCGCAGCCGACACTCGGCCATCCAGCTCATGTACCCGCCCTACACGGGCTTCGTGCGCCGGATGATTGATCTCACGCTGAGATATTTCTGACCAGAAAAGCTGATCGCGGAAGGCGGGGAAATTCGCGAAGGACGCGGAAAGAAAGCTTTCACTTCTTCTGCGCCTTCCGCGCACCTTCTGTGTCTTCCGTGACCAGCTACTTCTGAGAGTCTTCCAGGGCGCCCTGGGCCGCTTCCCAGTCGCTCATGGCGTAAGCAAGATCGGCCTCCAGGGCCTTCTGGGCATCCAGCTTGGCGCTGAAGGCTTGCCAGTCCGCAGGATCCATGGCGGCCATCTCCTGCTGGGCTTCCGCCAGTTTCGCCTCAAGGCTGGATACCTTGGCTTCGGCCTCGGCCACCTGCTTCTCAAAGCGTTTGATGGTCCGTTGTTTGTCCTTGTCGATGGCCTGTGGTTTCGCGGGCTGAACAGGCTTCACGGCGGGGCTCGGCGGTTTCATCGCCGAGTTGGGCTTCGCCTGCGGCGAAGCGGATTTCTTGACTGGCTCGGGCTCCTTGCTGCCCGCCTCGTCTTCGGCACCCAGGTCCAGGTCTACCCAGGCTTGGTGATCTTCGTAGCTGCCTTCCCTGAACTCGGCCACGCCCTCGTGAACGCGCAACAGGGAATCCGCCACGCGGCCCAGGAGGTAGCGGTCGTGGGTCACCACGATGGCGGCCCCGGTGAAGCTGAGGATGGTGTCCTCCATGGCTTCCATGCTGGGGATGTCCATGTGGTTGGTGGGCTCGTCCAATAGCAGAAGATTCACCCCGTGGCGGATGAGGGTGGCGATGCTGAGGCGGGCGCGCTCGCCGCCAGACAGCGCCGTGACGGGCTTGTCCACCTCGTCGCCCCGGAACTGGAACTTGGCCAGGAAGCCAAGAATGTCCTGCCTAACCGCCTGAGGCGTCACGCCATGAATCTGCTGGAACACCGTGTTGCGGGGGTCCAAGTTGCGGTGGTGCTGATCGAAGTAGCCGATCTTTACCTGGCTGCCCAGACGCGCATGGCCCGTGATGAAGGGAATCT
>JAYVRY010000034.1:0-2593 GCA_043775845.1 Acidobacteriota bacterium
GGCGCCGTCTTGAGTGTGCTGGCCGCGTTGTTCATGACCGCCGTGGTGTTCACCTACTGGAAGTGGTTGGGCCTCGTCCAGTGATCCTGTTCCGCTTCCCAGGAGACCCATGCGCCGCTTAGCCCTCGTCACCTTGCTTGCCGTTGCGCCCTTGTGGCCCCAGGCGCCTGCTCCCCCTGGGGACGCCTTCACTCCCGTGCGGTTTCTCGTGGGCGAATGGAAGGGGGAGGGCGATGGCAAGCCCGGCCAGTCTTCAGGCGCGGCCACCTATCGCTTCGAGCTGGATGGCAAGGCCCTTGTGCGGCGCAACTTCGCCGACGTTCCCGCCGCTAACGGACGCCTCGCCTCGCGCCACGAGGACCTGATGACTCTCTTCAACGAGGGCGGAGTCCTCAAAGCCTTCTACCTGGATAACGAGGGGCACGTCATCCGGTACAACGTCGAGACTGTGCCCGGCGGTGTCGCTTTCACCAGCGAGTCGGCCCCCGGCCCCCGTTTCCGCCTCACCTACCTCAAGGTCTCGGAAACCCTCGTCACCCTGCGCTTCGAGATTGCCCCGCCGAATAAGCCCGAGGTGTTTTCGACCTACATCGAGGCCAAGACCCACAAGGTGAAGTGACCATTCAATGCTTTTCTCTAGCCCCAAAACGGCCCCCGAACCGGGGGCCGTTTTGGGGTGAAGCAGCGGCCTAGGCCTTCGAGTGCGGCGGCGTCACCCAGAATCGTGCCGGCGCGTAGCAGATGCCCATGAGCACCACCTGGCTGGCGATGAAGCCGGTCAGGGCCCAGAAGGCCTGGTCCATAAAGCCGTAGGAGTGGAGGCCCACACCCAGCATGTTGACGCCGAACCAGGAGAGGGCGGTGATGATGTTGCCGAAGATGGCCATCACCATGGTGCCCCGTTCGCGCACCAGGCCCGCCATCCGGGCGTGGAGGATGATGGCGTTCCATAGCACGATGAGCAGGGCGCCGTTCTCCTTGGGATCCCAGCCCCAGAAGCGGCCCCAGGACTGGTCGGCCCAGATGCCGCCCAGCACGGTGCCCACGAAGCTGAAGAACAGGGCGAAGCAGATGATGCCATAGGCCATGTCCACCAGGGCCTTGTCGGTCTCCGGGTCCACCTTGGCGACGATGTGCTTGCGCAGCGCGTAGGCGATGGCGATGGCACCGGCGAGGAAGGTGCCGGAATAGCCGATGGTGATGGTCACCACGTGGGTGGCCAGCCAGAAGTTGGAGTCCAGCACAGCGCGCATCATCTCCATGGTGTCGCCACTCTCACCCAGGTTCTGGGCCACAATCAGAGAGGCGAATCCAGCCACGGCGGCCACGGCGGTGCCAAAGCCCTTCCGGTACATCCGTTCGACGATGAGCCCCAGGATCACGGCGCCCCATCCTACGAAGACAGCGCTGGAATAGAGGTTGGTGACCGGGGGGCGACCCTGCAGGATGATGCGGACCAGTAGGCCCACGGTATGGATGATGGCACCGGAGAAGAGCAGGGCGTAGGCCGTGGGACGCAGCAACTCGGGCTTGTAGATCCAGGAGATGCAGAGTGCCATGAAGGCAACGAAGTAGATGCAGAGGCCCACGAAGAAGGGCTGGGCCCGGTTGAAGACGAGTTCGCTGGAAGCATGCTCGAAGGCGCCCGGCTTCAGCGTGGCCACCACGGCCTTCATCTCTGCCAGGGACTGGTTGAAGGCGGCGGAGTCGTTGGCCACATAGGCGGCGTTCAGCTTGGCCAAGGGCACCAGGCCAGGGTGCAGAGGAGCACCACCGTTGGCCGCGCTGAGGGCCTGGCCAACACTCTGCCAGGCCTCAGGGTTCCCGCCGGCCAGGGGCGGCAGGATGCGGAACTGGGCCAACTGCATCAGGTCCTGGTGCCGCAGATTCGCCTCTGGGCTGCCGAGGGATTGGAGCTCCCAGCCCAGGCCCGGCGACCCAGCCAGCTGCAGCGTGTTGCGGAGTTTGTAGTAGAGGTAGACGCGGTCGAACAGGTTGACGATGGCGCTCTGGAAGCGGGTGCGCTTCTGGGGCGCGATGGGCTGGGCAGTGGAGGCCTGTTTCTGGACCTCCTCGAGATGCGTGGACAGATCCGCGAAGCTGAAGTAGTTGCGGTTCTTGGTCTGCTTGCCACCGATGAGGCTGATCACTTCAGGATCGTCGATGACGAAGATGGGCTGCTGATCGGCCACCTGGGGCCGGAACATGACGTCGAGAATCCACTCGTCGGGGCCTACCATGCGGCCCTCATGGCGGAAGCCTTGGCGGCTGTGAATCAGCAGCAGGGAATTGCGGGCCAGGGAGTCCAGCGGCTTGACGCGACCGCCCTCCAGGATGGGCAGGTTGCCGAATCCACTGGCATCGAAGCCCCGCACCTTGCCGCCCGGCAGGGCGACGACCAGGGCGATGAGCAGGGCCAGAACACCGGCACCCCAGGCGAGGTATTTCTTCACGAAGGTCATGTTCAGCTCTCCTTCTGATCCTGGCGCCGCCTAAGGGAGCGGCGCAGGACGATGGCGAAGTGCACGAGCAGGCCCAGGGAGACCAGCACGCAGGACACATACGGGAGCAGCCAGCCGGGATTTTCAACCAC
>JAYVRY010000035.1:0-2583 GCA_043775845.1 Acidobacteriota bacterium
GATTTGAGCTACCATCCACGCAGACACTCACCCGGTGACGATTGAACCTTCCGCGCTGGACTCCACTGCTCTTGACCGCCTTCGCCTTCGGCCAGGAGACTGCGCCCTTCGCTCTGGAAAAACCCAACCCATGGAAACCCACCTGGGAACTGACCCTCCGGGGCGACCGCCTGGCTGATCCGGGAGAGTATTCCGAAAGCTTCCGCCGATCCGGTGTGCAACTGCGGCTCAAGTGGACCTGGGACTTGGATGTGCTGCAGCTGGAGGCCGGCACCCGTTCGGCCATGGGCTCGGACTCGAACCGCGACAACTCGCCCCGCTGGGACCAGCAGCCCTCCAACGGCAGCCAGCTGGATGTGGCCCTGGCCCGGGCCTCCTGGGCTGCCCCAAGTTCCTACGGGACCCTAACCCTGGGCCTCCAGCCCAATGGCCTGGTGTCCTCCCAGGCCCTGTGGGACAAGGATCTCCGCTTCCAGGGCGCCGGCGGCACCGTGGGGCTGCGCGGCACCGACGGCCTGTTCCAGGAGGCGGGCTTCCGCATGGCGGTGGGGCGCGTGCGGAACATCCTGGGCGGGAAGAACGACCTGGCCGCCGGACAGTTCGTCCTGAGGCTGGATACCGGTCCCTTCTCCTGGCTGGCCCATGCCGACCACTGGAACCTCTCCTGGGATGCAGGCGAGGAACGGCTGTTTCCGCTGCCAGGCCACCATGGCGAGCTGCGGCAGAAAATGAAGCTGGCAGCCACCGGGGCCACTGGCACCTGGCATGCGGCCTTCCCCCTGGAGGTCCGCTGGTTCAAGTCCAGGAATCAGGAAACCCGCCAGACCAGCGAAGAGTTCCAGGCCATCGCCGGCAGCCGGGAACGGGTTTATTGGCCCGAGCTTGCCTTCACCTGGCAGCGGCTCTCCTCCACGGGCACCCTTTACCCCCTCAACGGGGACGAGTGGTGGTTCTACCGTAGCGCCCGGGGCCCCAGGGTGGATCTGTCACTGCCGCTACCTGGCAATTGGGTGGCCTCGCTGGTCTACCTGCGGCAGCGCCTGGATAGGGACGACTACCAGGTCACCCGTACTATGGTCGTCCTGGTCAAGCGGTTCTGAGGGCGGACTGACTCAGTAGTTCCGCTCATCCGAAGGCGGCGCGTAGTCCCGGCCGAACTTGTTCTTGTGGGGCACGATCCGGGGAAACGAGATCTCCAGCTCCCAGGTCCCCTGGGTGATTCCCAACCCCACCGTCACGATCCAAACCTTCTCGCCCGCTTCCGGATGCCAAAGTCGGAGCCGATAGGTCCCCGCCGGCACCTGGTCGAACTGCAGGCCGGTCTTGCCGTCAAGCACCTGGGCGAAGGGCGTGGTCACCACCCACAGGAAGGCGTTCATCTGGTGGTGGACATTGCAATAGAGTTTCACCAGTCCGGTGTTGGTCACACGCACCTTGGGAGCGTCCCCGGGCCGGTAGGCTCCGGTATCAAAGCGGTTTCCCTGGGTGACGCTGAACACGTTGTGCAGGATGTGGTCCAGGTTGGGGAAGGCCACTTCGGTCCCCGGCGTGACGATGGCGACCCGGGGGAGGAACTGCTTCCCCACGGTGCGAATGGCCATCGGCTTCATGGGCCCCGCCGGTGGGAAGGAGGCCTCAATAGGTTCGAGCATGGCCACGCAATCGGCCAGGGAGGCCCGGAGCCGGCCGTCCTTCTCCTTGATCTGGACGAGTCCCTGCACACCGGCGGCGGATATCGGCAATCCCACGGCCAGGGCCACCAGACTGCAAACAAGGGATCGAACCATGCGTGGCTTCCAGAGTAGATTCGATGCAAGTATACCGGTCAACCGGGGCCCCCCATGCAAGCGAACATCAGCTGGTACCAGACGCTGGCCTGGAAATTCTTCTCCAGGCAGGCGGCGGCCATCCTGGTGCTCATGTCGATCATCCTCTGGGTGGCGTACAACGAGGCCGAGCGAGGTGCGAGGAACACAGCCAGCACAAACCTCTCCGGGAGCGGCTATGTCCTGGAACGGGCCTTCGAGCAGCAGGGCCGGTCCCTGGATGCGGGCCTTGATGTCTTCACCCAATACTCGGGCAACGTGGCGCTCATCGAGCAGGCCCTCGAAACGGGGTCCGCCACGAGCCTGACGGACACCCTCATCGACAACCTCCCCAGGCTGGGCGCAGAAATCGCCATCGTGGTGAAACCAGACGGCGCTCAGCTGGCCGGCAGCGCCCGGGGCATGCACCAGGATTTCCACAACGTGGGCGTCGTTCAGATGGCCCTGGCTCCCGACGAAGCCAAGGAAGAGGGTCATCCTGGCCCCTTCTACCGCGGCTTCTTCCGCCTGGAGCGGGGGGAGCGCTCCGGGGTGTACCACGCCGTGGCGAGGCCGCTGCGCTCACCCGGCGGGAAGGCCCTCGGCGCCATGCTGGTGGCCATCCGGGTGGATGACCGGGCCGCCGCGGATCTCCGCCGCCTGGCCATCGCCGGCCCCCAGCGCGGGGAGCCTTCGGCCCAGCTGGTGCTGCTGAGCCAGTTCCGGACCCTGGGCACGACCCTGCCGGAGGTCGACCCCATGGATCGCCTCCTGGCGA
>JAYVRY010000036.1:0-8501 GCA_043775845.1 Acidobacteriota bacterium
CCGGGTCGAGCGCGGCCAGGGAGAAGGATCCCTCCCCACCCTGGACCAGTTCGCCGCCCATCTGCGTCAGCTGGCTGTTCGACTCGAAGCGGCCCTGGGCTAGTTTCGACAGGAACACTTATGCGGGAGCCTTCCACCTGCCGAAGAATTGGTTACTAGGGAGTCCCATGCCCCGCATCCACTGGTTGGAAGTTCACCCCTCGCCTTCGGGGGACGCGCTTCATTCGGCCCTGCCGGAGTGGGGCTATGACCTCACCCTGGGGCCGGGTCAGGGCACCCTCGTGCTGGTGGCCGAGCGACCGGATGTGCGGCTGGTACCTGTGGATGGCACCGAAATCCTTTGGTGGGTGAAGCAGGCGGAGCCCGAAGAAGTCAGCGCGGTGTTGAACCTGCGGCCGGGGTGGGTGCTCCTCCAGGACCGGGCCCTCGATGCCGCCCGGGAAGCCTTGCACCACATCCGTCAGCGGGATCTGGGCAGCGAAGGTTGGCTCCGGCAGATGATGCACCTGGCCTCGCTGGATGAGCTCCTGCGCCTGGCCCTGAGCCGCGCCATCCGGCTATCCGGTGCCCAGGGCGGGGCCATTTGGCTGCGCCGGGAGGATGTCTTCTACCAGCGGGCCGGCGATGGTGCCTTCCCCGAAGCCCCCCTGCCCCGTCAGGAGGCGGCCGAGCTGGTTCGGCAGGGAGAGGCCTTCCTGCTGGCCCCTTCCGAGCAGCTGGGCATCCTGCGGCTGGCGGATCCCAAGGAATCGCCCGAGCGGTTCCTGCGCGGTTTCGACGACATGGAACCCCTGCTGCTCAACGCCTGGCACCTGGAAGAAAGCCGGGCCCTTTCGTTCAAGGACGACCTCACGGTGGCCCAGAACCGCCGCTGCCTGGAGGCTGAACTGCCCCAATCCGTGCGGGCTGCGGCCACCAAGTCCGAACCCCTGGCCCTGCTCTTCCTGGATGTGGATGACCTCAAACGCGTGAACACCGTCCACGGGCACCCGGCGGGCAGCCTCCTGCTGGAGTCCGTGGCCCGCGTGGCCCAGCGCCTCTGCCGCGCCCACGATCGGCTCTATCGGTACGGGGGCGACGAGTTCTGCATCCTCATGCCCGGCACCACCGCCCAGGGCGCCCTCAAGCTGGGCGAGCGTCTGCTCCAGGTGCTGCGCGAACAGCCCCTGGATCTGGGCCACGATCAGCTCACGGTCTCTCTCAGCGCCGGGGTGGCCTCCTTCCCCGAACATGCGGATGGCGCCGGCCACCTCATCGAACAGGCCGACCACGCCCTGCTCCGCGCCAAGCGGGAAGGCAAGGGGCGGGTGATTCTGGCGGGGTAACGACTTCGCCTACTTCCGCTTTTTCTTCTTGCCCTTTTCGGATCCGAACACCTTGGCCAGGAAGCCTTCCTCCTCGCCCTTGCTTTCGGCCATATCGCCTTCCAGGCTGCCGCGCAGCTGCTCGATGAGCTGCCGTTGTTCGGCCGTGAGGACTTTCGGCACGGCCACCCGGAGGTGGAGGTAGAGGTCACCCCGGCCACTGCCCTGCAACCGGGGAACCCCAGCATTCACGAGTTTCACCACGTGATCAGCGGGCGTGCCGACGGCCAGCTTCACCTTGTCGGAACCGTAGGGCGTCTCCACGTCGAGGGTGCCGCCGATCACCAAGAGCGGCCAGTGGACTTCCAGGCGCCGGTGCAGGTCGCTGCCATCGCGCTCGTAGCGGGCATCGGGTTCCACATCAAACACCACGTAGAGGTCCCCCGCGCGGCCGCCGGATCGACCGGCCTCACCCTGGTTCTGTAGGCGAAGACGGGTGCCCCGGTCCACGCCGGCGGGAACCTTGAAGCTGACCTTCGACTTTTTGTGCACCCGCCCTTCGCCTTGGCAGGTCTTGCACGGCTTGGGAATGACACGGCCACGCCCTGAGCAGCGGGGGCACTGGGCCAGCATCTGGAAAAACCCCTGGCGCACGGCCACCTGCCCTGCGCCGCGGCACTGGGGGCAGGTCTCGGCACGGGTCCCTTCCTCGCAGCCGGAACCGTGACAGGTGTCGCAGCCTTCCAGACGGGGGATGGACAGCTCCACGGCTTCCTTGCCGAAGATGGCGTCCTGGAAACTGAGTTTGAGGTTGTACTGCAGGTCGGAGCCCCGTTCCTCGCCGCCGGAACGCCGCCGTCCGCCGCCGCCGAAGAGGTCGCCAAACAGCCCACCCCCGAAGAAGCTGCCGAGGATGTCCTCGAAATCCGCGAACTGGTTCGGATCGAACTGGAACTGCTGGCCACCGCCACCAGAGCCGCCGAGGCCCGCATGGCCGAACTGGTCGTAGACCTTCCGCTTCTCACCATCCGACAGCACGCTGTAGGCCTCGGCGGCCTCCTTGAACTTCTCCTCCGCCTCCTTGTTGCCTGGGTTGCGGTCGGGATGCAGTTCCATGGCCAGCTTGCGGTAGGCCTTCTTCAGTTCATCTGCCCCGGCCTCCTTGGAGACACCGAGCACTTCGTAGTAGTCGCGTTTCATCATCCCATCCTGATCTTCCAGGATAGCCGAGGATGCTGATTCTTAATTGGGTGGAACCGCACCATCACCTTCCCCATCCAGGGAGGCCATCATGGCTTCACTGGCGGCCAGCACGGCATCCGTCAGCAGGTTCTGGGCTTCCAGCAGCTGGGTTTCGCAGGCCCGGAGGGCATCCGAATCCTGGGAAGCCACGGCTTGGCGGGCTTTGGAGAGCACGTCCCGCACCAGGGTTTGCTGTTCATCGGTGAGGTATTTGCCGCATTCGATGAAGCTCTTATCGCAGGAGAAGATCAGGCCCTCGGCCGAGGCGATGTACTTGAGGGCGTCCCGTTTCTTCACATCGGTTTCCACATTGGCCATGGCCTCGCGGATCATCCGCTGGATCTCCAGCTCGGAGAGTCCGGAGCTGGGCCGGATGCTCATGCTCTGTTCCAGGCCGGTCATGAGATCCCGGGCCGAAACCGTCACGATGCCGTTGGAATCAATGTCGAAGGCCACTTCGATCTGCGGCACGCCCTTGGGCAGCGGGGGCAGGTTGATGAGGTCAAAGCGCCCCAGGCTCTTGTTGTGCTCGGACAGCTCGCGCTCGCCCTGGAGGACGTGGATCTCCACCCGGCTTTGGTTGTCCGTGACGGTGGTGAACGTGCGGGCATCCCGGAGGGGGATGGTGGCGTTGCGCTGGATGATCTTCACGAAGCCGCCGCCTTGGGTCTCGATACCCAAACTGAGCGGGGTCACGTCGAGCAGCACCAGGTCCTTGATGTCGCCCTTGAGCACGGCACCTTGGATGGAGGCGCCGATGGCCACCACTTCATCGGGGTTGATGCTGCGGTTCGGCTCCTTGCCGAAGAAGTCGCGCACCAGCCGCTGCACCAGCGGCATGCGGGTCTGCCCGCCCACGAGGATGATCTCATCCACTTGCTTGGGGGTCTTGCCACCCTGCTCCAGCGCGTCCCGAATGGGGGTGAGGGTCTGATCGACCAGATCCTTGACCATGGCCTCCAGCTGCTCGCGGGTGAGCGTGGCCTCCAGGTGCTGGGGGCCGGTGGGTCCCTGGGCGATGAAGGGCAGGCGGATTTCCACGCGATCCAGCGTGGAGAGTTCGCACTTGGCCTTTTCGCTGGCTTCCTTCAGTCGCTGGAGGGCCATGCGGTCGCCGGTGAGATCGATGTTGGTCTTTTCCCGGAACTGCTGGACCAGCCAGTTCTGGATGGCCTGGTCGATGTCCTCACCGCCCAGGAAGGTGTCGCCGCTGGTGGCCAGCACTTCGAAGACACCATCATTCATTTCCATGAGGGTGAAGTCGATGGTGCCACCGCCGAAGTCGTAGATGCCCAGGATCTGCTTCACGTTCTTCTTGTTGAAGCCGTAGGCAAGGGCGGCAGCCGTGGGCTCGTTGATGATGCGCTGCACATTCAGGCCTGCGATCTTGCCTGCGTCCTTGGTGGCCTGGCGCTGGGCATCGTCGAAGTAGGCGGGGACGGTGATCACCGCGTCGGTCACTTCTTCATGGAGAAACGCCTCGGCCGCCTGCTTCAGGGAGCGGAGCACGATGGCCGACACTTCGGGCGGAGCGTAGTCGCGCTCGCCCACCCGCAGCCAGGCATCGCCATTGGGCGAAGACACCACCGGAAAGGGCAGGCGTGAGATGGCGCCCTGCACGCGCGGAGACTGGAAGCGCTGGCCGATGAGGCGCTTCACGGCGAACAGGGTGCGCTGTGGATTGGTCACGGCTTGGCGCTTGGCGATGTGGCCCACCAGGACATCGCCCTTGTCGGTGAAGGCCACCACAGACGGAGTGGTACGGCTGCCTTCCCGGTTGGGAATAACCCGGGAATCCCCACCCTCCATGACGCAGACGCAACTGTTGGTCGTGCCGAGATCAATGCCGATCAGTTTGCCTGCCATGGGTGGAACTCCGGAGAATTTCGTTCGTTCATCGTACTGACAACTCGAGGATGCATCCAGCACAAGCGTTGAAGTGGCCTAGGAAATTCCCGAATCCTGGAGCCGATTGACCACCACGCGGGCGGCCCGAAGGAGTTGGCCCTTCAACGTGAATCCCCGTTCGTAGATGGCCGACACGGCACCATCTGGCAGGTTCGGGTCCGTGAAGGTGGTGAGCGCTTCCGCGTTCAAGGCATCAAAGGGATCGCCCACCTGGAGGGGTAGCGCTTCGACGTGGAGCTTGCGCATGGCTTCGATGAACTGTTTGCGGATGAGCTCAACTCCGGAGCGGAAGGATTCCACATCCTGGTAGGAAGCGCTCAGGCCCCGTTCGAAGTTGTCGAGCACGGGCAGCATCTCCAGCAGGATCCTGCGCTCAGCCTGCTCCACGGCCAGGGCGATGTCGCGCTGGGCGCGGTTGCGGAAGTTGTTGAAGTCCGCCGCCAGACGGCGCTGCTGGTCCATCAACTCCGCCTCGCGACGGAGCAGGTCTTCCATCTGATGCTCGGCTTCGGTCAGGGCTGATTCCAGGTCCACCTTGCCATCAAGGCCGACTTCCAGATCGGATCGATCCGAACGGTCCAGGTCGGGCAAGGCTTGGGTGTGGTATCCCGAGGCCACTTCATCGGCCACAGCCTGAAGGTCGCCCTCCAGGCTGTCATCAAGATTGAGATCCAAAAGATCTTCTGGATCTCCCTGGGGGGAATCCGACCTGGCATCCGGCGGCTGGGGCGCATCGTTAGGCATCGCAGCAGTATAAGCACTTGTCGCAAGAGCCGGGAATCGTTTAGGGCCTGCCCTGCCGCATCTGGACCTGCCGGGACCACCACTGGAGGCCCCCCATGACCCGCCCATAGTCCATGCGGAGGGGGCCCACCAGAGCGAAGGTGACGAACCCGGCTGGGCCCAGAGCCACGGTTCTTACGGCTGTGGCCAGCGGCCAGGCATCGAAAAAGGGATTCTCGGTGCCGAGCAGCAGCTGGACATCCTCGAAGGCCCGGCCCGCAAAGGCATTCAGGAGGCGGGCCAGTCGGCCATGCTCCTCGAAGGCAGCCACCAGATCCCGGAACCGGGCCACATCCTCGAACTCCGGCAACCCACCCAGTTGGCCCAGACCCGACATGAGAATGGGCGGGTCGGCGGCCCCAGGATCCTCGGGCCAGCGGGCGGCCAGTTCCTGCAGGCGGCGGCGGATGGATTCGCCCTCCTGGGCGCCCACCCGCAGCGCATCCAGCAAGCGCAGCCGCATCTCCGGCAGGGTCAGGCCCGCGAACTGGCTGGTGGCATAATTGCCCAGCTCCACCAGCAAGGCTTCGGAATGGTTCCAGGGATTGTCCATGAGGCGGTGTTCCACCTCCCCCAGGCTGCCCACCCATACCGCCACGAGCCTTCCGGGCGACACGGCAATGAATTCCAGCCGCACCAGCCGGCTTTGGGTGAGCGGCAGGGGCAGGGCCACGCAAACGCCGCCCATGACTTCGGCCAGCGTGCGGCTGGCGTGGCGGGCCCAGGCCTCCGGATCCAGATCCATGCCATCCAGGGTCCCGGCGAGGCGTCCCTCCAGGAGAGGATCCAGCGGCATCGACGTCAGCCACCGGTCCACGTAGTAGCGATAGGCACGCTCCGTGGGGATTCGACCGGCCGAGGTATGGGGCTGGGCCACCATGGATTCGTCCTCGAGATCCGACAGCACGTTCCGGATGGTGGCGCTGGAAAGGGGCTCGGGATAGCGCTTGGCCAGCAACCGGGAACCCACGGGTTCGCCCTCCTCGAGGTAGGTCTCGATGAGTGTGCGCAGGACGGATTCGCCGCGGGAGTTGAGGTTGGGTTGAGCCATCTTGGAATCCCTGGAGGGATGCCATACTATACGGCACGCTCAACGAACTTCAGGAGGTCCCATGCGTTCCACCCTACCCCACCTCGCCCTCGCGGCAGCCCTTTGCTTCACGCTTGCTTGCAACCGCAAGAGCGAGGCCACCATCCAGGCCGAGGAAGCCGCCAAGGCCGCCGATGCCAAGGTCACCCAGCTCGAGCAGCAGCTGGCGGATGCCAAATCAGGCAAGGCCACCGGAGACGATGCGGAACACCTCACCAAGTCCCAGGTCAAGGCCCTGGAGCGCCAGGTCACCGATGCGAAGAAGCGCGCCGAGAACAAGAAGCAGGAGGCCCTTACCCTGGCCCAGTCCCCGGCCCCCAAGGAATCCGCCAAGCCCATCGTGGTGGAAGTCCCCACCGGCACCAAGCTCGACATCACCCTGGCCCGGGAACTCACCACCGAAAAAGATCAGGCGGGTGATGCGTGGGAAGGCACCCTGGCCGCTGACGTGGTCCAGGATGGCAAGCTCGTCTGGAGCGCTGGCAGCACCGCCCGGGGTGTCATCACCCAGAGTGCCGCTGCGGGCCGCCTGAGCAATGGCCAAGGCGCCCTGGGCATCCGCCTCACGGAGATCGCGGGCGTGGGCATCGATACCGATACCCATGTGGTGGTGGCCACCGCCAAGGGCGAGCGCAACGCCAAGTACATCGGTGGTGGCGCAGCCCTGGGCGCCCTCATCGGCATCCTCTCCGACAAGAACCACAAGAACGATCACGCCCTGGGAGGAGCTGCCATCGGCGCCGCCGCAGGCACCGCCGTGGCCGCCGGGACCGCCGATACGATCATCCGCATCCCCTCCGGCAAGCCCGTCTCCTTCAGCCTCACGACACCGGAAAAAGTCACCCTCCGGAAGTAGTTCCCCACGATCCGCTTTTAGCGGATCGATATCAAAATCGGGAGGCGTAGCCTCCCGATTTTGCGTTGAATGGCAGATGTAAGAGTGAAAAGCCTTCAGGCCTCCAAGGCCTGTAGCCGCTCTGCCTCGAAGGCCGCACGAAGGGGCTCGATGATGGGCTCGATGTTGCCGCCCATGAAGGTGTCGATCTGGTGGATGGTCACGCCGATGCGGTGATCGGTGACACGGCCCTGGGGGAAGTTGTAGGTGCGGATCTTCTCACTGCGATCACCGCTGCCCACCTGGGATTTGCGCATGGCCGAATGGACCGCATCGGCTTCGTCCTGGGCCTTTTGGAGAATGCGGCTGCGCAGGACAGTCATGGCCTTGGCCATGTTCTTGATCTGGCTGCGCTCATCCTGGCACTGCACGACAGTATTGGTGGGCAGGTGCGTGAGGCGCACGGCCGAATAGGTGGTGTTCACGCTCTGACCGCCCTTGCCACCGGAGCAGAAGGTATCGACGCGCAGGTCCTTCTGGTGAATCTCAACGTCCACCTCCTCGGCCTCGGGCATGACCGCCACGGTGCAGGCAGACGTGTGGATGCGGCCCTGGGTCTCGGTCTTGGGCACCCGCTGCACCCGATGCACACCGCTTTCGAAGCGGAAAAGGCTGTAGGCGCCCTCGCCCTGGATTTCCGCCGTGGCATCCTTGAGGCCGCCTGCATCAGCGTCGCTCTCATCCAGCACGGAGACCTTGAAACCCCGGCGCTCCGCGAAGCGGATGTACATACGGAAGATCTCTGCGGCGAAAAGCGCGGCTTCCTCTCCACCGGTGCCGGCGCGGACCTCGAGAATCACGTTCTTGGCGTCGGCGGGATCCTTGGGGATGAGCAGCCGCTTGATCTCCGCATCGCCCTCGGCGATGGCCTTCTTCAGGTCTGGGATCTCCATCTCGGCCATCTCGCGGAACTCTGCATCCATGGACTTGTCGCCCAGGATGGACTCGGCCTCTTCCAACTGCTTGATCAGGTTGCGATGGGTCTGAAAGGCCAGCACCACAGGCTCCAGCTCCGCCCGGAGCTTGGACAGCTCCCGCAGGCGTTTGGGATCCGACACCACGGCCGGGTCCTGGAGCTGCGACTCCACTTCCTGGAAGCGGGCTTCGACGGCTTCAAGTTGGTCGAGCATGGTCCACCTTTTCGGCTATCTCCAAATCCCGGCAACGCCGGGATTTGGAGCACACAAAAAAGAAGGACGGGCCGATGGATCGGCCCGTCCCATAAATCGGAGCAGCTAGGCTTCGGTGGTGGTGGGAGCAGCCTCGGGAGTCGCCTCGA
>JAYVRY010000037.1:0-8477 GCA_043775845.1 Acidobacteriota bacterium
GGCCATCGCCAAGTTCCTGGACAACGACAAGTCCCCCGCCCGCAAAGTGGGCCAGATCGACAACCGAGGCAGCCACTTCTACCTGGCCCTCTACTGGGCTCAGGCCCTGGCCGCCCAGACCAAGGATGCCGAACTCCAAGCCCGCTTCGCCCAGGTCGCCCAGGCCCTTGGCGAGAACGAAGCCAAGATCAACAGCGAGCTCATCGCCGCCCAGGGCAAGCCAGTGGACATGGGCGGCTACTACCACCCCGACAAGGCCAAGACTGGCGCCGCCATGCGGCCCAGCGCCACCTTCAACGCGATCATCGATGGGTTGAAATAGTCGATCATTGCTCCGGAACTTCGTTCCGGAGATGAGAACGGCCCGCGTTTGCGGGCCGTTCTTGCTTGGAGTCGAGGTCGTATCCATGCTGAATCCATGCGTCGGTTGAACGAGTCCGTAGTTCATCGTTTCCGGGAGAAGGCTTCGGTCTTTCTCACGGAGCTGCATCCGGCCCGGGGTGCGGCGGAACGGGCCACTGTGCTGGCTAGCTTGCGCAAGCGGGACTTCGATGCCACCCACCACTGCAGCGCCTGGCGGGAGGGCGTTCCCGTGTCGGCCTTTGGTGCTGATGATGATGGCGAACCCTCGGGCACCGCCGGACGGCCCATGTTGGCGGTGCTGGAGGGTGCGGAGATCACGGATCTCATCGCTGTCTGCATCCGCTGGTACGGTGGCACGAAGCTGGGCATGGGAGGCCTCGTGCGCGCCTACACCGAGGGGGTTCAGGGTGCTCTGGCGGAAGCCGATGCCGCAGGTTCTTGGGAGGAAGTCCGTATCCTCTGCGCCGGTGAGATCCGCGTGCCCGCCGCTCAGGCTCACTTGCCTTTCGCCTTACTGGGCGCTTTTCCGGGCGCCGCAGCCATGGATCAAGCCTTCGAGGGCGACTTGGCCATCCTGCGCTTCGAATGCCCTCCGGACTTGGTTCCGGCTATGGAGCACGCCTGGCGGGAACGCAGTCGCGGCGGCGTCATTCACTGGGAATGACCACTCACCGATGCTGGCCCGTCATTCGCCGATCCCTGACCGAAAACGCGCAGGGACCCCCGTAGCTTGGTCACACGGGAGGAATGTCACATGGTCCACGTCGGATGGTTCACCTCTAGCCCCTGGTGGTGGCTGGCGTTGTGGCTGCCCTCCCTGGCCTATGTCATTCCCTTTGGATCAGCCAGAAAGGACCACCGCTCATGAACCCCCAGGAACGCACCCCCCTCTTCTCCACGAAACTGGTCTTCGGCCTCACAGTGATCGCCCTGGGTTTAATCCTCATGGCGGACAGCCTCCACTGGTACGACGCCTGGCACCTGCTCACCTGGTGGCCTTTGGCCCTGGCGGCTTTCGGCCTGGCCCGGCTGGTCCAGGACGGCATCCTCAGCCTGCGCGGCCATGTCTGGCTGATGTTCGCTGCCGCCGGGTTCATCTCCCAGTTCGGCCCCTGGGGATTGCTGGAACGGTGGTGGCCGAGCTTCCTCGTCTGGGGCGGCATCATTGTCACGCTGCGCGCCATCTTTCCACAGCCCAAGCGCATCAAGAAGTCAAAGCAGGGACGCCCATCGCCAAACGCCCCCCTTTCCGGTGATCCTGAAACTGAATCCACGACGGTGAAACCATGAACCCCCTCGACGAACCCAAGGCCCCCAGTCCCTTCAGCCCCAAGCTGGTGGTCGGCGTGGCCATCATCGTGGCGGGCCTGGTGCTCACCCTCGACAACCTGGGCCTCATCGAAGCTCACACCATCTTCAAGCTTTGGCCCCTGGTGCTCGTGGCCATGGGCTTCGCCAAGATCCGCCAGGAAGGTAACAACGGCGGCATGGGTGGCTGGTTCCTGGTGATTGGCGGTGCCTTCCTGCTGCTCTTCTCCTTCGCCCGGGGCCGCATGAGCGAGGCGCTGGCCCCCATGCTGGTGGTGGCTGTGGGCATCCTCATCGTCACCAAGGCCCTCAAACAGAACCGCGGTGTGCCGCCTGAATTGGCTCATTCCGAGGACTTCCTCCAGGGCACAGCCATCTTCGGCGGCTTCAAGCGGCGCATGGCCAGCCAGTCCTTCAAGGGTGGCGAGTTGACGGCCATCTTCGGCGGCTTCGAGGCGGATCTCCGACATGCGGTCATCGAGAACGGCCAGGCCCGCATCGATGTCTTCGTCCTCTTCGGCGGTGGGGAGATTCGCATTCCCGAGGGGTGGGAAGTGGTCAACCGTGCCACGGCCATGTTCGGTGCCCTGAATGACAGCACCCACCACGGTCCTGGCCCTTCCGAAGGCCGTCCCCGTCTGGTGGTGACCGGCATGATCCTGTTCGGGGGAACGGAAGTGAAAGCCTGATGCATCCACTCCTGGCCAGCCGGGCGCGGTTGGGGGCCTACCTCCTGGGGTGGGCCCCTATCATGCTGCTGCTCACGGGCATCGCCCGCAGCCAGGACTGGAGCTGGGCCGAGGCCATCGCCCTGGCGGTGCCCCTCTGTCTCCTTTCCGCACTGCTCTATCTGTCGGCATGGTTCCTCTGCCGGGCCCTCCCTCTGGGCCGGACGGTGGATGGCCTTGGGGCCCATGGCGCCGCCTGGGGCATGGCGGCGGTGCTCATGGGTGGGCTCTGGTCCGGCCTCGCGTGGATCCTCTCGCGCATGCTGGCCTGGGTTCCGGGCCTGGGCGCCCTGCCCCAGCGGGTGGGCACCGCCCTGCCTGTGCTGACCGCCCTGGGTATCCTGCTCTACCTGGCCTCGGTGGCCCTCAGCTACCTCATGCTGGCCCAGGAGCGTGCCATCGAGGCGGAACGAAAGGGCGCCGAGTTGCAGCTGCTGGCCCAGGAATCGGAGCTTAAGGCCCTTCGTGCTCAGTTGAATCCGCACTTTCTCTTCAATAGTCTCAATTCCCTGTCGGCCCTCACGGCGGTGGATCCGGCCCGGGCTCGGGAGATGTGCGTGCTGCTGTCCGACTTCCTGCGCCGCAGCCTGGGCCTGGGCGAGCGTCGTCTGGTGGCCCTGCGGGAAGAACTGGAACTGGCCAAGGCCTACCTGGCCATCGAACAAATCCGCTTTGGGGCGCGGCTCAAACTGCACTGGGCCGTGGATCCCGCTGCCGAACCGGCCCTGCTCCCCACCCTTCTGCTCCAGCCCCTGGTGGAAAATGCCATCAAGCATGGCATTGCGGCCCTGCCCGAGGGGGGCACGCTGTTGGTGGCCGCCGAGGTGGTGGAGGGGCACGTGATCCTGAACGTGAACAATCCCCTGGATGAGGATGCACCGGTCCCCCAGGGGCTGGGCATCGGCCTCCGGCAGGTCCGCCAACGCCTCCTGGGCCGCTTCGGCAACCGCGCCCGCTTCGAGGCCGGCGTGCAGGACGGCACCCATCGCGTCACCCTGGTATTCCCTTTGGAGATCGAGCCATGAAAGCTTTGGTCATTGATGACGAGGATCTGGCCCGTGCCGTGGTGCGGGAACATCTGCTGGCGCACCCCGATGTGGAAGTGGCGGCCGAGTGTGCCAACGGCTTCGAAGCCATCAAGGCCGCGGCCCAGCACCAGCCGGATCTCATCTTCCTGGACATCCAGATGCCCAAGCTGGATGGTTTCGAAGTCCTGGAGCTGCTCGAGGCCGAGGGCAAGCGGCCCGCCGTGGTCTTCGTCACGGCCTATGATCAGCACGCCCTGCGAGCCTTCGAAGCCCATGCGGTGGATTACCTATTGAAGCCCTTCTCGAAGGAGCGTTTCGATGCGGCCCTGGCCAAGGCCCGGGCCCTGCAATCGGCCCAGCCGGTCTCCACCCCGGTTACCCCGGCCGTGGAACTCGCCAGCTCGGCCCGCCAGGGCAAGCCCCTGGAGCGCATCGTGGTGAAGGACGGTCCCAAGGTGACCGTGGTGCACCTTGAGCGCCTGGACTGGATGCAGGCCCAGGATGACTACGTGCTGTTGCGCACCGAGGGCAAGAACCTGCTCAAGCAGCAGACCCTGGCCAGCCTGGAAACGCAGCTCGATTCCAGCCGTTTCATTCGCATCCACCGCAGTTACATTCTGAACCTCGACCGTCTTGTTCGAGTAGAACAAGACACCAAGGAACACCGCGACGCCATCCTGCGCGACGGCACCCGCCTGCCCGTGAGCCGGGCAGGCTACCAGCGGTTACGGGAACTCTGGGAAGGCGCCTGATTAAATCGGCGCGTGCAGTCGGCAGGGGTCGTAGTCGCAGCGGCCACAGCGGCCACTGCAGGGCAGGCCATTGTCGACGTCTTCGGGTTCCGAGGCAGGAGCCGACTTCTCAAGCGTGGGGACCGCCTTCGCCAGCCGCACCATGCTCGTCTCGGCTTCCGCCTCGGGCGATTCAGTGGGTTTGCGGGCAGTTCCCCTTGGCATAGATCCTAGGCCTCCGGCCTTTTGAAGCTCTTGGCCACCTTCTGCATGAGCAACGGGTCACCCTCGATCTGGATCTTGCCGGTCATGAAAGCCTCCTGGGCGTTCAGCGTTCCGGTGCTCATGGCGACGAAGTCATCAGCCTTCGCCTTGAGGAGCGTATCACAGGGCTTCAGGAGGCGCGGGAAGACCATGCAGCAGCCGTTTCGGATTAGCAATGTGTAGCCCATGTCGTCAATCTGGTAGCCCACGCAAGCTTCCAAATCACCGGCTTTTTCAGCATTGAACCGCTCGGGCATGGATTCCAGAAGCCCCTGGGCAGGGTTCACATCCGCATCGAAGTGGGCGGTGTAGGCCGCCACCTTGCTCATGTCGCCGCGCACCGTGATGGTGCCGCCCAGCAGGGCCGCCACGAGGTTCAGCTTGCCCGCGTTGAGGGCTGCGAAGTCCGCATCCGTGATGCCCAATGCTGCACCACCCTCAAGCTCACCGGGCCGAACTGTCAGGGAATCGAGTCTGAAGTCCAGGCGGTAGGGCACACCATCCACCTTCACTTCCAGCAGGCCGGTGGCGCCGCCTTTGTAACGTTTCCGCAAGGTTGCCAGGGCCTTGCCGCCGGGGGTGTCAGGGTAGGTGATCTCGGGTTCCGCAGACCAGGTCTTCCAGGCCTTGCGCAGCACTGCCATGTCACCGGAAAACCGGATCTGACCGCCCAATAGTGCCGGACCGGGATCCGAGAGGCCGCACACCAGGGCCCGCACGGTGGCCTCGTCACCCGCCACCTCTGCGGCCACCTCATCGCTGGGCCCCCAGCTGTCAGCGCCAATGCTCACCTTGAGCCCGGCTCCAGCCAGGGCCAGACGCGCAGGCACGAGTTCCCTGAGGGGTTTGACGGGGCCGCCCTGTTTCTGGGGTTTCTTGAAGAACTTGGGGAATTTCTGGAGCAGGCCCAGGTCGCCGGTGCCCTTCAGCTTGCCGGTCATGAAGGCCTGCATGGGATCGAGCTTGCCCTCGTTCAGCGCGATCCAATCCTCGGCGCCGATGACCACCACGGAGGTGGCATCGGGCTTGGCTTCCCGCTTCAGAGAGAAGGCGCCGTTCTCGATGAGGCAGGCGTAATCGCCACCGCCTTCGCCCGTCACCTGGTAGTAGACCGACACCGACAGGCCCTGCGCCTTTTCCGGTACGAAGAGTTCGGGCATGAGCGCAAAAATGCCGTCCACCGTCAAAGCCATTTCATCACCTCGGAATGTGGAACGAGCATGGCCGCGCCTCAGGGGCAGACGCAACGGTTACCAGAGGTCAGTCCAAAACGGGAATCCCCTTCCCGGGAAGCCAGCCTCGAATCCTTGAAAATCGAGGTTACTGCGCTCCCTCGAACAGCATGTCCAGAACCTCCTGAGCCTCGGGTTGACCCGCCTTGATGGCGCGTTCCAGCCAGCTCCTGGCCGCCACCTTGTCAGCGGCCACGGTCTTGCCATGGAACAACAGGGTGCCGACCTGAAGCATGCCTTCCGCACTGCCCTTCTCTGCGGCCTTCAGATACCAGGTGAACGACTCACGATCGGCCTGGTCGCCCATCCCGCTGAGGTAACGGGCCACGGCCAGCAGGTCGGCCTCCGCACCGGAGTCCGCCGACTTCCGCAAGGCCGCCAGTTTCTGCTGAAAGACAGGCGCGTTGTATTCCTTCAGGATGTCATCCTGGTAGCGCTCCAGGGCACTGACAGGTAATGGCGCGTGTGGCACCGCCGGACGAACCGCCAGGATGCCTCCGGATTCCAGATCCAGCGCCAGGGCCGGGCCACCCTTGGGTTCGACCCAGAGGGCCTGGGGACTGGCCCCGATCCAGGCCGGAGCGGCGTCATCCGCCCATACGCGCCAGGTCCGACGCTCTGGGAACCCGTGTTCCTTCCAGGACCAGGCCAGGTGCCCCGGTGCCCAGAGCAGGCTGATGGCCTTGTCACCCCCATCGAGATCCTGGCCGTTTTGGGGCCGATGGAAGGGTTCCCAGGCGCTGGGAACCTGCAGTTCTGGAACAGGCCGTACCAAGGTCTGACCGATGGCCGAGAGGGCCCAGGTGAAACCCTGCGCCTGCCCCCGGGCAAAGGCTTGACCCTTCACGTCGGTGGCGGAATGCAGCAACAATCCCGTTTCAGCGTCGACTTCAGTTACGGGCGTGAAGGCTTCCATCTGCACACCCTCGGGCACGGCTCCCAGCCAACGCGGTGGGGCTGCCTGGTGATTCAACACCGGTCGGTAAGGTCTCACCCCGGCTTTCAGCGCCTGGTTCACCATGGCGGCGCCATCCCGAAAACCCGCCTCGAAATCGGCCCGTTCATCGGCGGACAGTACCTGCGTCTGTCCCGCCAGGGCGGTGTTCACCCGGGAGGGCCAGACATCGGTTTGTGGCTTTTGGCAGGCCCCCAGGCTCAGCAGCACCATGGGCAGGAGCCATTTCAGGCAAGGATTCACCAGCAACCTCGAATGAGCAGCGACACGAAAGTGATGTCAGAAAAGGCTTCATGGCCGGGTGGACAGATGTACTACCCGGCCATGAAAACCAGCTTTAGCGCAACCTGAAGGGCATGGTCAGCTTGAATCGGGCCGCCACGGGTTTGCCTTTCACCATGGCCGGCTTGAATGTCCAGGCCTTAGCGTAATCCACAGCACACTCATGCAATTCTTCTGGACCAGAGATCGCTTTGGCGCCTGAGACTTTGCCCTCTTCATCGATGGTGATGACCACCACCACGGTGCCTTGGATCCGCGCTTCTTTGGCAGCGGCAGGATAGGCCGGGGGAATGGGTTGTTTGGTGATTCGGATGCGGTTGAATTCCATTTCCACCGGCTCCGAGGTCCGTGAGGCGGGCTTTTTCGCTGATTGCGGGCCCTCGGGTGCCTTGGTGATGATCTCCACTGTGGCGTCACCACCAAGTGGATCCGCCGATGAGGTCTTCACTGGTTCCTGGGGTATGGTTTCGGTGGCTGGTCGGGCCGAGAGGGCTGCGGCACCCATGGCGGCTACAAGCAGGAAGGCGGGGATGAAGGCGGCCGCCGGGGAGGCAAAGCCGCTGATGGCGCGTGGCCGGAGAAGACGTTGGATGCGGGACATGAGTCGACCTCCACTGGCCGCAGGGGCCAGATCGGGAATGGGGTATGCATGGGCTCGGAGTTCCTCCAGCCGGGCGAGGGCGGAGGCGTAAAGGATCGGATCGCCGCAGGCTTGCACGGCTGCGTCATCGCAAGCGTGCTCGCGCTCCTGGCGGATGCGCCGGGAGAGCCACCAGACGGCGGGATGGTAGAACAGCAGGGCCTCAGCGAAAGTCTGGAGGACATTCGCCAGGAAATCCCCACGTCGGACATGTTCCAGTTCATGAATCAGTACGGCCTCGAGGGCCTCTGGCGTGAGGGACAGCAGGGCTGAGGTCGGAATGAGCACCACCGGTTTCAGCCAACCCAATGCCATCAGAGAATCCACCTGGTCGGATAAGCCCAGACGAACAGAGCGGCCGATCTTCATGCGTTGCTGGAGCGACTCGAACCTGGCCAGCCATCGCGCGGGTGGGGGTTCGATGCTGCCCAGGCAGGGGCCATAGAGCCACGCCATGGCCCGTCCGAGCTGCACCAGCTTGAAGGTGAAACCCAGCACCCAACCCGCAAAGAGCCAGGGGATCCAAGGACCCAACGCCATATGGAGCCTGGGCAACCAGGCGCTTTCAGCCTTGCCATCAAAAAGGGGAGCGATGGTAAGGGCCCCAAACGTGGAAACGGGATCATGGCCACGGTAGACCCACACGAGGGTGAGGACACTCCCCAGCAGGAGCAAGGCCAAGGACCAGGAGGCGATGGTATGACGCAGTTCGGCCGAACGATGCCGCGCCAACCGCAGCGCCAGAGCCGCCAGCAGGGCCAGGACCGCGCCCTCCCAGAGACTGTGGAGCAAGGTCCAACCCACGGCCTGCAACAAGGGGATGGATGCGAGGTCGTTCATCGGGTCCTCCCCTGGGCTTCCTTCAACAACTTATGAATGTCTTCCAGTTCCTGGGCCGAGGCGGGCTCGGCTTCCAGAGCCTGGAGCACAAGGTCCCTGCGGTTAC